>NZ_KB906874.1:0-102202 GCF_000381685.1 Nocardiopsis sp. CNS-639
AGCCCGTTTCCTGTTTCGCTTCCGTGTTTCCTTGGAAGCGCCTCCCGAAGCCTAGCCGATGCAGAGCGGTGCTCGAACCGGTTCGGTTGAGAGGAGGAAGAGAGTTCGCGGCCGCGGTCCGGTTCCGAGTCGGCCCGAGGGCCGCTCGCCGTCCCGCAGCGACTCGTCCGAGTATAGGGAGGGCCGGGGCAGACGTCAAGCCGGAGCCCGGTACGCGCGTCAACCGCGCGGTCCGGGACTCTGTCGCCCCTGGCGGGCGGCTTGTTCGAGCCCCTGTGACGTGCGCGGTCCTCACACCGGGATCGCGCTGTTACGTCGGCTTTTGTTCAGACAACGAGCTTCCTGCCCGGAAGGTTCCCGCTCGAAACCCATCGGCCCCGGTTGTGGCCCAGCTCTCCCTCCCCCTGCTCCGCGCCCCGCGCTCACAGCAGGTCTGCGAGCAGCGTGGACGCGGAGGCGGGAGGCGGCCGGACCGCGCCGGACACCGGATCAGCGGGCACGGCCGCGGGCCGGTGTCAGGCACCGGCCCGCGGAGCGGCATATCAGCCGTTGAGGACCAGGCCGCCGATGTTGCGCTTGCCCTTGCGCAGCACGACGAAGCGTCCCTGGAGCACGTCCTCGGGGCGGAGCACGGCCTCCACGTCGGTGACCTTGACGTTGTTCACGTAGGCCCCGCCCTCCTGGATAGCGCGGCGGGCCGCGGACTTGCTCGGCGTCAGGCCGCTCTGCGCGAACGCGTCGGTCACCAGCAGCCCGTCGACGGGACCGTCGACCTCGGCCCGGGGAACCTCGGCCAGGGCTGCCTCCAGCGTGCGGGCGTCCAGGTCGGACAGGTCCGCGCGGCCGAACAGCGCCAGGCTGGCCTCCTTGACCTTGCGGCACTCCTCCTCGCCGTGCACGAGGACGGTGAGGTCCTCGGCCAGGACGCGCTGGGCGGCGCGGGCCTGCGGACGCTCCTCGGTCTGGCGCTCCAGTTCCTCGATCTCGTCGCGGTCGCGGAAGCTGAAGGTCTTCAGGTAGCGGACCACGTCGCGGTCGTCGGCGTTGAACCAGAACTGGTAGAAGGCGTACGGCGAGGTCAGCTCGGGGTCGAGCCAGACGCTGCCGGACTCCGTCTTGCCGAACTTGGTGCCGTCGGCCTTGGTGAGCAGGTTCGTGGTCAGTCCGTGCGCCTGGCCGTGCGGCTCGTTTCCGTCCATCCTGCGGACCAGGTCCAGGCCCGCGGTGATGTTGCCCCACTGGTCGGAGCCGCCGGTCTGCAGCGTGCAGCCGAAGCGGCGGTAGAGCTGGACGTAGTCGTAGGACTGCAGGAGCACGTAGCTGAACTCGGTGTAGCTCATGCCCTCACCGTCGAGCCGGCTCCTCACCGTCTCCCGGGCGAGCATCTGGTTGACGCTGAAGTGCTTGCCGACGTCGCGCAGCAGCTCGATGGCGTTGATCTCGCCGAGCCAGTCGGCGTTGTTGGCCAGGACGGCGTCGGTCGGCTCCGGCTGCTCCCCTTCGGGGGTGAAGCGCAGGAACGCGGACAGCTGCCCGCCCAGGTTGTCGACCCAGCCCCGCACGGTCTCCAGCGAGTTGAGCTGGCGCTCGGCGTTGGGCTTGGGGTCGCCGATGAGACCGGTGCCGCCGCCGACCAGCGCGATCGGGCGGTGTCCTGCCTTCTGGAAACGGGCCAGGGTCAGGATCTGGGTGAGGTGGCCCACGTGCAGGCTGCCCGCCGTAGGGTCGAATCCGCAATACAGGGTGATCGGACCATCGGCGAGCGCCTTGCGCAGTGCGTCAAGGTCGGTCGTCTGCGCGAGCAGGCCGCGCCACTGGAGTTCGTCGATGATGTCGGTCACTGTGTTGCTCTCTGTTGTATAGGCGGGCCCCTGGGGCCCGATCTGCCTTGAAGTGTAGGCCGGACGCGGCGGAACGCCATCCGGTTTTCCCGCCTCTCCACGCTATCGGCTGTGGTGGAGCCGCAGATCGCGCGGCCCTGCCCTGCACGGAGACGGCCCCGCCCCACGAAGAACCCGGCCGGACCCCCTTGACCCGGTTGGCTAATGACATTAGCTTTCTGGTTATCAGGGAAAGCCAAACGGCGGGGAGAGCACGATGCACCACCTCACACGTCCTCAGGGGCGGATCGCCTACGACCTCTACGGAGCCGGGAACACCGGACCACTCGTGGTCTGCGTGCCCGGCATGTTCGACCACCGCCACTCCTTCCGGTTCGTCGGCGCGGGCCTGGCCGGGGCCGGGTACCGGGTCGCCGTCATGGACCTGCGCGGCCACGGCGACAGCGACACCACCTTCGACGACCACACCAGCCGGGCGGCGGCCACCGACGTCCTCGCCCTCGCCGAGGAGCTGGGCGGAGAAGACGTGGTCGTCGTGGGCAACTCCCTGGGCGCGGGCGCCGCCGCCATCGCGGCCAAGGAGCGGCCCGACCTCGTCGCGGGCATCGCCCTGCTCGGCCCGTTCCTGGGCCCGCCCTCCCAGGGCCTGTTCACCCGTGTCGGCCAGCGTCTGCTCCTGCTGCGCCCCTGGGGTCCCCGCGCCCTGACCGCCGTCTACGACCAGTTGCACACCGGCCGCAAGCCCGAGGGGCACCGGCGCCAGTTGGAGCTGGTCCTGGAGATGCTGCGTCCGGCCGACCGCTACCGCGCCGTGTACCGGACGGTCTACGCGCCCAACGAGACCGTCTCCGACGCCGGGGGGATGCGGGCCCGGGCCGTGGTGGTCATGGGCGAACTGGACCCCGACTGGAAGGACCCGCGTGCCCAGGCCGAGCGGGTGGCCTCCGTGGTGGGGGGTTCGGTGCTGATGGTGCCCGAGTGCGGCCACTACGCCCACGCGCAGCGACCCGACGTGGTCGTGCCCGCCGTGGAGGCACTGCTCCAGGAGGTGGTGGCCGGTGCCTAGGGCGGGGTTGACCCCGGCGGTGGTGGCCGAGGAGGCGGCGCGGCTCAGCGACGAGGAGGGGTTCGACTCCCTGTCCCTGGCCGCGGTCGCCAAGCGGCTCGGAGTGGCCACGCCCAGCCTGTACAAGCACGTGGACGGGCTGGCGGGGCTGCGCCGGGAGGTGGCGCTGCTGGGCGCGAACGGGATCGGCGAGGAGGTGCAGCGCGCCGCCGTGGGCCGGTCCGGCCCGGAGGCGCTGCGCGCGACGGCCGACGCCTACCG
Source organism: Nocardiopsis sp. CNS-639 (assembly GCF_000381685.1). Lineage (NCBI taxonomy): Bacteria > Bacillati > Actinomycetota > Actinomycetes > Streptosporangiales > Nocardiopsidaceae > Nocardiopsis > Nocardiopsis sp. CNS-639. Next base: position 3,169 of record NZ_KB906874.1, read on the forward strand.
CCGCTACGCGCACGTCCATCCGGGGCGCTACGCGGCCCTGCAACAGCTGCCGGTGCTGGCCGGGGCCAGGGCCGAGCTGGCCACCGACCCGGTACGGGTCCTGGCCGCCGTCCTGCGCGGGTTCGGCATCGCCGAGGAGCAGGCTGTGCACGCGATCCGGGCACTGCGCAGTTCGCTGCACGGGTTCGTGGACCTGGAGACGCGCGGCGGCTTCGGCCTGCCCGAGGACGTGGACCAGTCCTACGCGCTGCTGGTGGAGGGGTTCGTCCGCGCCTTCCAGGAGTGGCCGGACACGGTGCCCGGCGCGGCTGGGGCACACGAGGACACGGGGAGGGGGTAGGCGGTGCTGGCAGGACACTTCGGGGTCGCGGGCGTCGTCAGGGCGTGGCGCCCGGAGCTGCCCATGGGCGCGCTCCTGGTCGCGACGCAGTTGCCGGACCTGGTCTTCCTTCCGCTGGCGGCGCTGGGCGTGGAGAGCGGGGGCCCGGCCTCACCCGGTCTGAGCGGTTACGGGTCCCTCCTCATCCGCGCGGAGTACTCCCACGCCCTGGTCAGCAACCTGCTGCTCGCGTTGTCGGTGGGCGCTCTGGTGCACGTGTCGCTCCGTGGACGGTGGGGTCGGGACGCCGGTGCGGTCCTGGGCGGGGTGGTGTTCAGCCACTGGCTCCTGGACCTGCTCGTGCACCGGCCGGACATGCCGTTCCTGCCCGGTGGCGCGGGCGGGCTGCCGCTGCTGGGCCTGGGGTTGTGGGAGGCGCCGGTGGCGGCGGCCGTGGTGGAGGGCGCGCTGGTGCTGGCGGGCACGGTCCTGTACGCCTGGCGCACGCTCCGGGACCAGCCGGACCGCGTCCGGGCACGGCTCTACAGCGCGGGTGTGGGGCTGCTGCTGGTGGGTTCCTTCGTGTTCGACCTCCTCGCGTCCTGACGTTTCCGTCTCCCCTCGTCGGCGCGCTCCCGGTGAGCAACACCTGGCTTCGAGCGGTGTTACGGCCCTGCCCGGCATGGGCCAAGCTGGTGGGGACGACCGCGCGCCGTCCGCGCGCGGCGCCCGACCCGTTGTGGAGCCCCTGATGCCCAAGAAGGCCGCGTCGAAGATCGGTGGTCTGGTGACCGCCGTGGTCGGCGTCCTCGCCGTCGCCGTGTTCGTGCTGTACCAGCTGGGAGTGATCGAACCGGACCCCGAGCGCACCGCCGAACCCCGGGACGACGGTTCGTCCGTGCCCGGGGACGGTGGCGCCTCCTCGTCGGTGGAGCAGGCCCGGCAGTGGATGGAGGAGTTGCGGGTGGAGGAGGAGAGCGACCCGCCGGGGTACGACCGGGCGCTCTTCCCCCACTGGGACAGCGGTGTGCAGGACAACTGCACCACCCGTCAGGTGGTCCTGCTGCGCGACGGCGAGGACGTGCGGGTCGACGACGACTGCCAGCCGGTGTCGGGGTCCTGGTACAGCCCCTATGACGGGGAGACCCTGACCGAGGCGGAGGACCTGGACATCGACCACATGGTGGCCCTGAAGGAGGGCTGGCGCTCGGGCGCCCACGAGTGGACGACCGAGGAGCGCGGGCGCTTCGCCAACGACCTGGACTCCTCCCAGCTGTGGGCGGTGAGCGCTTCGACCAACCGGTCCAAGGGCGACTCCGACCCGGCGGACTGGCTGCCGCCGTTGGAGTCCTCGCACTGCGACTACGTGGTCTCGTGGATCGAGGTCAAGCACGTGTGGGACCTGACCGTCGATCCGGACGAGGAGGCGGCGCTGCGCGAGGTGCTCTCGGGCTGCTGAGGCCGGTTCAGGCGGGGTTGGCGGCTCTGACGCCCCGGGCGGTGGTCAGGAGTTCCTTCTGACCGACGAGGCCGAAGGCGTCGCGGACCTCCACCGCCGCCCCCCTGAAGGGCGTCCAGAACGCCTCGGTCTCGCCGTGCAGGGCGGTGAGGCCGTTGTTGTCGAACTCGGTGAGCTCCCAGTCGGGTGAGCGCTCGTGGTAGTCGGTCAGGAAGTCGCGGACGGCGGACAGGTCGGTGAGCCTGTCGCCGCGCATGACCAGGACCTGGAGTACCACCCTGGCCCCTCCCCCCTCCAGGGTCGTCTCCCACACCCGGCTGGAGAAGGACACTCCGCCCCACTCGTAGTCGAAGTCGGAGACCGAGGTCCGGTCGTCGATCTGGTCGGGCAGGTACCCGATGGTGAATCCGTCCAACTCTCCCCCTCGTGGGCTTGCTGCGGCCGGGGCCGCGACGAGTGCGAGCGCGGTGGCGAGGACCGCCGCGACCCACCGGAAAACACGCATGGTCACCTCCGGCGGCGGTCACGGGACCCTCCCGCACCGCCGCCACTTCTCATGGTGGGACGCCGCGAAGGCCCGTACCAGAGTGTCCTCGAGCCTGTGGATAACTTCCGCCGACACGCACGGGGCCCGCGTCGGAGCCCCCTACCCCGGCGGTCAGGGGACGAACGTGTCGGTGAGGAACTCCGCGATCGCCAGGGATGAGGTGGCCGCGGGCGAGGGCGCGTTGCGCACGCACACCACCCGCCCGTGGGTGTCCACGTGGAAGTCGTCGAGCAGGGAGCCGTCCCGGGCCAGTGCCTGGGCGCGCACCCCGGACGGGGCCGGACGCAGGTCGGCGGCGGCCAGTTCGGGCAGCAGCCGCCTGGCCTGGGCGGCGAACGCGGCCCGAGAGGCGGACACGAGGGTCTCCCGGGCGCCCACGGCCCAGTGGCGGCGGGCCAGGCGCCAGAACCCGGGCCAGGACAGGGTCCGCGCGAGTTCGCGGGTGCGCACGTCGCGTGCCCGGTAGCCCTCCAGCGCGGTGGCGAGGATGGCGTTGGGCCCGGCCATGACCTCGCCGTGGACGTGGCGGGTCAGGTGCACCCCGAGGAAGGGGTACCGCGGGTCGGGGACGGGGTAGAGCAGGCCGTTCACCAGGTGGCGGCGCTCGGGGACGAGCTCGTGGTACTGGCCGCGGAAGGGCACCACCCGGGGGTCCTCCGCGGCGCCCGCCATGCGGGCGAGGCGGTCGCTGTGCAGGCCGCCGCAGACCACCAGGCGGTCGAAGCGGTGGACGAGCCGCTCGCCCCGGGGATCGCCGGTGAGGACGCGGACGCCGTCGTGTTCCTGGCGCAGGTCCAGGACGGGTGTGTTGAGCAGGATCCGGCCGCCGGACCGGCGCACGTCGTCGGCGAACTGTTCGGCGACGGCGACGAAGTCGGTGACGGCGGTGGTCGGCGAGTGCAGGGCGGCGACGCCCGCCGCGTGGGGTTCGATCTCGCGCAGGCCCTCGGGGCCCAGCCGGGTGACGCCGGGGACGCCGTTCTCCCGCGCGCGGCGTTCGACGTCGTCCAGGCGTGCCTCGTCCTCGGCGTCGGCGGCCACGAGGACCTTGCCGACCTCGTGGTAGGGCAGCCCGTGCTCGGCGCAGTAGTCCCTGAGCAGGCCGACGCCGCGCCGGCACAGCGTGGCCTTGAGGGAGCCGGGCCTGTAGTAGAGCCCGGCGTGGACGACACCGCTGTTGTGGCCCGTCTGGTGCGCGGCGACCCGGTCCTCCTTCTCCAGGACGGTGACGCGGGTGCCGGGGCGGTGGAGGGTGAGGCGGCGGGCGAGGGCCAGTCCGACGATGCCCGCTCCGATGACGCCGATGTGTTCGGTGCTGCGCATGGGCGGCACGCTAGCAACACGGGTCCGGGCGGGAGCGGGCGGACCGGTCACAGCGAGCGCAGACCGACGAGGACGGCGTGCAGCAGGTCCTCCCGGCCCAGCGGGCGTGAGGGACCGCAGCGCTGGAGCGAGCCGTCGGCGACCATGTCGGAGACGATGGCCCTGACCTGGCCGACCGGCAGGCGCACCTCGGCGGCGAGTTCGACGACGGTACGCGCGCGCAGGGCGTGGCGGAGCAGGGCCTCGCGTTCGGGCCGCAGCAGCTCGTGGCGGCCCGGGACACGGGCGGCGACGACGAGGCTGAGCAGGTCGGGCTCGTCCGGGCCGCACCGGGGGACGCCGAAGGCGTCGGCGTCGGGGTCGCCCGCGGCCACGGCGAAGGGGCGCAGGAAGCGCTCCTGGCCGGGTTCCTCCTCGGGGCCGGGGAGGACCGGCGGCGGGGGCGGGTCGGGGCGGGTTCCGTAGGCGTGCGCGGCCGTTCTGCGGCCGGGGCTGCCGTCAGCTCTCACCGTTCCCCCTCTGCTGTGTGGGGGCGGGTGCGTGCAGCGCGCCGTCGTGCCACGGTTCGGGGACGGGTTCCTGTGCGAGCGGGTGGCCGTGCGGGTCGGGGAGGAGGTGCTCCCCCGGCGGAGCGGTGCCGCCGGGACCGCCGGAGGCGGGAACGGACCTCTGCGGTCCGGTGTGCGCGAGGACGACGCCGTGCGGGCCGGTCCGGTCCGGCCGCGGGGAGAAGGGCTGCGGGCCGGTCTGCCCGGCGGGGACCACGGAAGGCTGCGGACCTGTCTGGCCCGCGCGCACGGGGACCCGCGGTTCGGCCCGCTCCGGCCGCGGCACCGAGGGCTGAGGGCCGCTCTGGCCGAGAGGCGGCACGGGGACCTGCGGACCGGTCCGGTGCTGCTGTGCCAGGGGCTGTGGACCACTCTGGCCGGAAGGCGGCACAGGAACCCGCGGTTCGGCCCGATCCGCCCGCGGCACCGAGGGCTGTGGACCGCTCTGGCCGAGAGGCGGCACGGGGACCTGCGGACCGGTCCGGTCCGGCCCCGGCACGAAGAGCTGCGGACCTGTCTGCCCCGAAGGCGTGACGGGCGCCTGCGGGCCGGTCCGGCCGTGGACGGTGCCGTCCGCGCCGCCCGCGCCGTGGCCGCGCGTGGTGAGGGCGGCCCTCGCGGGAGGCGCCCCCCACCCGGCCGGAACGCGGGCCTCCCGTCCGTTCGCCACCTGGCGGCCCGTGGGCGTGCCCGCGACCGTCACGAGGTTGTCGACCGGCTCCAGCAGCGAGGCGGGGATGAGCACGGTCGCCCGGGTGCCCCCGTAGGGCGAGGGCCGCAGCCAGACCCGGACCCCGTGCCGCCCCGCCAGGCGGGACACCACGAACAGGCCCAGCCGGGGGTCCTCGGGCAGGGCCATGACGTCGAACTCGGGGGGCTGGGTGAGCGTGCGCTCGGCCTCCGCGTAGCCGCGCTCGGACATGCCCAGACCCCGGTCCTCGATCTCCACCACCAGCCCCTCCGCGGCCGGGGTGCAGCCGACGTCCACGGGCGTTCCCGCCGGGGAGAACTGCGTGGCGTTCTCGACCAGCTCGGCGAGCAGGTGCACCACGTCGGCGACCACCTGCCCGTGCATGAGCACGCGGGGCGCCGAGGTCAGGCGGACGCGTTCGAAGTCCTCGGTCTCGGCGATGGCGGCGCGCAGCACGTCCACGAGCGGGCGGGGCTGGCGCCAGCGGCGGGCCGACTGCCCCCCGCCGAGGATGATGAGGTTGTCGGAGTAGCGGCGCGCGCGGGTGGCCAGGTGGTCCAGGCGGAACAGGCGGCGCAGCGCCTCGGGGTCCTGTTCGTGGTACTCGATCTCGTCGAGCAGGCGGAGCTGGCGCTGGACCAGGGCCTGGTTGCGGAAGGCGATGCCCAGGAAGGCGCGGTTGGCCCCCCGGCGGATCTCGGCCTGGAGCACGGCCGACTCCACGGCGGTGAGCTGGGCGGCGTCGAAGGCCTCGGCGACCTGGCCGATCTCGTCGTCCCCCCAGTCGTCCAGCGGCGGCAGCTCCTCCTGGACGTCGACCTTCTCGCCGCGCTGGGCGCGGTCGACGATGTCGGGCAGGTCGCCATCGCGCTCCAGGATCTGTTCGCGCAGGTGGGTCAGGCGATCGGTGAGGCGGCGCGAGGAGCGGCCGACCACGGCGATGGCCACCGCGCCGCCCGCCAGGGTGAGCGCGGCCGCCGCCACGCCCAGGAAGACGCGCAGCAGTGCGGCGCTCCAGGCCAGGTCGACGGTGCGCCGGGCCTGGAGCCCGGCCAGGTCCTGTAGCGCCAGGGCGGCCTCGGCGGAGGAGTCGTCCCACGACTGCGCCCTGATGTCGATGTCGGCGTTCCAGTCCGAGCCCGTGGCCCCCTGCCCGGGTTCGTCCGGTTCGGCGAGCGGCTGGCGGGTGACCACCCGACGGCTCAGCTCCTCCGCCCGGGACCAGGCGGGCAGGGACACCAGCTCCTCGTAGCGCGCGGCCACGCTCGGGTGCATGGCGGCGCTGGCCGGCTCCAGGGTGTCGCGGTAGGCGGCGGTGAGGTAGGTGAAGTGCGCCGTCTCCTCGTAGCTCATCTCGCCCCGGGCGATGGTCCCCGCGAGCAGCGCGTCGGCGGTGGAGTAGGCGGAGGACGCGCCCATGAGCTCGCTGGTCAGGACGGCGTCGGTGAGGTTCTCCCCGCCGTCGGTGGTGTGCACGAGCGCGGTGATGGCGCCGGTGGTGCCCGCCAGGACCTCGTCGTAGCGCAGGATGGTCCCCTCCTGCCCGAGGTCGTACGCGTCCACGTCCGCGCGGACCTCGTCGAGGATCCCGGCGCTGTCCACCAGGTCGGTCGCGCTGCGTTCGACCTCGTCGTCGCGGGTTCCGCGCAGTCGCTCGGCGAACGCGACGGCCTCGGCCATGGCCGTGTCGGTGGCCTCGCGCTGCTCGTCGAGGGCGGCGCCGACCTCGTCGTCGCGGGTTCCGGTGCTCTCGAAGCGGCCCAGGTGGACCAGGGAGAGGCGGCGTTCGGCCCGCACCTCGCCGGCCGCGGCGGAGAAGACCTGTGTTCCCTCCCGCGCCTGGACGACGGCTCCCATGAACTGGACGGCGCGGATGGTGCCGATGGCGGCCACGACGAGCCAGAGCGCGAGGAAGCACAGGCTCGGGATCAGCACGATGCGGGTGAGCTGTCTCCGGATCGTGGGCGCGTTGTCGCGGGTTCTGCGCATGGCCCCCTCCGGCCTGTGCGGTTGCCGGGCGGCGAGAGGGCGCCCCGGCGGCTTTCGGTCGGTCAAGCCGAGGCTATCGAAGAATCCTTGCTTTATGCTGTCAAACGATCACTATCAGTTGCCTTTTCTTGGCGCGGTTCTCTTCCCCGGATGTGCTAAAGGCCGCTCTCGGGACGAGAAACCGCAGGTCCGGGCGCCGGGCGCACGCGACGGGGGCCGCCCGCTGTGCGGACGGCCCCCGGGAGGCACACTCGTGTGCCGGGGTACGGCGTGTCGCGCCCTCGGGGCGCTGTCGGGGAGGCTGCGTTCGTCGCGGCCGCGCGCCGTCAGGACTCCGGGCGGTGCCGGGAGCCCACCGGGGCGGGCAGCTCCTCGACCGTGGGCGGCTGCTCCACGCCCAGGGAGTTGAGGACCTCGGCGTAGCGCAGGGCGGCGATCTTGCCCAGCAGGCTGTCCGCGCCCAGGGGCGCGCCGAGTCTGGCGCCGAAGCGCGCGGCGAGCGCCTCCAGCTCCTCGCGGGGCAGCTCCGGCCCCAGGGCGCTGGGCGCGATCACCGGGCGCCTGCAGCCGCCCTGGCGCAGCTGGCCCACGACCTGCTCGACCGCGGCCTCGTTCTCCAGGTCGGCGGGCAGCACGGTCAGGCCCAGGCGCGCGGCGAGCAGCACGGCGCTCACCCCCGCGGCCCCGGCCGCGGCCTCGCCGCCCACGGCTCCGACGATGATGCCGTCCGCCATGGTGGTGTCACGGGCGACGACGCTGATCAGGCGCATGCGGTCCGCGCGCACGTATCCGGACTCGGCCAGCCGCAGGTGCAGCACCTCGGCGAGCATGGGGTGCGGCCCCAGGCCCTCGGTGACGCGCGCTTCGGCGCCGGTCCGGGCGACGGCCTCCTCGATCGCCGCGGACGTGCCCGCGTGCGGTGCGGTGACCAACGGGACGACGACGGCGGACAGGGGGCTGCCCTGGTCGTCCTTGAGATCGGTGAGGGCCTCGGTGAGGCTCTGTTCGTCGCCCTCGGTGTGGCCGTAGCGGATGGTGACCTCGGGGCGGTAGGCGCGCACGAGGTCGGCCATCCGGGCACCGATCGACTCACCGTCGGCGCCCCTGGCCCGGTCGGCCGTGCCCGGGACCGCCATGATCAGGGCGGGGGTGCCGAACCAGTTGTCGAAGGACAGCGGGTTGCGGTGGCGGCCGGAGCGCCGCTTGGGCAGTTCGCGTGGGGGAAGTCGGTCAGAGTTTCGCATACCAGGATTCAGATGAGAGGCGGATGGGGTGCCCGGTGGGGCCGGTGGTCACTGCCGCGACATTGTAGCGTTCGGCACCTTGTTGCATGGGCGTGTCCTCCGAACGTATACCGGATCGAATCCGCAGGGATTGTCCGGGTCGGCGACCCGCACGTGTCACCCGCTCATGACGGGGCTCCGGCCCTGGATCACATGGGTGACCAGCTCCACCAGCACCTCCTTGCAGGACTCGCGCTCGCGGGCGTCGGCCATGATGACCGGCACCTCGGCGGAGATGTCCAGCGCCTCGCGGACCTCCTCGTGGCGGTAGACGGTGGAGCCCTCGAAGCGGTTCACCGCGACCACGAAGGGCAACCCGCGGCGCTCGAAGAAGTCCACGGCGTGGAAACAGGTGTTCAGGCGGCGGGTGTCGGCCAGGACGACCGCGCCCAGCGCCCCCTGGGAGAGCTCGTTCCACATGAACCAGAACCTGTCCTGTCCAGGGGTGCCGAACAGGTACAGGACGATGTCGGGGTTGATGGTGATGCGGCCGAAGTCCAGGGCGACCGTGGTGGTGGTCTTGTCCTCCACTCCCCCGAGGTCGTCCACGCCGTAGCTGGCCTCGGTCATCACCTCCTCCGTGCTGAGCGGGGTGATCTCACTGACGGAGCCGACCAGTGTGGTCTTGCCCGCGCCGAATCCCCCCGCGACGATGATCTTGACCGCCTGGGGGATCGCTTCCTGCGGCCTGGTGTCAGAGTCTGCGGATGCCATCGAGTACCGCCTGAAGTACTTTCTTCTCGGGAAGCTGGGTCATGGGCGCCCGGGTGCGCACGTCGCCGTCGGCGAGGAGGTCTCCCAGGAGCACCCTGACAACGGTCAGGGGGATGTCGAGCCGGGCGGAGATCTCGGCCACCGATATGGGTCTGCGGCACAGGCTCAGGATGGCCTGCTGTTCGGGCTCTCCCTCCCGGTCCCCGCGGTCCGCGGCGGCGACGACGATGGTGACCAGGTCCAGACGCGGACCGGTGCGGGGCCGGGTGCGGCCCCCGGTCATGGTGTACGGGCGCACGAGCTGTCCCGAGGGGGCGTCACCGAGCACGACGCCCGCCGAGGGCCCCTCCGACGTCGGGTGCCCCCGTCCCCTGTACCAGGCCAGTGCCCGGCGGCCGGACAGCGGCTGCGCCGCCTCGTCCGGGGCCGAGGGCACGGCCGGCGGCGCTCCGCGCCGCTCTCCGGACGTGCTCATGAACCGGCGCTCCCGGTGACGGTGAGGTGGTCCGGCCGGCGCGGCGCGGCGGTGAGGAACTGGCCCACCCGCTTGACCCGCAGGTTCATCTCGTAGGCGACCAGCCCGACGTCGGCGTCCTCGGTGGCCAGCACCGCCAGGCACGCTCCGGCGCCCGCGGCGGTGACGAAGAGGTAGGAGTGCTCCATCTCCACCACGGTCTGGCGGACGTCGCCGCCGCCGAAGTGTCGGCCCGTCCCGCGCGCCAGGCTCTGGAACGCCGACGCCAGGGCCGACAGGTGCTCGGCGTCCTCGGGGGCCAGTCCCCGCGAGCCTCCGAGCAGCAGTCCGTCGGCCGACAGCACGATCGCGTTCTCGGCGCCGACGACGCGGTCGACCAGGTCGTCCAAAAGCCAGTCCAGATTGTCAGCGGCCTTGCTCTTGCCCACCATGTCAGTCGCTTTCTCCCGTGTGATCGTCGGCGCTCGCACCGACCTGACCGTCACTGCTGTGTTCACGTCCGTCGGCGTCGGCCCCGATGTCCGCGGCCCGGCCGCGCCGGGTACCGGCGCTGAAGGCGTCCATCATCTGCCGCGCCTGTTCGGGGGTGCGCCGTGAGGAGCCCGGGGGGTCGGCTTCGTCCCACTCCGGCGGGTCCGCGGCTCTGAGCTGGGGGGCGAGGCTGGCCTGGCGCCTGCGCCGGGGAAGTCCGGGACGGCCGGGTGCGGCGCCGACCCGGCCGTCCCCGGGTTCGGCCCCGGGGGCGGCGTCCGCGGTCTCGGAGTCGGGCACGGGCGCCGGTACCCGGCGCAGCAGGGGCGTGCCCCGGGGCGGGCGTGCGCCGTCGCCGTCGCGGGGGACCGGACGCAGGAGCGGCCGACTCCGGTGGGGGGCGTCCTGCGTGGCGAGCGCGTCGCCGTGCTGCGCCGACGGCTCACGCAGTACCGAGTGGGCGCCCTGGCGGATGGCCGCGCGGGGTCGTTCCGGGGCGCTGGATGAGGAGGCGACCAGGGCGCCGGGGATGAGCACCACGGCCCGGGTCCCTCCGTAGGGCGAGTGCCGCAGCTGCACCCGGATGTCGTGTTTGGCGGCGAGGCGGGCGACGACGAACAGGCCCAGGCGCGAGTCCCCGCCGGAGGTCATGACGTCGAACTCGGGCGCCTCGCTGAGGGTGCGGTTGGAGCTGGTCAGGACCTCCTCGGTCATGCCCAGGCCCCGGTCCTCGATCTCCACGGCCACGCCCTTGGGCACGGACTCCGTGGCGATGGTGACCTGGGTGTGCGGCGGCGAGTAGGCGGTGGCGTTCTCGACCAGCTCGGCGAGCATGTGGATGACGTCGGCCACCGCGGCGCCGGACAGCGACAGGTCGGGGACGGAGGTCAGTCGGACCCTGGTGTACTCCTCGGTCTCGGAGATCGCGCCGCGCAGGATGTCCACGAGCGGGACGGGGTGGCGCCAGCGGCGGCCGGGCTGGGCGCCGCCCAGGATGATGAGGTTCTCGGCGTGGCGGCGGCCCCGGGTGGCCAGGTGGTCGAGCTGGAAGAGGCTCTCCAGCAGGTCGGGGTCCTCCTCCTCGCGCTCGACGCGGTCCAGCAGCTGGAGCTGGCGCTGGAGGAGGGACTGGTGGCGGTGGGCGATGCCGAGGAAGACCCGGTTGACGCCCGCGCGGATGTCGGCCTGTTTGACGGCGGCGGCGACGGCGGTGCGCTGGGCGATGTTGAAGGCGTCGGCGACCTGTCCGACCTCGTCGTCGCCGTGGTCGAGCTGCTTCATCTCGGTGTCGAGGTCGACCTGCTCCCCCGACTCCAGGCGGCGCACGATACGGGGCAGGTCGCTGCGCGCGCTGCCCAGGGTGTCGGCGCGCAGCTGGGCGAGCCGGTGGGTGAGGCGTCCGGCGGAGCGGGCGGCCACACCGTAGGCGAGGGTGCCCGCGAACAGGGAGGTGATGCTGCCGCCCAGGGCGAGGGTGAGCATCCAGGAACTGGCCTGCTCGGTGGCGGTGACGACGGAGGCGGCGCGCGTGGCGGTGATGTCGGCCAGTTCGGCGTTGACCTGGTCGGCGGCCTCGCGCCAGCCCCCGAGCCCCTCGGGCGGAGTCGGGTCTCGGGTCTGTTCGCCGCTGAGGACGTCCACGATGACCGGGGCCTCGTGGGCGGCGAGGGTGTCCGCGATGGCCAGGGCGTCCTGCCAGGGGCGGCTCTCGGCGAGGGCGGTCACGGCGGGGGGCTCGCCGTCGTCGGCGGCGGGGCCGGGAGGGGCCATGTCGACGCGGTGGCGGGCGTCCGCGGTGAGCGCGACGACTCGTGCCTGCTGGAAGCGGTCGAGGGAGTCCTCGGCGAGCACGGCCGCGATGAGGGCGTCGGCCTGGCTGAAGCTCTCCTGGGCCCACATCAGGTCGGTGACGGCGGCGGCCTCGGCGGTGGCGGGCCCGTTGTCGAGGGAGCGGGCGGTGCCGGCGTAGAGGCGGATGCCCTGTCCGATCGCGGTGGTGTAGACGGTGAGGGCGTCCTCGGTCGGACCGGGCTCGGCGAGGTTCTGGGCGCGCAGTTCCGTGACCTCGGTCAGGGAGGTGAAGAAGTCCTCGGCGAGGGGTTCGGTGGCCGGGTCGTCCCGGTCGCCGATGGTGCCGCGCAGGTCGTGGACGGGGGCGAGTGCCTCGTCGGTGCGCGAGGCCGCGTCGGACAGGGCGGCGCGGCCGTCCTCGGCGGGGTCGGCGAGGTAGGCGGCGCTCAGGCGGCGCTCCTCCTGGAGAAGGGTGAGCGCCGCGGCGAGCCGGATCCCGGCGCGGCCGTCGCCGACCGAGGAGCGCAGCGACACGGCCTGGACGAGCATGGCCGTGCTGAGGACGACGAACAGCGCCAGGAAGGTGATGCTGGGGATCAGTACGATCCTGTTGATCTGAGCCCTGATGGCGCTGCGGCCGGTGCCTCCCGTGTTCCCCATTGCGTTCCTCCCACGGACTGGTCGCGGGCGCCTGCCGGACGTGGGTCGCACCGCACGACGCGCGGATGCGCCGGAAGTGCCGTGCACCGAGGGGTTCGTCACGGTTCGCACAGGGCAGACCACGCCTGGTGCCCGCAGACTCAGGACGCTACCGCACTCTCACGGCGGGTGCCGGGCGAATTCCAAAATGGGTGTGACGTGGGCGCGGGGACCGTGGACGCGGTCGCCGGAGGGGGTCCCGCGAACGCGCACGGGCGCGCCGGCCCCGGTGGGGTCGGCGCGCCCGTACACGGCTTCGGCGGGGCTCAGGCGGTGAAGGCCTTGCGGTGCTCCTCGACGACCGAGCGCAGCTTCTCCAACTGCTCGGCCACGCGCACGGGGGCGGTGCCGCCCTTGTCGGAGCGCGAGGCCAGCGAGCCGGACACGCTGAGGACCTCGCGCACGGCCGGGGTCAGGTGCTCGGAGACGGCGGCGAGGTCGTCGTCGCCGAGATCGGGCAGGTCGATGCCGCGCTCCTCGCACACGCGCACGCAGGCGCCCGCGATCTCGTGCGCCTCCCGGAAGGGCACGCGCTCGCGCACCAGCCACTCGGCGATGTCGGTGGCCAGGGAGAAGCCCTGCGGGGCGAGTTCGGCCATCCGGTCGGTGTGGAAGGTGAGGGTGGCGACCATTCCGGTCATCGCGGGCAGCAGCAGGTGGAGGGTGTCCACCGCGTCGAAGACCGGTTCCTTGTCCTCCTGCAGGTCCCGGTTGTAGGCCAGCGGGAGCCCCTTGAGGGTGGTGAGCAGCCCGGTGAGGTCGCCGACGAGGCGCCCGGCCTTGCCGCGGGCGAGTTCGGCGACGTCGGGGTTCTTCTTCTGGGGCATGATCGAGGAGCCGGTGGAGAAGGCGTCGTCGAGCGTGACGAAGGAGAACTCCTTCGTCGCCCACAGGATGACCTCCTCCGAGAGCCGGGACAGGTCCACGCCGATCATGGCGGTGACGAAGGCGAACTCGGCGACGACGTCGCGGGCGGCGGTGCCGTCGATGGAGTTGTCCACCGAGTCGGGGAAGCCCAGCTCGGCGGCGACCGCGCGGGGGTCCAGCCCCAGGGAGGACCCGGCCAGCGCGCCGGAGCCGTAGGCGGACACCGCGGCGCGGCGGTCCCAGTCGCGCAGCCGCTCGATGTCGCGCACCAGGGGCCAGGCGTGCGCCATGAGCTGGTGGGCGAGCAGCACGGGCTGGGCGTGCTGGAGGTGGGTGCGGCCGGGCATGGCGGCGTCCGGGTGGGCCGCGGCCTGGTCGGCCAGGGCCCGCACCAGGTCCAGGATCTGGTCGGCGATCTGCCGGGCCTCCTCGCGCAGGTACATGCGCACGAGGGTGGCGATCTGGTCGTTGCGGGAGCGCCCGGCGCGCAGCCGCCCGCCCAGTTCGGTGCCGACCCGCTCGATGAAGCCGCGCTCCAGGGCGGTGTGCACGTCCTCGTCCTCCAGGACGGGGGTGAACGCCCCGGAGGCCACGTCGGCCTCCAGCCGGTCCAGTCCCTCGATCATGCGGTCCAGCTCGTCGGCGGTGAGCAGGCCCGCCCGGTGCAGGGCGCGGGCGTGGGCGCGCGAACCGGCGATGTCGTGGCGGGCCAGGCGCCAGTCGAAGTGGGTGCTCAGCGACAGGCGCGCCAGGGCCTGGTCGGGGCCGCCCTCGAAACGGCCTCCCCACAGGCGCAGCGCCTCGGGCTGGTCGGCCATGGTGGTCTCTCCTTGACGTGTGGTGCGGCGGTGCGGGGCCGGGCCCCGCGTCCGCTCGGGTGCTACGTGCGCGGGCCCGGCGGTCCCGGCGGGGTCCGGGACGTCCCCGTACGAGGTTACGGTCTGCGGTCGGCCAGTCGCAGGAGGGCGGCGGCCAGGTCCTCGCCGCCCTGGGGGTCGCGGGAGATGACCAGGATGGTGTCGTCCCCCGCGATGGTGCCCAGGATGGCGTGGAAGTCGGTGTGGTCGATGGCCGAGGCCAGGTACTGGGCCGCGCCGGGCGGGGTGCGGACGATGACCATGTTGGCGGAGGCCTCGGCCGAGACCAGCAGGTCCTCGGCGAGCCGGGTCAGGCGCGCGCCGGAGACCTGTTCCAGGCCCAGGCTGTCGGGGCGGGTGCGCTGGAGGCGTTCGCCCCCCTCCCCCGGCAGCACGTAGACCAGGTGGCCGTCGGCGGTGCGGAGCTTGACGGCGCCCAGTTCGTCCAGGTCCCGGGAGAGGGTGGCCTGGGTGACCTGGACGCCCGCCTCGGACAGGCGCCTGGCCAGCTCGCCCTGGGACCTGACGTCCTCCCGGGTGAGGACGTCGGTGATCCTGGCGTGTCTGGCCGCCTTGGTCATCGGCGCCGTGCCGCCGTTCTCCGCCGTCATGGGCGGACGGCTCCGGGGTTGTCGCTGGCCTCCAGCAGGAAGGCGAGCAGGGCCTTCTGGGCGTGGCGGCGGTTCTCGGCCTCGTCCCAGACCACGCTCTGCGGCCCGTCGATGACCTCGGCGGAGACCTCCTTGCCGCGGTAGGCGGGCAGGCAGTGCAGGACGATCGCCTCGGGGTGGGCGGTGGCGAGCAGGTCGGCGTCGATCGCGTAGGGGCGGAAGGGCGCCTCGCGGTCGGCGGCCTCGTCCTCCTGGCCCATGGACACCCAGGTGTCGGTGGCCAGGACGTCGGCCCCCCGGGCGGCCTCGCGGGCGTCGGCGGTGACCGTGACCGACCCGCCGGTGGTGGCGGCGATCTCGGCGGCGCGCGCGACCACCGCGGGGTCGGGCTGGTGTCCCTCGGGTGCGCCGACGCGCACGTGGAGTCCGGCGGTGGCGCCGCCGAGCAAGTAGGAGTGGGCCATGTTGTTGGCGCCGTCGCCCAGGTAGGCGAGGGTGAGCCCGGCCAGGTCGCCCTTGTGCTCGCGGACGGTCTGCAGGTCGGCCAGGATCTGGCAGGGGTGGAACTCGTCGGTGAGGGAGTTGACCACCGGGACGGAGATGTGGGCGGCCAGGGTCTCCAGGTCGCTCTGGGCGAAGGTGCGCCACACGACGGCGGCGACCTGGCGCTCCAGGACGCGGGCGGTGTCCTCCAGGGGCTCGCCCCGGCCCATCTGGGTGCTCGCGCTGTCCAGGACCAGGGCGCTGCCGCCCAGGTCGGCCACGCCCACGGCGAAGGACAGCCGGGTCCGGGTGGAGGGCTTGTCGAAGAGGAGGGCGACGGTGCGCGGACCGGCGAGCGGCCGGTGGCCGAAGCGGTCCTTCTTCATGTCGTCGGCGAGGTCGAGGACCCGGGCCTGTTCGTCCGGGGTCAGGTCGTCGTCGCGCAGGAAGTGGCGGGTCACGGCTACTGCTGCTCCTTCGTCGCTGCGGCCTCGGCTGCGTCCAGGATGGTGGGCAGCGCCTCGATGAACAGGCCGATCTGTTCGGGTGTGATGACCAGGGGCGGGGCGATCCGGATCGCGTGCGGCGCCACGGCGTTGACGAGGAAACCGCGGACGGCCGCCTGTTCCTGCACGTGGGCGGCGTGCGGTGCGGTGAGCTCCAGGGCCCGCCACAGTCCGCTGCCGCGCTGTCCGGCCAGCAGGGGGTGGTCGATGGTGTCGAGCTGCTCGGCGAGCAGGTCGCCCATGACGGCGGTGTGGGCGAGCAGGTTCTCGCTCTCGATGGTGTCGAGGACGGCGAGGGCCGCCGCGCAGGCCACCGGGTTGCCGCCGAAGGTGGAGCCGTGGTCGCCCTTGGCGAAGGCGTCGGCGTAGCGGCCGAAGCCGACGCAGGCGCCGATGGGCAGGCCGCCGCCCAGGCCCTTGGCGAGGGTGAGCACGTCGGGACGCACGTCCTCGGCCTGGTGGGCGAACCAGAGGCCGGTGCGGCCGATGCCGCTCTGGATCTCGTCGAGGACGAAGGCGGCGCCGGTGTCGTCGCAGATCCGCCGGACCCCGGCGAGGTATCCCTCGGGGGCGGGGACGACCCCGGCCTCGCCCTGGGTGGGTTCGGTGAACACCGCGACGCAGTGCTCGTCGACGGCTTCGGCGAGGGCGTCCAGGTCGCCGTGGGGCACGAAGCGCACGTCCATGCCGAAGGGGCCGAAGGGCTCGCGGATGGCCTCCTTGCCGGTGAGGGCGAGGGCGCCGGAGGTGCGGCCGTGGAAGCCGTGGGACGCGGCGACGAAGTAGTGGCGGCCGGGCCCGGCGGCGCGCTTGACCAGCTTGAGCGCGGCCTCGTTGGCCTCGGTGCCGGAGTTGGTGAAGAAGACCTTGGCGTCGCCGCCCACGAGGCCGATCAGGCGCTCGGCCAGTTGGACCTCGCGTTCGTGGACGAACAGGTTGCTGGTGTGGGCGAGCGTGGCCGCCTGGTGGGCGACCGCCTTGACCAGTGCGGGGTGCCCGTGTCCGAGGCTGGAGACGGCGATCCCGGCGATGAGGTCGAGGTACTGGCGGCCGTCGGCGTCGTAGACCTCGCAGCCGCGCCCGAGGGTGAGGGCGATGGGCGGGACGCCGTAGGTGGGCATGAGCGAGGCCGCGAAGCGCTCGCGCAGGTGGGAACCGTTGGTCACTGTGCGCCTCCTGCGTTGGTGACGGTGGTGTGGTTGTTGCGCCAGGGGCGCGGAGCGTGGTCGTTGCCCGCGAGCAGGGCGGCCTCCAGTTCCTCGTCGGCGACCATGGTGCCCACGCCCTGGTCGGTGAAGACCTCCAGGAGCAGGGAGTGGGGCACGCGGCCGTCGATGATGTGGGCCTGGGGGACGCCGCCCTCCACGGCGTTCAGGCAGGCCTCCATCTTGGGGAGCATCCCCGAGGACAGGGAGGGCAGCAGCGCGCGCAGCTCGTCGGCGTTCAGACGGCTGATCAGCTCGGTGTTGCTGGGGTAGTCGGAGAACAGGCCCTCGACGTCGGTGAGCACGATGAGCTTGCTGGCGCCCAGGGCCACCGCGAGGGCGGAGGCGGCGGTGTCGGCGTTGACGTTGTAGACGCCGCCGTCGTCGGCGCGGGCGACGCTGGAGACCACGGGGATGCGGCCGTCGTCCAGGAGCGCGGCGACGGCTCCGGGGTCGACCCCGGTGATCTCGCCGACGCGGCCGATGTCGACGGTCTCTCCGTCCACCTCGACGGTCTTGCGCACGGCGGACAGCAGGTTGGCGTCCTCGCCGGACATGCCGACGGCGAAGGGGCCGTGCTGGTTGACCAGGCCGACGATCTCGCGGTTGACCTGGCCGGTGAGGACCATGCGGACGATGTCCATGGCCTCGTCGGTGGTCACGCGCAGCCCGGCGGTGAAGGTGGACTCCACCCCGGCGCGTTCGAGCTGGGCGCTGATCTGGGGTCCGCCGCCGTGCACGACGACGGGGCGCAGGCCCGCGTAGCGCAGGAAGACGACGGACTCGGCGAAGCGGGCCCGCAGTTCCTCGCTGATCATGGCGTTGCCGCCGTACTTGACCACGACGGTGCGGCCGTGGAAGCGGGAGAGCCAGGGCAGCGCCTCGATGAGGTGGGCCGCCTTGTCCAGGGCATGGGCCCTGGCCGGGTCGTCGGTGGTGTGGGGTGAGCGCGCGATCATGAGTTCTGGGCCCGGTCGTGGTCGGTGGCGGGGGTGTCGGCGCGCAGCTGGGTGGCCAGCTCGGCCAGCACCTCGGTGAGCAGTGCGGCGAGGTCGTCCTCGCGGGGGGACGTGCCGCTGGCTCCGCTGGCCATGAGCAGCACGGTGTCGTTGGCGGCGGTCAGGGGGTCGAGGGAGGCCGCGACGGCGTCGGCGAGCAGGCGTCGGCACTGGTCGGCGGTGACGTCGGCGTCGGTGGTGAGCACGCACAGCGCGGTGGACAGGGAGGCGTCCGGGCCCTTGGCCATGGCGCCGACGGTGTAGCCGTCGCCGCGCCGGAAGGCGATCTTGGCGACGGTGTCGGTGGTGCGGATCGCGTCCGCGGCGTCCAGCCCGCCGCCGCGCGAGGCCTGGGCCAGGGCGGCGGTGACGCCCCGGAGCAGGGCGTCGGGACCGGTGCGCCCGCCCACGGGTCCGGCGGAGCAGAGCACGACCTCGGCGGCGGAGTCGTCGAGCAGGTCCGCGGTGTGCTCGGCGGCGGCGTGGACCTCCTGGAAGCCCGCGTCGCCCCCGCCGGAGTCGATGACGGCGGCGCGCACGCGCTCGCCGAGGAGGACCTGCTGGGACCACAGGACGGGGGCGGCCCTGTCCTCGGCGGCGGTGAAGACGGCTCCGGCGGCACGGGAGGGGCCGTCGTTGACGACCACGGCGACGTCCCGGGCGCCGCCGTCCCTGAGCCCGGCGGCGACCCCGGCCGCCCGGAAGCCGCGGGGCGCGGTGACGCTCACGGGGCGACCGCCGCGAGCGGGAGGCCGGTGTCCTCGGGCAGGCCGAGGGCGAGGTTGGTGCTCTGGACGGCGCCGCCCGCGGTGCCCTTGGTGAGGTTGTCCAGGGCGGCGACGGCGACCATGCGGCCCGCGTCGGGGTCGACGGTGACCTGCACGAGGGTGGTGTTGGCGGCGAGCGTCATGGCGGTGCTGGGCCAGGTGCCCTCGGGGAGCAGGTGGACGAAGGGCTCGTCGGCGTAGGCGGTCTGGTAGGCCGCGCGGACCCGCTCGGCGGTGACGCCCTCCTTCAGGGGCGCGGTGCAGGTGGCCAGGATGCCGCGGGGCAGCGGGGCCAGGACCGGGGTGAAGGAGAGCCGGACCGGTTCGCCGGTGACCGCGGTGAGGTTCTGGACGATCTCGGGGTTGTGCCGGTGGGTGCCGCCGACCCCGTAGGGGCTGAGCGCGCCCATGACCTCGCTGCCGACGAGGTTGGGCTTGGGCGCCTTGCCCGCGCCGGAGGTGCCGGTGACGGCGACGACGGTCAGGTCGGGCTCGACGAGCTGTTCGGCCAGTCCCGGGAAGAGGGCCAGTGTGGCGACGGTGACGTGGCAGCCGGGGACGGCGACGCGGCGGGCGCCGGTGAGTCGCTCGCGCTGTCCGGGGAGTTCGGGGAGACCATAGGGCCAGGTCCCGGCGTGCGGGGTGCCGTAGAAGCGTTCCCAGGCGGCGGCGTCGTTGAGGCGGAAGTCGGCGCCGCAGTCGACCACGAGGGTGTCGTCGCCGAGCTGCTGGGCGATGTCGGCGGACTGGCCGTGCGGGAGGGCCAGGTAGACGACGTCGTGGCCGCGCAGCTCCTCGACGGTGGTGGGCGCCAGGATCCGGTCGGCCAGCGGCAGCAGGTGCGGCTGGTGCTGGATGAGGGGGGTCCCGGCGTTGCCTCCTGCGGTGACCGCGCCGATGGAGATCTCGGGGTGTCCCAGGAGCAGGCGCAGCAGCTCGCCTCCCGCGTAGCCGCTGGCTCCGGCGATGGCCGCTGTGTGTCCCATGGTGGTGCCCCCTGATCAGTTCGACTGAACTATCATGCACTCACATGCAAATGTATGCAACCAGATTCGCCGAGGCCCCCACCACTGTGCGCGGGGTCTCATGGCGACCGATCGGTGTGCTGGGAATGCCCCCGGGGCCAGGGCAGAGCGCTCCGGTGGCCGTCACCACGCGTCCGTGTGCGTACGGATTCCCCGTCCGCACCGGGGGTGCCCCTTTTCGGGCGACCCCGGCCAGGCACCCGTAGAAGCCGGGCTGAGCCTGGAGTCAGCGCGGTCGGCGCGGGACCTCCCGGTGACAGCGACCACGCCCCCTGGAACCCGGGCTGGCGGGAAGGCCCCGGGGGCTGGCGTACGACCTCCCCGCGCCACTCCCCGCGTCAGCGGCCCGAGATACGGGTGGCGATCCCGGCCAGACGCGAGGTGTGCGCCCTGTCCTCGGTCCGCGACTCGCGGCGGTCGGCGCTCCGGTACAGCCCGTGGATGACCTGCGTGCCCACCCAGCGCAGGGGCTCGGGCTCCCAGCCGCGGTCGCGGTGGCCCACCCACGGCAGGCGGGTCAGGTCGGTCTCGCGGCGCAGGACCAGGTCGCGCAGGGTGCGCCCGGCCAGGTTGCTGGCGGCCACGCCGCTGCCCGCGTAGCCGCCCGCCCAGCCCAGGCCGGTCTCGGCGTCCATATGCACGGTGGGACGCCAGTCGCGCGGCACCCCCAGCACGCCGGACCAGGCGTGCTCGACCGGCACGTCGGCCACGTCGGGGAACATGCGGGTGAGCGCCCGCCACAGTTCGGCGATGGCCTGCGGCTGGGTGGCGCCCTCCTCCTGGGCCGAGCCGAAGCGGTGCGGGACGCCGCGCCCGCCGATCGCGATGCGGTCGTCGGCCGTGCGCTGGGCGTAGACGTGGGAGTGGGCGGTGTCGCCCAGCAGCTCCCGGCCCTCCCAGCCGATCTTCTCCCACAGTTCGGCGGGAACGGGCTCGGTGACGATCATCGAGGAGTTCACCGGCTGCCAGTCGCGGCGCTGGCCGCGCAGGGTGGAGGTGAAGCCCTCGGTGGCGCGCACGACGTGGTCGGCGTAGACGGTGCCGTGCCCGGTGACGACCGCTGGGCGGGCCGCGCCCTGGCGGGGGCGGATCTCCTCCACCTCGGTGCCCTCGAAGAGGGCCACGCCCAGGTCCTCCACCACCCGGGCCAGCCCCGTGACCAGCTTGGCGGGCTGCACGCGGGCGGCGTGCGGCGAGTAGGCGCAGGCGACGGCCCCGGACACCGACAGCCGGGGCTCGTGCTCACCGTCGAGCAGGTGGATGTCGTCGGGCCAGTAGCCCCACTCCTGGAGGTACTCGATGTCCTCGGCCAGGCGCTGGCGCTGGGCGGCGTTGGTGGCCACCAGGCGCATGCCGCCGCGGACGACGTCGGCGTCGACGCCCTCGGCCTCGGCGACCGAGACCACCTCGGTGACGGTGTCCATCATCGCCCGTTGCAGGGCGACCATCGCGGCCTTGCCGTGTGACTGCGCGTAACGCTCGCGGGAGCCCGCGAACTCCGCGGACAGCCACCCTCCGTTGCGGCCCGAGGCGCCGAACCCGGCGAACTCGCGTTCGACCACCGCCACGCGCAGGTCCGGCTGCTCCTTCTTGAGGTAGTAGGCGGTCCACAGGCCCGTGTACCCGGCTCCGACCACGCAGACGTCGTAGTCAGCGGTGCCGGGCAGGGGTGCGCGGCGCTCGGGGAGCCCGGTCTCGCGGAACCAGAAGGAGACGCCTCCGTTGGCGAAGCGCGAGGACCGTGGAATCGCTCTCATCTGCGCGGCAGTAGTGAACAGTCCCATGTTTCCCCCCGAAAAACTGTGCGCTCACGGTCCACCCCGCGGGACCCACGAACTTCCGCCAACCTACACGGGAACGGCGGCCGGTGGGATGTCCTCCCCGCCTTCGGGTCCGGTGGCGCACCGGCAGGGCGTGGATTCGGCTACCGAGAGTTCCGACACGAACGCGCCGTCAGCAGCAGGAGCTGTCACGGAGCGTACGCGCGATGGCGGCGAGCTGGTGCACCCCGTCCTCGCCGAGCGGGCCCAGGACGTGTTCGCGCAGCCGTTCGACGTGTCTGGTGCGCGCCTGGCCGATGAAGTCCAGGCCGCTGTCGGTGAGGACGGCGTAGACGACCCGGCGGTCCGAGGCGCAGTTCTCCCGTTCCAGGTAGCCCTCGCGCTCCAGGCGGTCCGCAAGCTTGGTGAACCCGCCCGTGCTCAGGCTGACCTCACGGGCCAGGCGGCTCATGGGCAACCGGTGGCCGGGGGTGCGCTGGAGGCGTATGAGCACCTCGAACCACGGCCCGGCCATGTCCTTGCCGTCCGGGGTGATGCCGCCCAGGAGCTTGGGCTGAACGACGTTCATGGCCTCGTGGACCAGCCCCCATGCGGTGATGAGGTCGTCGTCGCTCGTCGCGCCGCCCGTGTCACCCGCCCCGCTCGCGCTGCCCGTGGCCTCGATCGGCTCTGTGGTCATGTCCGCTCCCTGTCCCTCCCCGGGGCGGACGCCGACGCGCATCCAACCCACAAGAAATATCTTCCCAGTAAATTTTACTCGACGCGGAACGTTTCGCCCAGTGGATTTGTCCCGAACACGTCACACCCGGCGCGCGGAGTCGCGCACCGGGTCGGGAAGGCGGCTGTGGGAAGGGGGCGGAGGAGGGCGGCCTCGGAACGAGGTCTCCTCCACGGGGCCCCGCCGGCGACACGGCGGGGCCCCGTGGTCAGTGTCGGGCCGCGACCGCGTCCAGCGCGGCCGACAGGGTGGACACCATGTGGTCGATCTGCTCCCAGGTGATGATGAGCGGCGGCGAGACGAGCAGCGCCGTCGGGATCGGCCGTACGATCACACCGCGGGCCCGCGCCTCGGTGAACACCTCCTGGGTGGTGATCCCCCGCTCGTTCAGTGCCTCCTCGGTGAGTTCCACCGCGCCCATGACGCCCAGGCCCGAGCGGACCTCGGCCACCATCGGGTGGTCGGCCAGGCCGCGCAGGGCGCCGTCCAGCTGGCGCTCGATCTCCAGCGACACCGTGAACAGGTCCTCGCGCTCCAGGATGTCCAGGTTGGCCATCGCCGCCGCGCACGCCGTCGGGTGTCCGGCGTAGGTGGTTCCGTGCAGGAACGGGTTGCCCTCCCCGTTGTAGAAGGGGTCGGCCACGCGTCCGCTGACCACGACGCCGCCCAGCGGCAGGTACCCGCTGGAGACGCCCTTGGCGAAGACGATCATGTCCGGGTCGACACCGAAGCGCTCGATGCCGAACCAGTTCCCCAGCCGGGCGAAACCGCAGATGACGCTGTCCACGACGAACAGCACGCCGTACTTGTGGCAGATCCGCGACACCTCGGCGAAGTAGTTCTCCTCCGGCAGGAAGACCCCGCCCGCGCCGACCACCGGCTCGGCGAAGAAGGCCGCGACCCGCTCGGGGCCGACCCTGAGGATCTCGGCCTCCAGGGCCTCGGCCGAGTCGTGGGGCACCACGGAGGTGTCCTCGACCAGCCTGCCGTAGCCGCTGCGGAACCGGTCCATGCCCGAGATGCTCGTGCCGAACCCGTGCAGACCGTGGTAACCGCCGGTCCGGCTGATCAGGTGGGTGCGCCCGGGCTGGCCGGTCACCGCCCAGTACCGCCGCGCCAGCTTGGCGGCCGTGTCGATGGACTCCCCTCCCCCGCAGGTCAGGATCACCCGCGGGTCGGCCACCGGGGCGTGCGAGGCCAGGCGTTCGCACAGTTCCACGGCGGGCCCGTTGGCGAAGTCCCCGTAGACCGTGTAGGCGTCCAGGGTGCTGATCTGGCGGTGGACCGCGTCCGCGATCTCGGTACGGCCGTGGCCGACGTTGCAGTACCAGAGGCTGGCGGTACCGTCCAGGTAGCGGTCCCCGGAGCTGTCCCAGAGCCACACGCCCTCGGCGCGGGCCACCATGAACTCCGGACCCCTGACCACCGTGTTCATATCGCAGAAGGTGTGCCAGAGACGGCTGGGCTCCCGCTGTTGCGTGGGAGTGAGTGCGGACGAGACAACCGTTTCGGTCATATGGCGACCTCCGAGCCGTGTCATGCGCGAGAGCGCAGTGGAAAACTCAGGTTGATCCAGCCTGCACACGGGCGCCCGTTGGTGGCAGGTGCTTGCAGGCTAAGCGTGCGACCCGCTTCACAGCAAGAGCCAAAACGAAGATCCATGCCCCGAAACACAAACTTCATTCCGGTTACCCTCGGGGGTCAGCGCCAAAACCCTTGCTGGGCTGGAAAAACTCGCCGAAAAACAATCTGGAATCTGGGCCCGCCACCGGAGCTTTCACCGACACGGCTGGCGTGGCGTGACGGTGTGCGACCTGCGCGCCACACGCGGCGCGCGGCCCCGCGTACACACGAGGGCGGGGCCGGCCACCCCGTACTCGGGAAGTGACCGGCCCCGCCCTGACCCAAACACCCGCGCCTCGACCGCGCGGAACAGCCCTTCCGCGTCAGCCGCGCAGGACGGCCCCCGTGCGCTCGGTCGCCAGGGCGACGGCCGCGTCGCGGGCCGCTCCGGCCTCCTCCGCCGTCAGCGTCCGGTCGGCGGCCCGGAAGCGCAGGGCGAAGGCCACCGACTTGCTGCCCTCGCCGACCTGGTCGCCGGTGTAGACGTCGAACAGGCGCACGCTCTCCAGCAGTTCACCGGCGCCCTCGGCCAGCGCGGCGCTGACCCGCCCGACCGGCACCGAGGAGTCCACGACCAGGGCCACGTCCTGCGTGGCCACCGGGTACGTGGAGATCTCCGGCGCGGTGACCGGGGTGCGGGCCCGCTCGATCCGGTCGAGTTCGACCTCCACCGCGGCCGTGCGCTCGGGCAGCCCGAAGGCCTGGACGGTACGCGGGTGCAGCTCTCCGGCATGGCCCACGAGCAGGCGCTCGCCGTCCACGCGCACGTACAGCGCGGCGCAGCGGCCCGGGTGCCACGGGGCGTGCTGGTCGGCCTCGACCTCCAGCTCGACCCCCGCCACGCGGGCGACGTCGCGCGCGGTCTGGATCGCGTCGGCCCAGCCGGCCTCCCGGCCCGGGCCCCACCATCCGGCGCGTTCGGCGTGGCCGGAGATCACCGCGCCCACCCGGCGCGGCTGGTCCGGCAGGGCCGCCTCGATCCGGGCCAGCTCCTCGGCGTCGGGCCCGCGGTCCACCGCGAGCATGGGAGCGCGGGGGGCGCCGGGCTTAGGCCGGTAGACCAGGCCCGTCTCGTACAGGGCCACGTCGGTGAACCCGCGGCCCGTGTTGCGGGCCAGCGCCTTGAACAGCCCCGGCAGCAGCGTGGTGCGCAGCAGCGGCTCGCCCTCGTTGAGCGGGTTGGCCAGGCGCAGGGCGACGCGGCGGTCGTCGTCGGCCGCCAACTGGAGGCCGTCGAGGTCGCGTTCACCGACGAAGGGGTAGTTCAGCACCTCGTGGAAGCCGGTCCCGGCCAGGGTACGGCCGACCGCGCGGCGCAGACGCTGGCTCGCGGTCAGGCCGCGGCCCGAGGCGCGCGGGCGGATCGAGGGGATGTTCTCGTAACCCTCGAAGCGGATGACCTCCTCGGCGAGGTCGTTGGGGTCGGTGATGTCGGGTCGCCAACTGGGCGGAACGACCCTCAGCAGGTCCCCGTCGGCCTCCACCTCGCAGCCGACGGCGCGCAGCCAGCGCTGCGTGGTGCCCTCGGGGTAGTCCACCCCGGCGACGGCGCCCGCGTGGGAGGCCCGTACCGTGACCGGCTCGCGCGCGGCGGTGCGGTCCAGGTGGGTGTAGGCGGTCTCGACGGTGGCGCCGCCCAACTCCGCGAGCAGTTCGACCGCGCGGGTGGCGGCGGCCAGCTGCACGGCCGAGTCCACGCCCCGCTCGAAACGGCGGGAGGACTCCGAGGACAGCTGGTGGCGCCGCGAGGAGCGGGCGATGTGCATGGCGTCGAAGTGCGCGGCCTCGACCAGCACCTCGGTGCTGGTCAGGGAGATCTCCGTGGTCAGGCCGCCCATGACCCCGGCGATGTTGACCGGGCCGCTGTCGTCGGCGATGACGATGTCGTCGGTGTCCAGGGAGCGCTGGACGTGGTCCAGGGTCTCCAGCTTCTCCCCCGCCTCGGCGGCGCGCACCCGCAGGGCCCCCCGCAGCTGGGCGCGGTCCCAGGCGTGCAGCGGCTGGCCGAGTTCGAGCATCACGTAGTTGGTGACGTCGACGGCCAGGGAGATGGGGCGCACGCCGCACTGGTGCAGGCGGCGCTTCATCCACAGCGGACTGGGCGCGTCGGGGTCGAACCCGGTGGCGCCGCGCAGGACGTAGCGGTCGCACAGGTCCGGGTCGATCTCGGCGGGGTGGCCCTCGCCGCCGGACTCGGCGACGGCGACGTCGGCCGGGTCGTGGAAGTCCACCCCGTACAGCGCGGCGGCGTCGCGGGCCACGCCGCGCAGGGACAGCGCGTAGCCGCGGTCGGGCGTGACGGCGATGTCCAGGACGTCCTCGCGCAGGCCGAGCGGCCCGATGGCGTCCTCGCCCACCGCGCCGAAGCCCTCGGGCAGCACGATGATGCCGCTGTGGTCCTCCCACAGGCCCAGCTCGCTGGCCGAGCAGATCATGCCCGCCGACATCCGGCCGTAGGTCTTGCGCGCGCCGATCCGGAAGCCGCCGGGCAGTTCGGCGCCGGGCAGGCAGACCACGACCAGGTCGCCCTCGGAGAAGTTGCGGGCGCCGCAGACGATCTCCTGCGGCTCTCCGGTGCCGTTGGCCCCGCCCACGTCCACCCGGCAGTAGCGGATGGGCTTCTTGAACCCGGTCAGCTCCTCGATCTCCAGCACGCGGCCGTACACGATGGGGCCGGTGATGTCGGAGCCGAGCTCGTCGACGGTCTCGACCTCCAGGCCCGCCAGCGTGAGGCGGCCGGCGAGTTCGCGGGCGGTGGTGCCGACCGGAAGGTCGACGTACTCCCGCAGCCAGCTCAGGGGGACGCGCATCAGTTCTCACTCCCGAACGCCGAGGTGAAGCGGATGTCGCCCTCGACCATGTCGTGCATGTCGCGCACCCCGTGCGCGAACATCAGTGTCCGTTCGATTCCCAGGCCGAAGGCCCAGCCCGTGTAGACCTCGGGGTCCACGCCCGCGGCGGTGAGCACGCGGGGGTTGACCACGCCGCAGCCGCCGATCTCGATCCAGCCCTCGCTGGAGCAGGTGCGGCAGGGCGCGTCCGGGTCGCCCACGGAGGCGCCCCGGCACACGAAGCACTCCATGTCGACCTCGGCGGAGGGCTCGGTGAAGGGGAAGTAGGAGGCGCGGAAGCGCGTGCGCAGTCCCTCGCCGAACACGCCCTCGACGTAGGCGTCGATGGCCCCGCGCAGGTGGGCCAGGGTGACGCCCCGGTCCACGACCAGGCCCTCCAGCTGGTGGAAGACGGGGCTGTGGGTGGCGTCGAGCTCGTCGGTGCGGAAGGTCTTGCCGGGCGCGACCACGTACACCGGCAGCTCCCGCGAGAGCAGGGCGCGGATCTGCACCGGCGAGGTGTGCGTGCGCATGACCAGGCCGGCCTCGCCCCCGTCCGGGCCCTGCACGAAGAAGGTGTCCTGCATGGTGCGGGCGGGGTGGTCGGGCTTGAAGTTGAGGGCGTCGAAGTTGAACCACTCGGCCTCGACCTCGGGGCCCTCGGCGATCTCGAAGCCCATGCCGACGAAGATGTCGGCCACCCGCTCGGCGACGGTGGTCAGCGGGTGGCGGGAGCCGCGCGGCGCCCGGTCCCAGGGCAGGGTGACGTCGACGCGCTCCTCGATGAGCACGCGCTCGTCGCGCTCGGCCTCCAGGACGGCCTGGCGGGCCTTGAGCGCCTGGCCGACGTCGCGGCGGGCGCCGCCCACGCGCTTGCCCGCGTCGGCCTTGGCCGCGGGGGGGAGGGCGCCGATCTCCCGGTTGGCCAGGGCCAGCGGGGAGCGGTCCGAGGCGTGCGCGAGCCGGACCTCCTTGAGTTCGGCGAGGTCGGCTGCCGCCTCGACGGCGGCCAGCGCCTCCTCGCGCATGCGGGCGACCTCGTCGGGGTGCAGGGAGGTCACCTCGACGGGGTCGAAGGAATTGTTCGGTGCAGACATGGTTGGTTGCCTCGCCGCCGACGTCCCCGGCTTGGAGGACGGGCGGCAGTCACGGTCCGCGGCGGGGCGGACGAAGCCGACAGGAAGAGCACAGGCGGATTTCGGGCGGGCCCGGCCGAGGACGTGTGTCACCGAGCCCGGGGCACGCCGTTGCGCCCACCGGGGAGGCTGGAGGGTCTGAGTGCCTCAGACGAACTCGGGTGCCCCGGCGGGCATGGTAAATCGGAACTCCGCGCCGCCGCTGGGGGCGCGTCCGACGGTGATCGTGCCGCCGTGGGCCTCGACGAGGCCCTTGACGATGAACAGTCCGAGGCCGGTCCCGCCCCGGCGCTTGCTGCGCCAGAACTGGCGGAAGACGCGCGGAATGGTCTCGGGCGCTATGCCCTGGCCCTCGTCGCGCACCGACACCGCTGTTCCTCCCTCGCAGGGCTCGATCACCACACTGACAGTACCAGCGCCGTGCCGCACCCCGTTTTCCACGAGGTTGGCCAGGATCTGCTCGATCTTGTCGGCGTCGAGCCACATGCGCGGCAGCTCCCCCCGGGTCTCGACCCGGAAGCGCTCCTCCGGTTCGCCGGAGGCGACCCGGCCGGCGACGACCCGGCGCACGGCGTCGGGCAGGTCCACCACCTGGCGGCGCACCTCCAACCGGCCCGACTCTATGCGGGAGACGTCGAGCAGGTCGTGGATGAGGCGGGTGACGCGGTCGGCGTCGGCGTTGACCGTCTCCAGCATGAACAGCTTCTGCTTGTCGGTGAGCCGCTCCCACTTGGCGAGCAGGGTCGAGGTGAAGCCCTTGACGCTGGTCAGGGGTGAGCGCAGTTCGTGGGCGACCTCTGAGACCAGGTCGGCGCGGGAGCGCTCGGCGTGCGCGGAGGCGTCCCGCAGGGTGATGACCAGGCGGACGAGCTCTCCCCCGGGGCGGGCGCGTACGTAGCGCGCGGCGACGAGCACCTCGCGGTCGTCGGGCAGCAGGAGGGCGCGCTCGGCCTGGCGGACGCGGTCGCGCGCGCCGCCGTAGGGGTCGCTGGCCTGCCACCAGTCGTTTCCGTCGACGCCCACGAGGGGCAGGACGGCGCGGTAGTCGCGGCCCAGGGCGGACTCGGCGGGGATGCCCAGGACCTGGGCGGCCTGGGTGTTGAAGAGTACGACGCGACCACGGGAGTCGGCCACCACGACGCCGTCGGGCAGGTCGTCGGCGTGCAGCGGAGTGCCGCCCGGTCCGGCGGGCGAGCCGCCGTCGACCTCCCACAGGGCCGCGGGGACCCGCTCGCTCGCGCGGGGCCCGGGAGCGCTCTCGGCGGGGACGTCCACGGCCGGTCCGGCTCCGTGCCCGGGGTCGTCCGGGGAGTGAGCGGTCCCGCTGCCCGAGTCCTCCGCCGGGTGGTCCACCTGCCGGCCGCTGCCCACGCCTCTCCCCGCCCCCCTTGAAGGTCCACGACCACAGGCTCCTGGGCCGAGAACCGCTGACCGGTCGTATCCGCGACACCCGTGGACACCACCGCAGGTTGTCTACCCTGCACTTCCACCTGGTACGCCTCGCGACCCGGGAACGGGCGCCCGACGACAGACGAGCGTACAAGCCCCCCTGCGACGGCCCGTCGCCCGGGAACGGGGATCACGGGCCTCAGCACACGGCGCGTGCTCACACCATGTCGTCAAGCCTGCCCGGTGGGACAGGAAGGACACGGCGTCGCACCCGCGACACGGGTAGCCCGTCGGACCCCACGCGCGACGCGCATGGACACTCCCGCGATCCCCAGGCCCCGACCCTATAGGCACGCGGTGCCGATGCACGTGCACTTCGGGCGAACCCGGTACCCGGAATCCGCACGGGCACCGGCGGCCGGGCCCGCGCACGGGAGTTCCGCGAACGCGCCCGCCTCGTTACACACAGTCACCATGCGCGTCGTGAGCTGGGCCGATCCGAACCCGTCCGGCCCGGCTCAGGAACGCCGCTGCTGCCGCGCGGTGGTGTAGAGGCAGACCGCGGCCGCGGTGGCCAGATTCAGGCTTTCGGCCCCGCCGTAGATCGGGACGCTGACCGCGCCGTCGGTCAGGGCGACGGTCTCCTCGGGCAGTCCCCAGGCCTCGTTGCCGAACACCCAGCCGACCGGGCCGTCCAGGTCGCCGCTGTCGGCGACGGCGTGCAGGTCGCGCTGGCCGCTGCCGTCCGCGGCCCACACCCGGGCGCCCACGCCGCGCAGGAAGTCGGCGGCGCGCGCCACGGGGACGCCCACGACCACGGGCAGGTGGAACAGGCTTCCGGCGGAGGCCCGCACGCACTTGCCGTTGTAGGGGTCGACGGAGGCGTCGGTGAAGATGACGACGTCGGCCCCGGCCGCGTCGGCGGTGCGCAGCACCGTGCCCGCGTTGCCCGGGTCGCGGACGTGGGAGAGCACGGCCGCGAGGCGGACGTCGCCGACCCGCTCCAGGGGGACGTCGACGAACTCGCAGACGGCGATGACCCCCTGCGGGGTGACCGTCTGGGCCAGTTCCGACATCACGTCCAGGCTGACCCTGTGGGTGGGCACGTCCACCGCGCGGGCGGCGTCCACCAGGTCGATGTGGCGCTGCATGGCCTCCGCGGTGGCGTAGACCTCGACCACGCCGGGGGCGGCCCCTCCGTGGGGGGACCGCCCCTGGGCACCGTCGACCGCCGCGGCCAGGGCCTCGCGCACAGCCTGCGGGCCCTCGGCGAGGAAGCGCCGCTCGCGTTGGCGGAAGGTGCGCTTGGCGAGCCGCCGAACCCCCTTGATCCTGGGTGAGCGGATGCTCGTGAACTCGTGGCTCGCCATCACCGCTCGCTTAGGCCGCGGCCTCGGCGGGGAGGGCCTTCTTGGCCGTCTCCACCAGGCTGGCGAAGGCGGCCTGGTCGTTGACCGCCAGCTCGGCGAGCATGCGGCGGTCGACCTCGATGCCGGCCAGCTTCAGACCCTGCATGAAGCGGTTGTAGGTCAGGCCCTGGGCGCGGGAGGCGGCGTTGATGCGCTGGATCCACAGGCGACGGAACTGCCCCTTGCGGTCCTTGCGGTCCCGGTAGGAGTAGGTCATCGAGTGGAGCATCTGCTCCTTGGCCTTGCGGTACAGGCGCGAGCGCTGCCCGCGGTAGCCGCTGGCCCGGTCGAGGACGACCTTGCGCTTCTTCTTGGCGTTGAGAGCCCGCTTCACGCGTGCCACTGGAACTCCCTAGTTGTCTCTTCCGGCGCGCGCGGCGCGCCGACCGGCCCGGCTGCGTCGAACCCGGCGACCGTGTTGCTTCGGTGGTTCCCTCACGGAGGCCGTCACCGCACCGACCGTGACCGATGGGTGGGCGCTTCCGCGGAGGGGAGGGCCCGGGACTACTTGCCGAGCAGCTTGCGCATGTTCTTGGCGTCCGCGGGGGAGAGCACGGCCTCGTTGCCCAGCTTGCGCTTGCGCTTGGAGGTCTTGTGCTCAAGGATGTGGTTCTTGTTGGCACGGCGGCGCATGATCTTGCCGGAGCCGGTGACCTTGAAGCGGTCCTTGGCCCCACTGTGGGTCTTGTTCTTCGGCATGTCGCCGTCGTCTCCTACTCCGTCGGAGTGCCACCCGCCCCGAGGGGGCGGCTGACACGGTTCTTCCGCTGCTGTGGCGGGGACACCGCGCGTCGGGGCGCCGCATCCGGGCCGTGCGCGCGCAGCCCTTCTCACCACCCGGTCCCTACCGGCGACCGGGCGGTGGAGGACTCCGCGTCGCTAGGCGTCCGTGCTCTGCTCGCGGCGGGTCTTGTCCCCCGCCGCCGCGCGGGCCTCGGCCTTGTGCTCGGACCGCCGCTTGTGCGGGCCGATCACCATGACCATGTTGCGACCGTCCTGCTTGGGCTGCGACTCCACGGTGCCGAGGTCCTGGACGTCCTCGGCCAGGCGCGCCAGCAGTCGGCGGCCCAGCTCGGGCCGGGACTGCTCACGGCCGCGGAACATGATCGTCACCTTGACCTTGTCACCGCTCTTGAGGAACCGCACCACGTGACCCTTCTTGGTCTCGTAGTCGTGCGGGTCGATCTTCGGGCGGAGCTTGATCTCCTTGATGATCGTGTTCGACTGGTTCTTGCGCGACTCACGGGCCTTGACCGCGGACTCGTACTTGAACTTGCCGTAGTCCATCAGCTTGGCGACCGGCGGGCGCGCGGTCGGTGCGACCTCGACGAGGTCGAGGTCGGACTCCTGGGCCAGACGCAGGGCGTCCTGCACGGAGACGATGCCGACCTGCTCGCCGTTGGGTCCGACGAGACGGACCTCGGGCACCCGGATGCGGTCATTGATGCGGGGCTCTGCGCTGATGAGACCCCTCCCTAGCTATGTCGATTACCTGGGACCGGTCGCCCGCCTGGTGGTGGACGGCCATGTGGACCGGGCCGCCCTCGTCCGTCGGGCCGCCGGTCGAGTCGGGGTCCGCATACAGCGAAAACCCCGCCAGCGTGTGCAAGCGGGGTGATCCGACCGGATATTCCCAGCGAGGTCGCGCGCGAGGACCGGGCACCCTGGACACGGGTGCTCGGTCGACGTAACGCGGCGCGGTCGATCGCCGGGCCGGAACCTACGCGGGCGGTACCCGGCAGGTGGGAGGATCATCTCCGCTTGCGGCTCCGGTGTGGGACACACCGGACCAAGTCGATACCTCATCGTACCAGTGTCCGGAGCCCGTTCGTCCCACCCGGGCGGGCGCCCTCTCCGGCCGTGCTCAGGCGGAGACGGAGCGGCGGGCCAGTTCGGCCTCACCCGCCGCGCGCATGGCCTCCACGGGCACGTCGTCCACACCGGTCATCAGGCGGACCTGCTCGACGGCCTGGTGCAGGAGCATGGGGAAGCCGCCGACCACGCGGCCGCCGCGCGCGGCGACGGCCGCGGCGGCGCGGGTGGGCCAGGGCGAGTAGACGACGTCGAACAGGTCTGCGCGCGAGGCGGCGAGCAGGTCGGCGTGGAGGTCGGCCGCGCCCGAGGGCAGGGAGGACACGACCAGGTCCACGTCCAGGTGCTTGTCCACCTCGGCGAGCGGCGCCACCTCCAGCGGGTGGCCCGTGCGGCGGGCCGCGGCGGCCACCTGCCCGGCCCTGGCCGGGTCGCGGGCCAGCACGGTGACCGGCGCGGTCAGGCCGAGCAGGCGCAGCGCGACGAGGGCGGAGGCCGCCGTGGCCCCGGCGCCCAGGACGACCGCGCTGCGGGGGGCGTCGGCCCCGGCCTCGGCCAGGGCCGCGGTGATCCCCGCCACGTCGGTGTTGTGGGCGTGCCACTCACGCCCGCGGCGGACCAGGGTGTTGGCGCCGCCCGCCTGGAGGGCCAGGTCGGAGACCGTCTCGGCCAGCTCCAGGGCGCGGCGCTTGAGCGGCATGGTCAGGGACAGCCCCGCCCACTCCCCGCCGAGTCCGGCGAGGAAGGGCGCGAGCTCCTCCTCACCGCACTCGTGCAGGCCGTAGGACCACTCGTCCAGGCCCATCGCCGCGTAGGCGGCGGTGTGCAGGACCGGTGAGAGCGAGTGGGCCACCGGCGAGCCCAGGACGGCGGCGCGCACCGTTGCCATGTCAGCGTCTCCCTACCACTCGGCCTGGTTCTCGGCCACCATCTGGTTGTGCTCCTCCAGGGTCGTGGAGAAGCCGGTGTGACCGTTCTCGGGGTCGACGAGCGCGAAGTAGAGGTAGTCCTCGTCCGCCGGTTCCAGGGCCGCCTCGATGGCGTCCTGTCCGGGGGCCACGAACGGCCCGGCGGGCAGTCCGGTCATGCCGTAGGTGCTGTAGCCGCGCGGGTCGGCCTCGCAGGAGGCGCGCTGCTCGTCGTTGAGGAAGGTGCCCTCCTCACCCAGGACGTAGAAGCACGTGCTGTCCATCTGGAGCTGCATGCCCTCCTCCAGGCGGTTGTGCACGACCGCGGAGATGAGGGGCATGTCCTCCTTGGTGCCGGTCTCGGCCTGGACGATGGCCGCGATCGCCATGACCTCGTTGGCGTCGTAGCCCAGCGCCTCGGCCCTGCCCTCCAGGTCGATCTCCTCGGCGACCTGGGTGTGCTGGGTGACCATCGTCTTGAGCACCGAGAGCGCGTCGGCGCCCGGGTCGAACCGGTAGGTGGACGGGAACAGGTAGCCCTCGGGCCCCTCGCTGGCGTAGTCGGGCAGGCCGAGTTCGTCGGTCTGGGCGTAGGCCGCGTCCAGCTCCTCGACGCTCAGGTCGGTGGCCTCGGAGATCCTCTCGAAGATCCCGTCCGTGCGCAGCCCCTCGGGGATGGTGACGCGCCCGCCGACGCGGCTGGCCGGGTCGAGCAGGGCGGCCACGGCGGCCTCGCCGCTCATGCCCTGGGCCAGGGAGTAGGTGCCGGGGGCCAGTCCGGAGCCGAGCTCCTCCTCGGGGACGGCGTCCAGCGCGTTGAGGAACGCGCGGGGGCTGGCCACGATCCCGGCCTCGGCGAGGTTCTCTCCCACGACCGAGCCCGCGTCGCCCTGCTCGATGACGAACACGGTCTCGCCGCTGCCCTGGCCGTCGAAGTCGGCGGGCAGGACATAGGTGCGGATGACGGCGTAGCCACCGCCCGCCACGACCAGGAGCAGGACCAGGGCCAGCACGATGGTCAGGGCGCGGCTCCTGCGGCGGCGCTTCCTGCCGCCCTTGCCCGCGTTGGCGCGGGCCCTCTTGAGCTCCTTGGCCTTCTTGCGGCTGCTGCGTCCGCCCCCGTAGGCCTCGGCGATGTCGGCGAGGTTGGGCTCCTCGTACTCGTCCTCCTCCTCGTCCTCCTCCGGCTCCTCGCGGCGGCCGCGCCTGCGGCGGCCTCCGCGCCGACCGTCGTCGGCCGCGGACGCGCGGCGTGAGCGGCGGGGACGGGGCTCGGACTCCTCCTCGGGGGCCTCCTCGGCCAGGGTCTCGTCGGGCTCCTCCTCGGGGGCCTCGTCCTCCTGCGGGGCCTCCTCCTCCACGGGGGCGCCGCGCCTGCGGCGGCCTCCGCGGCGGCGGCCTCCCCGGTCCGCCTCCGCCTGCCTGCGGCGGGAGCGGCGCGAACGCGGCTCGGAGTCCTCCTGCGGCTCCTCGTCGGGGTCCTGGGCCTCGAACACGCCGGAGTCGGGCTCCGGGGACTCGGCGAAGGCGTCGGTGCCGGGGAAGGCGCCGCTGTCGGCGGGGGCGTCGGAACGCTCGTCCCACGGGTCTCGATCGGCGCGGGCGCGGCGGCTGCGACGGGCCGGGGGCTCCTCGACCGCGGCGAACGCGCCGGTGTCGGCGGAGCCGCTGACGCCGGGGAAGGTCCCGGAGTCGAAGACGCCGCTGTCCTCGGGGGCGTCGTCCAGGAAGCCGCCGGTGGGCTCGTCGTCGCGCCTGCCGCGCCTGCGGCGCGCGCGACGGCCGCGGGGCTCCTCCTCGGGGGGCGGAGCCGCGGCGGCGGGCGCCTCGTCGGCCGGGGCGCCGCGCCTGCGGCGCCCTCCGCCGCGGCGGGGCTCCTCGGGTTCGGGCTCGGGTTCGGGCTCGGGTCCGGGGCGGGCACGGCGGCCGCGCCGGGGAGGCTCCTCCTCCCCGGAGGAAGCCGCCGCGGGGCCCTGCGCGGGCCGGGCGGGTGCGGCGGCCTCGCCCAGGTTGGCCAGGGCGGCCAGGGCGTCCTGGGTCGGGTCGCCCGCCGGACCGTCCTGGCGGGAGCGCGCGGGGCCCTGGGGGCGGGGAGACGGGGGCTCCTGGGACCGGGGCGTCTCCGGGGTCTGACGGCGGGGGGCGCTGGAGCGGGCGGCGCGTCCACCGCGCAGGGCGTCGGCGGCACCGCCGCGTCGGGTGGGGCCCGAGGGACCGGAGGGGCCGGAAGGTCCGGAAGGGCCTTCCGCCGGCGGCTCGGCACGGTGGCGGCGCCCGGACGGCTGTCCTTCGGGGCTCAGCGGGTCGTACCCACCGCCGCGGGATGCGTGCCGGGAGGTGCGGAACTCACCCGTGCCGGAGTCCTCGTTCCAGTCCGCCGGTTCGGGGCGCGCCCTGCGGCCGCGCGAGGGCGGCTGCGCGGGCGGGGGGCCGCTGAGCGGGTCGTAGTCGTAACCGCGCTCGCGGTCGCCTCGCCCACGATAGGGAGTGTCGGGGTAGTCATCCCTGTCGTTCATCATTCTCCCTGGCTGGAGCGGACGATCTCGCCCGGGGGATGGCCTGTTGACCGTTCCTGGTCCAAGGCGCTCTGGAGGAGCACGGTGGCGGCGGCCTGGTCGATGACCGACCTGCGGGCCCGGCCGCCCTTGGCGCCCTTGGCGGCGAAGGAGGCGCCGGAGAGCAGTTGGCTCTGGGCGGTCACCGTGGTGAGGCGTTCGTCGACCAGGCGGACGGGGACGGGGTGCAGGAGAGCGGCGAGCGTGCGCGCGAACTCCCTCGCGGAGCGGGCCGCCGGGCCCTCCTCCCCCGACAACGAGGCGGGGTAGCCCACCACGACCTCCCGTGCCTGCCGTTCCAGGACCAGCAGGGCGATGCGCTGCGTGTCGCCCTTTCCCCTCCGGACGGTCTCGACCGGGCTGGCGAGCATGCCGCTGGGGTCGCTCGCGGCGACTCCGATGCGTGCGTTGCCGGGGTCGACGGCCAGGCGCACACCGTGCCTCACGAGGACCTCTTCCCGGAACCGGGAGCGGTGCTCGGGCGGGCCGTGCCGTTGCGGACACGGCACCGCGGCTGGGAAATCCTCAACACGGTGGTCCTGTTCGTCAGCTGGATCGCGGGAAAGTCCGCACAGACAGCCGTGTGATCGGCTGTGACGCGCCACAGTATGCCCGATTCGATGACAGCACGCAGCCTCAACGGTGTTGGGCGCCGTGCGGGGCCGCGGGCCGCGTCGGCCGCCTCGTACGGGGCGGTTCCGGCGGGGTCCGGGTCGGACGCGCTCCGTCAGAGTGTAAAACACCCCGGAGCCGGTGCTGCGCGGGCGAACGCCGCCGCGACACCCGGCCGCTGGGCCCGGGGCGGTTTCCCCGCAGGTGGCGGCGGGTCCGGACCCCGTGGGCGCAAGCGTGCCCGAGCACCGTGGAATCCTCCACATAGTCACGCTTGGTTATGTTACATATTCATTTCGTGTCCATGCGGGGTTCGGTCGGCGCGCCCGGGGAAACGGCCGGGCCGGGTGGTCCTCGTCACGCCGGACACACGCCCGCGCACACGCGTCGGGCGTGCGCGGCACCGGTGCCGCGCACGCCCGTCGAAGCCGTCGGTCTAACCCCTGGCCACGCGCTCCTCGACGGCGCGCAGGGCCTCGTCCACCTTGGTGGCGTCGCTTCCGCCGCCCTGGGCGATGTCGGGCTTGCCGCCGCCACCGCCGCCGAGCGCGCGGGCCGCGATGCCCACCAGCTCGCCCGCCTTGATCCCGGCCTTCTGCGCGGCCTTGTTGGTCGCGATCACCACGACCGGGCGGTCCTTGGGCACGGCGGTCATCGCCACGACCGCGGGCTCGTCCTCGCCGAGGCGGCCGCGCACGTCCAGCACCAGCTTGCGCAGGTCGTCGCCGCTGGCTCCCTCCGGCGCGGGAGCGGCCACCACCAGCGCGGCGCCGTGACGGCGGGCGCCCTCCGCGATCGAACCGGCCGCCTGGAGCACCTGGGCCGCGCGCAGCTTCTCGATCTCCCGCTCGGCGGCGCGCAGCCGGGAGACCATGGAGTCGATGCGCTCGGGCAGTTCCTCGCGCGGGGTCTTGAGCTGCTCGGACAGCTGCCCGACCAGTGTCGACTCCTTGGACAGGCGCCGGAAGGCGTCCACGCCCACCGCGGCCTCCACACGGCGCACGCCCGAGCCGATGGAGGACTCGCCGAGCAGCTTGACGATGCCCAGCCTCGCGGTGGAGGGCACGTGGGTTCCGCCGCACAGCTCGACGGAGTAGTCGCTCATCTCCACAACGCGTACGCGGTCGCCGTACTTCTCGCCGAACATGGCCATGGCGCCCATCTTCAGCGCCTCGTCCAGGTTCTTCTCCTCGGTCTGGACCGGGATGTCGCCCGCCAGGACGGTGTTGACCTCCTCCTCGACCTCGGCCAGGCGCTCGCCGCCCAGCGCGCTGTCGGCGGTGAAGTCGAAGCGCAGCTGTCCGGGGCGGTTCTCCGAACCGGCCTGGCCAGCGGACGGGCCCAGCGCGTTGCGCAGCGCCGAGTGGATGAGGTGGGTCGCCGAGTGCGAGCGCTCGATGGCGTGGCGGCGGCCGGTGTCGATGCCCGCGTGCACGGTGTCGTCCAGGACCACCTCCCCGGAGCGGACGGTGCCGCGGTGCACGAACAGGCCGGGCAGCGGCTTCTGCACGTCCTCCACGTCCACCACGCCGCGGCCGTCCACGGTCAGCGTGCCGGTGTCGGCGAGCTGGCCGCCGCTCTCGGCGTAGAACGGGGTGCTGTCCAGGACGATCTCGACCTTGTCCCCCGCGCGGGCCGCGGGCGCCGAGACGCCGTCCACGACGATGCCCTTGACGCGCGACTCGCTCTCGGACTCGGTGTAGCCGAGGAAGTCGGTCTCCCCCGCGCCCTCCAGCATCTGCGCGTACAGGGAGATGTCGGCGTTGCCGAGCTTCTTGGACCTGGCGTCGGCCTTGGCGGTGTCCTTCTGGCGCTGCATGAGCTCGCGGAAGGAGGACTCGTCCACGGACAGGCCCTGCTCTGCCGCCATCTCCAGGGTGAGGTCGATGGGGAAGCCGTAGGTGTCGTGGAGTTGGAAGGCGTCCGTCCCGGAGAAGACGGTGCCGCCCCCGGCGCGCGTGCGCTCGGCGGCGCGGCCGAACAGCGCGGTGCCCGCCCGCAGGGTCTCGGCGAAGTTGCGCTCCTCGGTGTCGATCACACCGTGGATGACGTCGGCCCGGTCCAGCAGGTCGGGGTAGATGTCCTTCATCGCGTCGATGCTGACCTCGGTCAGCTCGTGCAGGAAGGCGGTCTCGGTTCCCGAGAGCAGGCGCAGGTTGCGGATGGAGCGGCGCAGGATGCGGCGCAGGACGTACCCGGCCTTCTCGTTGCCGGGCCGCACGCCGTCGCCGACGAGCATGACGGCGCTGCGCACGTGGTCGGCGACCACGCGGAGCATGACGTCCTGCTCCTGGTTGTCGCCGTAGCGGGTGCCGGTGAGCTCGGCGGCGCGGTGCAGGACGCGGCCGATGATGTCGGTCTCGTAGATGTTGTCGACGCCCTGCAGGACCGCGGCGAGGCGCTCCAGGCCCAGGCCGGTGTCGATGTTCTTCTTGGGCAGCTCCCCGAGGATGGGGTACTCCTTGCCGCTGCCCTCGCCCCGCTCGTACTGCATGAAGACGAGGTTCCAGATCTCGATGTAGCGGTCCTCGTCGGCCTCGGGGCCGCCGTCGACGCCGTACTCGGGACCGCGGTCGTAGAAGATCTCGGAGCAGGGGCCGCAGGGACCGGGCACGCCCATGTCCCAGTAGTTCTCCTCCTTGCCCATGCGCTGGATGCGCTCGGGCCGCACGCCCACCTTGTCGCGCCAGATCGCCTCGGCCTCGTCGTCGTCGAGGTAGACGGTGACCCACAGCCTCTCGGGGTCGATGCCGAAGCCGCCCTCCTCCACGGGCGTGGTGACCAGTTCCCAGGCCAGCGGGATCGCCCGCTCCTTGAAGTAGTCGCCGAAGGAGAAGTTGCCCAGCATCTGGAAGAACGTGGCGTGCCGGGAGGTCTTGCCGACCTCCTCGATGTCCTTGGTGCGGATGCACTTCTGCACGCTGGTGGCGGTGTCGTGGGGGGGCGTGCGCTGACCCAGGAAGTAGGGCTTGAACGGAACCATGCCTGCGGGCACCAGCAGCAGCGTGGGGTCCTCGGCGATGAGGCTTGCCGAGGGCACGACGGTGTGTCCGTTCTTCTCGAAGAAACTGAGGAAGCGGCGCGCGATCTCTGCCGTCTCCATTGATGCCCTCCTGCTGCTCGGCTCCGCCGCCCTGGGCG
The DNA here is from genome assembly GCF_000381685.1 of Nocardiopsis sp. CNS-639. Lineage (NCBI taxonomy): Bacteria > Bacillati > Actinomycetota > Actinomycetes > Streptosporangiales > Nocardiopsidaceae > Nocardiopsis > Nocardiopsis sp. CNS-639. The sequence continues at coordinate 42,712 of NZ_KB906874.1, forward strand.
ACGTGGCTGTCCCTGCCGGGACCGTGGTCACGCGTGGTCGGTAGGCGCCCATCGTAGAGGGAACCGTGATGCCGGCGCGCGTGGTTTGCGGGTGGCCGCCGGGGCCGTCCTGGTCAGGACAACGGCGGCGGCCTGGTTGTTCCCAGGCTATCGCCGCCGACCACCGCCGGGCCCCGTCGTCCACAGGCCCTCGGGAACGCGGCGGCGTCCTCACGGGGGCGGGTCGCGGCGGACCCGCCGCCGGGGCTGGCCGGAGCCGCCGCGGGAGGCGGCGGGAGGAGGGGTTCGCGTTTCGGCTTTTCCGTAACCCGGGACCGTCCGGAGGCCGGACTCCGCGAAGAGCCCCCGGCAGGGCGCGTGAACCGGTGCCGCGCACGGCGAGGGGGACCGCGATCCCTCGCGGTCCCCCTGTGACTCGGACGGGTCGGCCCGCCTCAGTAGGCGGCGGAGGCGGGCCGGGTGTAGTAGGCGCGCGTGGCCTCCAGCAGCATGAGCACGATCATGAGGACGGCGAAGGCCAGCGGGACGACCGATCCCACGGCGCCGGTGACCGCGTTGAACACCAGGAAGAGCGCCGCCAGCCCCTGGAAGACCACGACCGACCACAGGACGCCCGCGCTGCGGCGGCCCATCAGCACGGCGAGGAGGGTGGACAGGGCCCCGTAGACGAACGGGACGGCGCCGACGAGCGCGAAGAGCAGCCCCGCCTCGGTGGAGGAGACGGGAAAGCCCGCTCCCTCCCGCACACCCTGCATGAATTCCTCGCTGAACCGGCCGTCACCGGAGGCCATCGCGGCGGCCAGCCACAGCAGTCCGCCGAGCAGCAGGCCGCAGGCGCCGCCGATGAACATCAGCACCCGCACGGCGACGGCCGCGCCGGGCATCCTGACCGGGCCCGGGGGAAACGGGCCCGGCGGGAGGTGGCCGCCGTAGGGCGCGGGCTGCTGCGGGTAACCGCCCTGGTAGGGGTGGTTCGGGGGCTGTTGCGGGTAACCGCCCTGGTAGGGACCGTTCGGAGGCTGCTGCGGGTGCACGGGCGGCTCCAAGGCGAGGGGGATCGCGTGTCTCGTGGACCACTGTAGGGGACGGCTAACCGGACCCGGGCAGCCCGCGGTCGTCGGCCTCCGACAGGGACCGGTGCCCCTTCCGGGGGGCGTACCGGCGCAGGAGTTCCTCCTCCTGCTCGCGCACGGCGTCGGCGAGGTCCTCGTTGAGTTCGCGCAGGGCGCCGCGGTACTCGCTGACCTGGCCCTCCACGCGCTCGGCGATACCGCCCGGGGTGAGGGCCCGCCGGGCGCGGTGGACGCGGTGGACCGCGTAGCCGCCGATGGCGGCCCCCGCGGCGAGGTAGAACAGTCTGCCGATCACCGGTTCGCCTTCCTCCTGCGGGTGCGCACGACCGCCAGGGCCCTGCGCTGGCCGAGGACGCGGCGTACGCCGTAGGACAGCGAGGCCGCCTTCACCAGCGGTCCGGTGAGCACCGAGCGGGTCAGAGCGGTCATCGTGGAGACGTCCTCGGAACTGGCCTGCACGTTGGCGGTGATCTCCTCGACCCGTTCCAGCGAGGTGTTGGTGCGCTCCACCGTGGACGCGACGTCGTCCAGCAGGGGCGGGGTGCGGTCCCCCAGTTCCGACACGACCTTGGTCGCCTCGTTGATGAGCTTGATGAGCTTGACGAGCGCCACGCACATGAACGTGGCCAGCACCGCCCAGACCACCGCGGCGACGAGCGCGGCGACCTCTCCTCCGGTAAGCATGCGGGCTCCGTGGACAGATAGAGGGTGACTTCGAGGGTGTGCGGCGGCCCCTCGCGCACGCGCCGGGACCGGGGGCCGGGGGCGCCGGCGACCGCGCCGGACCGGGCGCCGCGAACGGGCGTTCCCCGGCTCGGCGGATCCTCCCCTGTGGTCCGCGCGGGACGGGCCGGTTTCGGCCGACCCTATCGCGTCCCGCCTACGGGTGGGCGAGGACGCCACGGCGCGTCCGCGCCCCCTTCCGGACGGCCGCTCCGGGCCACGGGGATCGACGCTCCGCCCGCCCTGGGGGACAATCGACCGCAAGCCCGGTCCTTCCGAAAAGCTGACTACGATGTGCGGACACTCAGCCGCCCCTCGGCCCCAGAAGCATCGACAGGACGCTCATGAGCCCTCGTTCTCCCCGAGAGATCTCCGTACTGGTACCGCCGGACCTGGCACCCCTCTATCCGGACGACCCCTCACGGATCGGCCCCTACCTCGTCCTCGGACGGCTGGGGCAGGGGGGCAGCGGCACGGTCTACGCGGCCGTGGACACCGCCTCCGCGAGCGCGGACGACCGTCTGGTGGCAGTGAAGGTCCTCACATCCGCCGAACTGGAGTCCGCTGACGCCTACCCCGCACTGGAGCGGAGGCTGCGGGCCCTGTCCAACGTCGACTCCGCGCGCGTGGTCGTCCCCCTGGCCTTCGACAGCGGCGCCAACCCCCCGTGGCTGTCCATGCCCTACATGGCGGGCGAGCGGCTGTCCCACTTCGTCACCAAGCGCGGCGGGCTGGGCACCGGAAAGCTGATCGCGCTGGCCACCGGCCTGGCCGAGGGGCTGTCCGCGCTGCACGCGCGCGGCGTGGCGCACGGGTCGCTGCGCCCCGGCGAGATCCTGCTGGAGTCGCGCGGCCCGCACATCATGGAGTGCGCGGTCGTGGCCTCCCCCGAGCGCATGCGCGGGGCGGGGGCGACCTGGCTGAGTCCCGAGCGCTTCCGCGGCGGGGCGGCCACGCCCGCCGCCGACGTGTTCGCCTGGGGCGCCGTGGTCGCCTTCGCCGGGACCGGGCGCCTGCCCTTCGGCCCCGGGGAGCCCGAGGAGATCGCCGAGCGCGCCGCGCAGGGCTCCTTCGACCTGACCGGTCTGGCCAAGGGGCTGCAACCGGTGGTCGGGCGCTCGCTGGACCCCGACCCGGACGGCCGCCCCAGCCTGCGCGAGGTGATCGGCGCGGTCATCGCGGTGTGGCAGGCGCAGAACGCCGCGGAGGGCGGCGGGGGCGCTGCGGGCTCCCCGGCCGGGGGCGCGGCCGCCGCACCGGACCGCGACGAGCTGGCGCGCATCCTGGAGCGCGAGTGGCACGCCGTGGAGCCGCCCGCGCGGGTGCCCGAGGTCATCCGGCTGGAGGGGCGCATGTCCAACCGGCGCCCCACACGGGCCGTGTTCCTGGCCGCGGGCGCGGTGCTCGCGCTGGCGCTGGTCGGCGGCGGCGTGTGGGGCGTCTCGCGGCTGCTCGCCCCCGAGCAGGGGGACGCCCTGGTCGCGGGCGCCGCCGGGGAGGGGTCCGCGTCGCCGAGCCCCGTCGCCGAGGAGGACCCGCTGACCCTGGTGGTGCGATTCGACCCCGCCGAGCAGGAGTCCCCCGAGACGGGGCCGTGGGTGTACACCCCCGTCGAGCGCGAGGACGATCCGGTCCGGGGCCAGGGCATCCCCAGCCATGCGGCCTGGGCCGAGCAGTGGGACGTGGCCGGGGAGCCCGGCGAGGCCGTCATCGCCCCCGACGCCGAGGTGCTCTGCGCCAAGTTCTGCGCCGCGCCCGAGCACCTGTTCATCGACGAGGAGGGCCGCGGCACCTGGGAGCTGACCGGGAGCGACTTCGTCGACTACCTGTCGTGGGGCCCGGTGGTCATCGTGGAGGTGACCTTCGCCGAACCCGCCGGTGAGGGGGACGAGGGGCCCCGCGAGATCGTGCGGGTCACGGAGCTGTTCACCGACTGACCGTCGCGGCGGGGGCTCCCGTGCCCGGATCTCCTCACCCTCGGGGCGGACGGCGTCGGGCCGCCGCACGCGCGCCGGTACCGCGGGCCGCTGCCCCGGCGCTCAGCCGCGCTGGCCGCCGCCCCGCAGGACCTCCTTGATGCGCTGGAGGACCTCGCCGAAGCGCCGTTCGGCGCCGTGCTGGGTGGGCCGGTAGTACTCGCGGTCGGCGAGGCCGTCGGGGGCGTGCCTCTGGGGGGCGACGCCGCCGGGGAAGTCGTGGGCGTAGCGGTAGCCCTTGCCGTGGCCGAGTTCGGCGGCGCCCCGGTAGTGGCCGTCGCGCAGGTGGGCGGGGACGGGCCCGGCCAGGCCCGCGCGCACGTCGGCCGCGGCGGCGTCGATGGCGGAGACGACCGCGTTGGACTTGGGGGCCAGGCTGATGTGGATGACGGCCTGGGCGAGGTTGATGCGGGCCTCGGGCATGCCGATGAGCTCCACGGCCTGGGCGGCGGCCACGGCGGTCTGCAGGGCGGTGGGATCGGCCATGCCGACGTCCTCGCTGGCGTGCACGACCACGCGGCGGGCGATGAAGCGGGGGTCCTCCCCCGCCTCGATCATGCGGGCGAGGTAGTGCAGGGCGGCGTCGGGGTCCGAGCCGCGCATGCTCTTGATGAAGGCGCTGACGACGTCGTAGTGCTGGTCGCCGGAGCGGTCGTAGCGCACGGCGTGCCGGTCCACGGCGCGTTCGACGTGTTCGGCCGTGATGGTGACCGGCTCCGCGCCGGGGGCGCCGGCGACGAGAGCGGCGGCCTCCAGATAGGTCAGGGAACGGCGACCGTCGCCGCCCGCGAGGCGTACGAGGTGGTCAGCGCCCTCGTCGGAGAGCGTGTAGCGCCCGTCCAGCCCGCGCTCGTCGGCCAGCGCCCGGTCCACCAGGGCACGGACGTCGGCGTCCTCCAGCGACTCCAGGGACAGCAGCAGCGAACGCGACAGCAGGGGGCTGACCACGGAGAAGAAGGGGTTCTCGGTGGTGGCGCCGATGAAGCTGACCCAGCGGTTCTCCACGGCGGGCAGCAGCGCGTCCTGCTGGGTCTTGTTGAAGCGGTGGACCTCGTCCACGAAGAGCAGGGTGCGGGTGCCGTGCATGCCCATGCGGCGCCGGGCGTCGTCGATGACGGCGCGCACGTCCTTGACCCCGGCGTTGACGGCGGACAGCTCCACGAAGCGGCGCTTGGTGACGCGGCTGACCACGGTGGCCAGGGTGGTCTTGCCGGTGCCGGGCGGGCCCCACAGGAACACGGACATGGGCGCGTCGTCCTCGACCAGGCGGCGCAGCGGGCTGCCCTCGCCGAGCAGGTGGCGCTGGCCCACGACCTCGTCGAGGGTGCGGGGGCGCATGCGCACGGCGAGCGGTTCCTGGCCCCTGGCGGCCTCCGCGCCGGCGTCGTCGAAGAGCGTGTCGGACACCTGTCCAGGGTAGGCGGCCGGGGGCACCGGTCAGGTCGTGGTCGCCACGGCGGCGCGGTCCCGCGCCGGCTCGGTGGAGGGGATCATGCGGGTGATGAGCAGGGCGATGTCGTCGCCGCGCCCGGCCGGGGCCATCTCGGCGATGACGTGCGCGGCGGCCCCGGGGTCCTCGTGGTGCTCGGAGAGCGCCGCGCCGACCCGGGCCAGCCCCTCGCCCATGGGCACCTCGGAGCTCTCCACGAGTCCGTCGGAGCACAGCAGCAGGGCGGTGCCGGGCGGGAGCATGCGGGTGGTGACGGCGTACTCGGGGTCGGAGAGCACGCCCAGCGGCGGGCCGGTCTCGGGCTCCCAGAGCTCGTAGCCGCTCCGGGTGGCCAGGACGACCGGCGGCTGTCCGGCCCAGGCCGCCTGCATGACGCCGCTCTCGCGGTCCACGACGAGGTAGCCGCAGGTGGCGAAGACGATCTCGCCGGTCTCGGTGAGCAGGCGGTTGGTCTCGCCCAGGACGACGCCGGGGTCGGACTGGTTGGTGGCGTAGGCGCGGAAGGCCACGCGGATCTGGCCCATGGCGGCCGCCGCCTCGACGCCGTGCCCCTGGACGTCGCCGACCAGGAGGCCGACCTTGTTCTCGGGGAGTTCGATGACGTCGTAGAAGTCGCCGCAGATGCGCCAGTCGGCGCGGGAGGGCAGGTACTTGGTGGCGATGTCCATGTCCGGGAAGCTGGCCACCTGGCGGGGCAGCATGCGGCGCTGGAGCGCGTCGGCCAGTTCCAGCTCGGCCTGCTGCGCCTTGATGCGCTGGAGGGCCTGCCCGGCGAGTCCGGCGAAGGTGAGCATGAGGGCCCGCTCGTCGCGACTGGCGTGGTGGGGGCGGTCCCAGACCATCTGCCACACGCCCAGGGCGACCTTGCCGTCGCCGAAGATGGGCACGGTGGCCCAGGCCTGGCCGCGCACCTGGCGCATGAGTTCGACGGCGGCGGGGAAGCGGCTGATGATCTCGGCGCGGCTCTCGAAGAAGCGGGGCTGGCGGTCCTGGATGACCGCGCCCATGGGGAAGTCGGTGTCGTCGGCGCGGCGGCCGTCTATGCGCTCGATGTTGCTGGTGGCGCTCTTGGCGTGGGCGCTGGGCGAGCTGCGCAGCAGTCCGTTCTCGACGTAGAGGGCGACGGCCTGGACTCCGCCGAAGATGGGCAGGAACTCCTCGCTGAGCAGGTCCATGACCTTGTCGACGGTGGTGGCCGAGACGAGTTTGGAGGACAGTTCGGTGACCAGGCGGCCGTGCTCGGCCTCGGTGCGGCGGCGGTCGGCGAGGCGGCGTACGAGCTGGACGTGCTCGGTGACGTCGTCGACGATGCCCACGAGGCGGTCGGGGTCGCCGGGCACGTAGCGGGCGCGCACGTGCAGGGAGCGCTCGTCGCCGAGGCGGTCGAAGACGCGGAAGCGCTGTTCGTAGTCGCGCCCGGCGAAGGAGGCGGAGATGGCGTCGCGCACGCGGGCGATGTCGTCGGGGTGGACGCGCTCCAGGATGCGTTCGAGCTCGCGGTCGTTCCCGGCCAGCAGCGCGCCGAGCGGGGTGGGGCCGAACATCTCGCGCAGGCGTCCGCTGACCGGGTCCAGGCTCCACAGCACGGAGTCGGAGTTGTCGGTGCGCAGCTCGCCGATCACGCGCAGGTCGGCCTCCTCGGTGGAGAGAGGGTGCAGCAGGACGACCGCGCGGGCGTCCTCCGGGCCGTCCCCGGGCAGGGGGCGCGGCTCGGCCTCCACCAGGTGGGCGACCTTGTCGGCGATCTTCAGGCGCAGACGGGACCGGCGGCCCCGGTTCCCCGCGAGGGCCTCGTGGTGGGCGCGGGCGCCGCGCTGGGCGTCGTCACCGTCGAGGAGGTCGAACCAGGCCCCTCCGGCGAGGTCGGAGGCGTCGCGGCCGAAGAGTTCGGTGAAGGCCAGGTTGGCGTGCACGATCGCGCCGTCGGCCAGGGTGAGCACCATGGGCTCGGGGGCGTGGGAGAACGCCTCCGCGAGAGCGCTCTCGGAACCATCGCCTGAAGCGCGTTTTCCGTTCACGTATGACTCATCCTCATGTCGTCTCGGACGTCACACCCGCGCGCAGGCGCGGTCACCCTTGAAACGTTCCGACCGGCTCATTCTAGTGTCCGGGGCTGGGCCGGATCTGGTGCCGGAACAGGGGCGGGGCCGATGCACGCGTCGTCCGGCGTCCGTGTGACCTGGCTGGACGCGGACCCGCGTACTCCATCGGCGCGACGGGAGGGCGGTCGATTCCGCACCCGGGGTCGCACTCGCGCGACCACAGGATGGAAATCGTTACGCCCGTGTGACTCAACAGCGCAGAATGCACTCCGCCACCACTTCCGCCCGTGACCGGGGGTGTCCCCGTGAGATACGTGTCCACTCCACAACACGTTCTCATCGCGGCTCGGAAGGGGTGATTCGCCCTCAACGGTAGGGGATGACGGCTGTCCGCGCATCCGTACCGGGGCACCGAGGCCGTGTCCGGCCACGCACGCACCCCTCCATGACGCCCGATAACGGCCCGTTTTCGCCGAGTGACCGAATGAGACAGGTTCAAAATGTGATGAATTCGGGCACCTCACGGGAACCGCGAAATTCTTCGGTCCCGGAGCGTCCGGAGGTGCGGGCCCGGGGGGTCGGCGGTCCCTCCCCGGTACACGCGTCGGGGGCGGGCGCCGTGCGCGCACCGCCCCCGACAGGGCCGACGGCCCCCTACTTGCGCTTCTCGCGCTCCTCGGCCTCGGGGTCGGCGTCCACCCCGGCCTCGGCCCGCTGCTCAGCGGTGATCGGCGTGGGCGCGCCCGTCAGCGGGTCGCCGCCCGAGGCGGTCTTGGGGAAGGCGATGACCTCGCGGATGGTCGGCTGACCGGCCAGCAGCATGACGATGCGGTCCCAGCCCACGGCCAGGCCGCCGTGCGGCGGCGGGCCGAACTTGAACGCCTCCAGCAGGAACCCGAACTTCGACTCGGCCTCGGCCTTGCTCAGGCCGATGACGTCGAAGATCCGCTGCTGCATCTCGGCCCGGTGGATACGGATGGAGCCCGAGACCAGCTCGTAGCCGTTGAGCACCAGGTCGAAGGCCCGGGAGTCGGTGGTGCCCGGGTGGTCCTGGAAGTCGGCCTCGTCCTGCACCGCCGGGGCGGTGAAGGGGTGGTGCACCGGCTTCCAGGAGCCCTCCTCGTCGGCCTCCTCGAACAGGGGCATGTCGGTGATCCACAGGATCTCCCACCGGGAGGTGTCGATCAGGCCGCAGCGCCTGCCGATCTCCAGACGGGCCGCGCCCAGCAGCTCCTGGCTCGCGGTCCGGGCGCCCGCGGCGAAGAACACCGCGTCGCCCGGCGCGGCGCCGACCTGGGCGGCCAGGCCCTCGCGCTCGGCCTCGGAGAGGTTCTTGGCCACCGGGCCACCCAGGGAGCCGTCCTCCTGGACGAGCACGTAGGCCAGGCCCTTCGCGCCGCGCGAGCGCGCCCACTCCTGCCAGGCGTCCAGCTCCTTGCGGGTCTGGGAGGCGCCGCCCGGCATGACCACGGCACCCACGTAGGGGGCCTTGAAGACCCGGAAGGGGGTGTCGGCGAAGTAGGCGGTGACCTCGACCAGCTCCTGGCCGAAGCGCAGGTCGGGCTTGTCGGAACCGAAGCGGTCCATGGCCTCGGCGTAGCGCATCCGCGGGAAGCGCTCGGGCAGCTCGACGCCGCGCACCTCGCGCAGCAGGCGGGTGAACAGCTTCTCGCCGACGGCGAAGAGGTCCTCCTCGTCGACGAAGCTCATCTCCAGGTCGATCTGGGTGAACTCCGGCTGGCGGTCCGCGCGCAGGTCCTCGTCGCGGAAGCAGCGGGTGAGCTGGTAGTAGCGCTCCATGCCGCCGACCATGAGCAGCTGCTTGAACAGCTGCGGGGACTGCGGCAGCGCGTACCAGTGGCCCGGCTGGAGGCGGACCGGGACGAGGAAGTCGCGGGCGCCCTCGGGCGTGGAGCGGGTCATGTAGGGGGTCTCCACGTAGGTGAACCCCAGGTCGCGCATGACCTCGTGGGCGACGTAGGTCGCCTTGGAGCGCAGGCGCAGGTTGTCGGCCATCTCCTGGCGGCGGATGTCCAGGTAGCGGTAGCGCAGCCGGGTCTCCTCGGCCACGTCGGCGGCGCTGTCGAGCTGGAAGGGCAGCGGCGCGGCCTCGCTGAGCACCTCGATCTCGTCGGCGACGACCTCGACCGCGCCGGTGGGGATCTCGGGGTTCTCGTTGCCCTCGGGGCGGACCCGGACCGAGCCGGTGACCTTGATGCAGTACTCGGCGCGCAGGTCGTGGGCGAGGTCGTCCTCGCGGACGACGACCTGGACCACCCCGGAGGCCTCGCGCAGGTCGAGGAAGACCACCCCGCCGTGGTCGCGGCGGCGTGCCACCCACCCGGCGAGGACGACGGTCGCGCCTGCGTGCTCGGCGCGCAACGCACCTGCCTCATGCGTGCGTATCAACGGACTACTCCTTCAGCGTCTTTGTTCGTGTCAAGTGTGCCCGACCTGCGCTCGGGTGCGGGCCAGATCCTGCGCACACGGCCTTCGGGCACCCGGTGGGGGGAGGGCCGGGGGAAAGGGCGTGCGAAGCCACCGGCGATCCGCCCTCAGGCGGGGCCGGTGCGGGTATCTCGCCCGCCGTGCGGCCGCGCGGGCGCGCTCGGGCGGCGGGCGCCTCGGTGGTGTGGGGTGGTCATACGTCGTTCCCGCGGGACGGAAGAGGGCGGCCGGGGCACGGGGTCAGCCGGCGATATCGCGCAGGTAGGGGTTGGTGGCTCGCTCGCGCTCGACGGTGGTGGCCGGTCCGTGGCCGGGCAGGACCTGGGTGCTGTCGGGGCGGCCCAGCACGGCGCTGGCGAGGCTGCGCAGCATGGCGGCGTGGTCGCCGCCGGGGAAGTCGGTGCGGCCGATGGAACCGGCGAAGACCAGGTCCCCGGCGAACATCACGGGGACGCCGTCCTCGGTGGTCACCGTGTACACGACCGACCCGGGGGTGTGGCCGGGGGTGTGCTCGACCCGGAAGTCCAGTCCGGCCAGGGTGAGGGTGTCGCCGCCGTCGACCTCGACCAGGTCGTCGGGCTCGGGGTGGGGGCCCGGACCCAGCAGGGCGGACAGCTGCGCAGCGAAGCCGGGGTCCACCCCCGCGGCGGGCTCGGTGAGCAGTCCGCGGTCCGCGGCGTGCAGGTGGACGGGGACGCCGTGGCGCGCGCACAGGTCGGCGGCCGACCACACGTGGTCGAAGTGGCCGTGGGTGAGCAGCACCGCGACGGGGGTCAGCCCGTGCTCGGACAGGACCTTGTCGACCTGCTCGGTGGCCTCCTGGCCGGGGTCGACGATGACGCAGTCGCCGCCCGGGGCCGGTGCGAGCACGTAGCAGTTCGCGGCGAGGGGCCCGGTGGGAAGTGCGGCGATGAGCACGGCGGATGTCGTCCTGTCCTCGGTCGGGTGCGCGGTCGCGGGGCGGCGGGTCCCGGTCCGGACGCAGCGTCCCCCTGGTGCAGCCTATCGAGGCGGGGCGGGGGCGGCGACCCGGTCGTCGTGCCCGGGTACGCGTTTGATCACCATTCGATCACCGCGCGCGGCTGGCCTCTTTGCCAAACCGCGTGGTAATGCCATATTGGTCACCGTCCTTGGTGCACGCCGGGGCCCCGACCTGCGCCAGCGCTGGGCGGGAGGGCGGCCCGGCCCCATACCCGAGGGCGCGCGGACCCGCGTGATCTGCGCAGACGTGAATTCACGGCGCGGCGCCTCCCACCGGATCGCGGGGATATCGTGCTCAGCACGGTGGTTCCCATCGCGAACCGGCGAGGAGTGCGACGCGACGACCCGAACCCGCCCCACGGCCGGGTTCATGACAGCAGGAGGACACGGTGACCACGGACCCTTGGGGCCGCGTAGACGACGAAGGCACGGTCTACGTGCGCACGAGCGAAGGCGAGCGGGTCGTCGGATCGTGGCAGGCGGGGGCGCCCGAGGAGGCTCTGACCTTCTTCCGGCGCAAGTACGACTCCCTGGTCACCGAGGTGGAGCTGCTGGAGAACCGGCTCCGCAACACCGACCTGTCCGCCTCCGCCGCGATGTCGAACATCGACAAGCTGCGCGACTCGGTCCGGGAGGCCAACGCGGTCGGCGACCTGGAGTCGCTGATGGGCCGCCTGGACGCGCTGGCGGGCCGCGCCGAGGAGCGCAAGGTCGAGCAGAAGCAGGCCCAGGAGCAGGCTCGCGGCCAGGCCCGGGAGGTCAAGGAGCGCATCGTCGCCGAGGCCGAGCGGGTCGCGGTGGAGACGACGCACTGGAAGTCCGGCGGCGAGCGGATGCTCCAGCTCATCGAGGAGTGGAAGAAGGCGCCGCGGGCCGACCGGCCCACCGAGCAGGCGCTGTGGAAGCGCATGTCGGCGGCGCGCAACTCCTTCTCCAAGCGGCGCAAGGCCTACTTCGCCAGCCTGGACCAGGAGCGCGAGTCGGTGCGTGCGGAGAAGGAGCGCATCGTGGTGGAGGCCGAGGCCCTGTCGGGCTCCACCGACTGGGGGGCCACGGCCCGCGCCTACCGCGACCTGATGCAGCGCTGGAAGCGCAGCGGCCGGGCGGACCGGGCGAGCGAGGACAAGCTGTGGGCGCGCTTCAAGGCCGCGCAGGACACCTTCTTCGACGCGCGCAACGCGACCTTCGCCGAGCGCGACGCCGAACTGCGGGTCAACGCCGAGGCCAAGGAGCGGATCCTGGCCGAGGCCCAGGCGGAGATCCCGAAGATCTCCGACCCGCGCCGGGCGCGTGCGCGGCTGCGCGACTTCCAGGACGCCTGGGAGGAGGCCGGTGAGCTGCCGCGCGACGTGCGCGACCAGCTGGAGGGCGCCTTCCGGCAGATCGAGGACGGCGTGCGCCGGGCCGAGGACGCCGAGTGGGAGCGCAGCAACCCCGAAGCGCGGGCCCGCGCCAGGGACACGGTCGCGCAGCTGGCTGCGGCGATCGCCGACCTGGAGGCCAAGCTGGGCAAGGCCAGGGACAGGGGCGACGAGCGCCGGGTCAGAGAGTACGAGGACGCGCTGGAGGCCCGCCGCTCGTGGCTGGCCGAGGCGGAGAAGGCCCTCGACGAGCTGAGCTGAGCCCGTTGGACGGGCCGCGCCCCGGGGCGCGGCCCGTCCGCCTGTGCGGCCCCGGGTCAGCCGCGCGGCCCGGCGACCGGTTCGGGCTCCTCCGCGGGCGCGTGCGCGGTCTCGGCGGGTACGGGCTCGGGCTCGGCCCGGGGACCGGCCTCGGGCTCCGACCCGGGGTCGGGCACGCGTACGGACTCGTGCGCCTCCCGCGGTTCGGTCTCCCCCGCGTCCGGGCCGTGCGCCCGCTCGCTCCGCGCGGGGACGGGGACGGGGTCGGGCGCCGCCCTGTGGACGACCAGCGTCTCCAGCACGGTCCGCGGCCGGTCGGCGGTCCCCTCCGCCGCTGCGGATCCGGTCCCGGCGGGCTCCCGGGCCGCGCTCACAGCGGCCTCCCCCGCTCCGTCGGCGTTCGCGCGGGCGGGCACCGTCTCCGCTTCGGGCTCCCCCTCCAGCCGGTTCCGGGTGTCGCGGTGGCGCACCAGGCCGCCGACGCACAGCGCCACCGAGGCCGCGAAGGCCAGTCCCGTGACCACCCACACCGGCGGCACCGCTCCGTGGACGCGGTGCACGGCCGCGTCACAGGAGACCAGCACCGCTCCCGGCTCCGGGCGCGCGCAGACCGTGGCGACCGGGTGCTCTCCCCCGCCGGGGACCGCGGTGATCTCGCCGGTGAAACGCATGCTCGCGCGGTCGCCGGGCTCCAGGGACCGCGACCAGGTCACCCGCCCCTCCCCCGGCTCGGCCCCGGACGTCCCCGAGACGTAGCGCACGGTCGGGGGGAGGAACTGCACGATCTCGGTCTCAGGCACCGCCTTGCCGCCGTCGTTGCGCACGTTGACCGTGTAGTGGATCCGGTCGCCCGGGCCCGGCCGCCGCGCTTCGGCGCGGGACTCCAGGGCCACGTGCAGGCTGTCCGCGCCGGGCACGACCTCCCCTCCGCCGCCTCCCGACTTGCCGGGTGCGTGGTGGGCGCCGGGCAGGGCGAGCAGGGCCACCAGCCCCACCGCAGACACCGCCGTTGCTACGGCCATGGTCTCCTCCGCGTACGAGCACAGAAATGACATTACGTCTATACGGAATAACACGGAGTAGTCACTTCGATCGTGCGCCATGCGGAGGAACCCGGAACACGCGCAAGGGCGCGCACGGCCGGTGACGGCCGTGCGCGCCCTGGGGGCCCCTCGCGGGGACCGGCGCCGCAGGTGCGGCTCAGGCGCCCACGAAGGAGCGCAGCGCGGCGGCGCGCTCGGTGCTCTCCCACGTGAACTCGGGCAGCTCACGGCCGAAGTGGCCGTAGGCGGCGGTCCGGGAGTAGATCGGGCGCAGCAGGTCCAGGTCGCGCACGATGGCGGCCGGACGCAGGTCGAAGACCTCCTTGACGGCCTTCTCGATCAGCTCCGGGGCGACCTTCTCGGTGCCGAAGGTCTCGATGAACACGCCGACCGGGTGCGCCTTGCCGATGGCGTAGGCCACCTGGACCTCGGCGCGCTCGGCGAGCTCGGCCGCGACGATGTTCTTGGCGACCCAGCGGGTGGCGTAGGCGGCCGAGCGGTCCACCTTCGACGGGTCCTTGCCGGAGAAGGCGCCGCCACCGTGGCGGGCGTAGCCGCCGTAGGTGTCCACGATGATCTTGCGGCCCGTGAGACCGGCGTCGCCCATGGGGCCGCCGATCTCGAACCGGCCGGTCGGGTTGACCAGGAGCCGGTAGTCGTCGGACTCCAGGCCGTAGGCGGCCACGACCGGCTCGATCACGTGCTCGCGGATGTCGGGGGCGAGCATCTCGTCGAGGTTGATGTCGGCCGAGTGCTGGCTGGAGACCACGACGGTGTCCAGGCGGACCGGGGTCTGGCCGTCGTACTCGACCGTGACCTGGGTCTTGCCGTCCGGGCGCAGGTAGGGCACCGTGCCGTTGCGGCGGACCCCGGCCAGGCGCTCGGAGAGGGAGTGCGCCAGCTTGATCGGCAGCGGCATGAGCTCGGGGGTCTCGCGGTTGGCGTAGCCGAACATCAGGCCCTGGTCGCCCGCGCCCTGCCGGTTGAGGGCGTCGTCCTCGTTGCCGACGCGCGCCTCGTAGGCGGTGTCGACACCCTGGGCGATGTCGGGGGACTGCGCGTCGATGGAGACGTTGACCCCGCAGGAGTCACCGTCGAACCCCTTGGCGGAGGAGTCGTAGCCGATCTCGAGGATCTTTCCGCGCACGATGGCGGGGATGTCGACGTAGGTCTGTGTGGTGACCTCGCCCGCGATGTGGACCTGACCGGTGGTGATCAGCGTCTCGACCGCGACCCGGCTGCGCGGGTCGTGGGTGAGCATCGCGTCGAGGATCGCGTCACTGATCTGGTCGGCCATCTTGTCGGGATGGCCTTCGGTGACCGACTCGGAGGTGAAAAGGCGGCGGGACACGTTGCGTGACTCCTTGCAGCGGCTGCTGGCTGACATGTGCCGGTGCGGCACGGGCGCCCCCGGCTGCCTGCCGAGGCGGCCAATACCGACCGACGGGGTTGGTTATTGGTCCACTGTAACGGGACTGTTGGGGGCGGGCACCCCGCGGACGACCTCCCCGGTCGCCACGGGTGCACGTTGAAGTCTGACGTACTCCGCGGTGGGAATCCAGTCCTGGGCACCCGCTTGTTCGACCGGGCCGCGCCAGGCGGGCGCTTCAGCCCAGGCGCGGCAGTACCAGGTCCCAGACACGGTCGGCGAGGTCCTCCTTGGGTCCGGTGGGCACGTCCACCGCGCTGCCGTCCGAGCCCAGGATGACGGCCTGGTTGTCCTCGGTGCCGAACGCGCGCCCGCCGCCGACCTGGTTGACCACGAGCAGGTCGCAGCCCTTGCGGGCCAGTTTGGCCCGGCCGTTGGCGATCACGTCGTCGGTCTCGGCGGCGAAGCCCACGACGGTCTGCGCCAGCCCCTCGGCGTCGCGTGAGGCGACCAGCCCGGCGAGGATGTCGGGGTTCTCGGCCAGCTCGATGGGAGCGGGCGTGGCGCCGGGGCTCTTCTTGATCTTGGAGGCGGCGCTGGCGACCGGCCGGAAGTCGGCCACCGCGGCGCTCATCACGATCACGTCCGCGCCGACGCGCTCGGCCTCCATGGCCTCGGCCAGCTCCACGGCCGAGCCCGCGCGCACGACGCGCACCCCGGCCGGGTCGGGCAGGGAGACGTTGGCGGCGACCAGGGTCACGTCGGCGCCGCGGGCGGCGGCGGTGCGCGCCAGGGCGTACCCCTGCTTGCCCGAGGAGTGGTTGCCCAGGAAGCGGACCGGGTCGACGGCCTCGCGGGTGCCGCCCGCGGAGACCACCACGCGCCGTCCGGCCAGGTCGGGGGCGGCGGTACCGCGGCGCAGCACGAGGCGGGCGGCCTCGAACAGCTCGGAGGGCTCGGGCAGGCGCCCGCGTCCGGTGTCGGCGCCGGTCAGGCGGCCCACGGCCGGGTCGAGGACGACGGCGCCGCGCGAGCGCAGGGTGGCCACGTTGGCTTGCGTGGCGGGGTGCTCCCACATCTCGGTGTGCATCGCGGGCGCGAACACCACCGGACAGCGCGCGGTGAGCAGGGTGTTGGTGAGCAGGTCGTCGGCCAGGCCCGCGGCGGCCCTGGCCATGATGTTGGCGGTGGCCGGTGCCACGAACACCAGGTCGGCCTCCTGGCCGATGCGCACGTGCGGGACCTCGTGGACCCCGTCCCACACTCCGGTGGCGACGGGCTGGCCGGACAGGGCGGCCCAGGTGGGCTCACCGACGAAGCGCAGGGCCTCGGCGGTGGGCACGACCCGGACCCGGTGGCCGGACTCGGTCAGGCGGCGCAGCAGTTCGCAGACCTTGTAGGCGGCGATGCCGCCGCCGACGCCGAGGACCACGCGGGGAAGGTTTGTGTCACTCACAGAAAGGAGTTCTACCAGCCCCCGGCCGCCCCGCGCGCGCCAGGGGCGCGGCGGGCGCGCGGAACGCGAGGGGCGTACCGGATCCCGCAAGACGAGTCGAGCCGTCGGCGAGGACGCCGTGCCCCTGGGAGCGCGGAACCCGGTTCTCCGCGACCCGAGCCCCGTGCGGGCCTGCGAGTACGCGGGGAAGGCGGGTCAGGAACCCTCGTAGGGCTCCGCGGTGAGCAGGCCGGACCTGACCTCGCGCAGGGCGATGGACAGCGACTTCTCCTGGACCTGGGTCTCCACCAGCGGGCCGACGTACTCCAGCAGGCCCTCGCCCAGCTGGGCGTAGTAGGCGTTGATCTGGCGGGCCCGCTTGGAGGCCATGGTGACCAGGCTGTACTTGCTGTCCACCAGCTCCAGCAGATCGTCGATCGGCGGGTTGGTGATGCCTTCGGCGACGGGCTCGGTACCAGCCACTTCATTACCCCCAGGAATGTTCCGCGGCTCGTCGTGGAGCCGCGGTGGACGGACGTTGGGGCGCCGTCGGGACGGTTCCCGGCGCGGCGCGGATGGCGCGGGCCCTCCGGGCCCGGCCGCTATCACACCTTGGGCGCGGTGATCAACGCTAGCAGCTCGTCGCCCACTTCCTGTACGGACGTGTTGACGAGGGTGGTGTCGAACTCCTTCTCGGCGGCCAGCTCGACCCTGGCCACGTCCAGGCGGCGCTGGATCACCTCGTCGGACTCGGTGCCGCGCCCGGTGAGGCGGCGCACCAGCTCCTCCCAGGAGGGCGGGGCGAGGAAGACGTGCAGGGCGTCGGGCATGGACTCGCGCACCTGGCGGGCGCCCTGGAGCTCGATCTCCAGCAGGACGGGCACTCCGGCGCGCAGGCGCTCCTCGACGGGTCGGCGCGGGGTGCCGTAGCGGTTGCCCGCGAACTGGGCCCACTCCAGGAGCTGGTCCTCGGCGACGAGGCGGTCGAACTCCTCGTCGGTGACGAAGTGGTACTGGACGCCGTCCTGTTCGCCCGGGCGGGGGCGGCGCGTGGTGACCGAGACCGAGAGCCACACGTCGGGGTTCTCACGGCGCAGGTGGGCCACCACCGTGCTCTTGCCCACACCCGAGGGTCCGGACAGCACGGTCAGCCGCTTCTGCGCCGGGCGGGACTGGGATCCGGGATCGGGCATGTGTGTTCGAGGCTTCCCTTCGGGCCCGCCCGCCACGGGCGGGGCCGTGGCCCTCGCGTCGCGCTCCGGCGGGCCGAAGCCGGTCCGGGCGCCGTCACCGTGCGGGCGGTCTGGTGTGCGGGGTGTCCGCGTACGGTCGCGGGAAGCTCCCTTTATACCACCGGGCAGCGCCGCACGGTCCTGACCCGCCTCGACACACACCGCGCCCGGGGTGAGCCAAGGGCAGCGGCACACAGCCCTGACCCGCCTCAACACACACCGCGCCCGGGGTGAGCCAAGGGCAGCGGCACACAGCCCTGACCCGCCTCGACACACACCGCGCCCGGGGCAAGCGAAGGGCCGCGGCACGGCGGACGGTCGTGACCTGGGGTCACCCGTCCGCCGACCGCGGCCCTGCCTGGCTCACCGGGGGTCGGCCGCTGTCGCGGCGTGGTGTGCGCCGCGACTGTGGGGGACGCGGCGGACCGGTGCACTGCGTTCAGGTGCTGCTCGGTACTGCTGGGTGCTGCGGGTACTGCCTGGTGTTACTTGGTGAGGTCGCCGAACTCGGCCTCGAGGGCGGCGCGCTGGTTGGTTCCCAGACCGCGGACACGGCGCGACTCGGCGATGTTGAGCCGCTCCATGATCTGCTTGGCCCGGACCTTGCCGACGCCGGGAAGGGATTCGAGCAGAGCCGAAACCTTCATCTTGCCGATGACGTCGTCCTTGAGGCCGTTGGAAAGGACCTCGGACAGCGAGATGCCGCCGTTCTTCAGTTTGTTCTTGACCTCCGCGCGCTCTTTTCTGGCCTTGGCGGCCTTGGCCAGAGCCGCGGTGCGCTGTTCGGGTGTCAGGGGAGGAAGGGCCACGCCGGGTCACCTCGGATTTCTACTCGTTTGTAGAGGGCGGACGCCTGCGCAAGTTAGTAGGTCTGACCCCTGTTAGGCAACGCAAAGTGCCCTTTCAACGGCTATTTCGTCGAACTAACTACGGAGAGTTGCTATTCGACTGCATTGCGAGACGAAAACCGGGACTTTAGTCCCGATTGAAGGAGGTCTGGAGGGTGCCACCAGCGCAGGTCACGTAGGGGTGACGCGGGTCACTCTCGGCAGTGTTCGGCGGGTTTCGGACATGCCAAATCAGTAACTGACAGTGACCCATAATCGGTCGCGTCAGACTCCCGTGCACCGGTTCGTCTCCCCGATCCGTCGATCCCTTGGCCCAACACCTCCGGACACCGTCGAAGGGCGCCCGCGCGGCCCCCTCCCCCTTCGCTCCCTACACGCGCACACCCGCCCGGCGCACGGCCGCCGCGAGGGAGGCCGCCGCCGCCCCCGGGTCCGGCGCGCGGGTGATGGGGCGGCC
Source organism: Nocardiopsis sp. CNS-639 (assembly GCF_000381685.1). NCBI lineage: Bacteria > Bacillati > Actinomycetota > Actinomycetes > Streptosporangiales > Nocardiopsidaceae > Nocardiopsis > Nocardiopsis sp. CNS-639. The sequence continues at coordinate 61,411 of NZ_KB906874.1, forward strand.
GATGACCAGCAGGTCCGCGCCGGCCGCCACGGCCTCCTCCGGGGTCGCCACGCGCGACTGGTCGCCCCTGTCCGCCCCCGCCGGGCGCACGCCCGGCGTGATGAGGGTGACGTCCGGCCCGACCTCGGAGCGGAGCAGGGCCACCTCCTGGGGTGAGCAGACCAGCGCGCGGGCCCCGGCGCCCACGGCCAGGACCGCCAGACGCCGCACCGCGTCGCGGGCCGGACCGAGCAGCCCCACCTGCTCCAGGTCGTCCTCGTCCATCGAGGTGAGCACCGTCACGGCGGCGATCCTGGTCTCCGGCGCGGCCTCCACCGCGGCCCGGACCATGTCCGCCCCTCCCCCGGCGTGGACGGTCAGGATCGAGGGACGCAGGCCCGCGACGCTGCGCGCGGCGCCGGCGACCGTGGCCGGGATGTCGTGCAGCTTCAGGTCGAGGAAGACCCCCACCCGGCTGGCCCCGCGCACCGCGCTGACCACGTCGGGCCCGTAGCGCAGGTACAGCTCCAGGCCCACCTTGACCGTGCTCACGTGCGGCGCGACCGCTGAGGCCCAGGTGGCCGCGGTCTCCAGGTCCCTGGCGTCGAGCGCCACGGCGATGGGCGCGGAGGGCGCGGTGGTCTCGGTCATGTCGGTATCTCCCATCGTGTGCCGCCGACCGGGGTCGGCGCGTGCAAGGCACGGACGTACTTGCGGACGTGCTTACCGCGGCACCTGAGAATGCACGTTCGCTGTCATGTGCACACCATCAAGTGTGCGGTTCCCCGGATGAGCCGCTTCATGCGCCCCACCCGTGTCACTTCCCCGTAACGGCCTCCCAGACGGCCGCAGACGGGACGTAACGGTCAGGACAGTGGTAGAGACCAATTGCGCGTGTTTGGTCGCACAGCGCCATCTGAACGCCGTTCAGGCCGGTCAGGGCCCTTGTGCGCCGCGTGCCCGGCCTGTCACGCGCCCACACCCGTCCGGTGCGCGGCGCCCACCAGGTCGGCGGCCCGCCTCAGCCCGCGGGCCTCCAGCAGCTCGGTGAACTCGCGGAGCACGCGGGCGCACGCCGAGGGGTCGGAGAAGTTGACCGTGCCGACCGCGACCGCGGAGGCCCCGGCCGCCATGAACTCCATCACGTCGGCACCCGTGCGGACCCCGCCCATTCCGATGATGGGCACGTCCGGAAGCGCCTCGTGCACCCGGTAGACGCACCCCACCGCCAGCGGGCGGATCGCCGGCCCCGACAGCCCGCCCATCCCCCCGGCCACCGCCGGGCGCAGCGTGCGGGTGTCCACGGCCATGCCGCGCACGGTGTTGACCATGGACAGCCCGTCCGCGCGCGCCTCCACGCACGCGGCGGCCAGCTCCACCACGTCGGGGACGTCGGCGGCGAGCTTGGCCAGCACCGGCAGCCCCGAACGGGTGTGGGAGCGCACCGTGCGCACCACGGCAGCGGCCTGGGCGGCGTCGTCCACGTAGCGGCGCCCCGCGGGGTCGGACGGGTCCGGACTGGAGAGGTTGACCTCGATCGCGCTGACCCCGTCGGCGGCGGAGACGCGTCTGGCGAGTTCGCCGAACTCGGCCATGCCGGTGCCCGCGACGGAGACGATCGCCCGCCCGCCGCGGGAGAGCAGCCAGGGCAGGTCCCGTTGGAGGAACACGTCCACGCCCGGGCCCTGCATGCCCGTCGTGCTGAGCATCCCGCTGGGCGTCTCGGCCATGCGCGGGGACGGGCGCCCGGCGTGGGGCTCCAGCATCACCGACTTGGTGGTGACGGCGCCGATCGAGGCGATGTCGAAGAACTGGGCCAGCTCGCGGCCCGCTCCGGCGCACCCGGCGGCGGTGACCACGGGGTTGGGCAGCTCCCAGCCGCCCAGCCGGGTCCTGAGGTCTGCGTTCAACTCTCTCACCCACTGTCTGGTGGTGGTCGGTTCCGGGGCGGGTCCGGGGCCCTCAGGCGATGTCGCGGGCCGTCTCCGCGGCGCGGGCCGCGCTGGAGCCCTTCCAGCCCGGGGCGCCCAGGGCGTCGAAGGGGATCGTGCCCACGTCGTCGAAGCGCACCTGCTCGCCCCGGAAGACCGGGCCGTCCACGCAGGAGCGCACCATGCGGGTGATCCCGTCCTCGCCCACCACCGGGATGACGCAGGTCATGCAGATCCCGGTGCCGCAGGCCATGGTCTCCTCCACCGCCACCTGGACGGGGATGCCGTGGCTGGCCGCCACGGAGGTGACCGCGCGCAGCATCGGCATGGGGCCGCAGGCGTAGACGGCGTCGGACCGGCATTCCTCGATCACCCTGCCCAGGACGTCGGTGACGCGGCCGCGGGTGCCGAAGGAGCCGTCGTCGGTGGTGAAGGCGGCCGTCTCGGCGATGCGGCGGGCGGTGATGGCGCTGAACACCCGGTCGGCGGAGGCGGCGCCCAGCACGAAGTCCACCCGGCAGCCGCGCCTGCGCAGTGACTGGGCGAGCGGGAACAGCGGGGCGCTGCCCGAGCCCCCGCCCACCAGCACGCAGTTGACCGGCTCGCGGGGCAGCGGGAAGGGGCGGCCCAGGGGGCCGACCACGTCCAGCAGGTCGCGCGAGCGGCGTTCGGAGAGCCAGGCGGTGCCGGTGCCCCGCACCGAGAACAGGAACTCGACGGTGCCGCCGTAGTCGGGCTTGACGTCGTGGATGGCGAAGGGGCGGCGCAGCAGGGTGCTGGAGTGGTCGCCGCCGACGGCCACCGACACGAACTGCCCGGAGCGGAACCGCTCGGCTATGCCCGGGGCGACCACGGTGATGGCGTAGTAGGCGTCCACCCTGCGTACGTTCAGCACGGGGCACCTGGTCTGCACCGGTCCGTTGTCGCTCATCAGGTCGTGGCGCCCGGGCCCGGTGTCGCGGACACCGGGGCGTCGGCGCCGCCCTCCCCCCTCTGGGATTCCTGCGTCGTCCTGTGCGCCAACCGTATAGGCGGGGGAACCGTGGACACACCGTCCACGGCGCCCCCGCCCACCGCCCCGGCTGGTTCGGGCGCCCGCTCTCCGGGCGCCCGAACCAGGAAGGTACTGCGCGTGGCGTCCGTTGAGGGCGGTGGCCCGCCCGGCGCGAAGCGCCACCGCGGGCGGCGGCGGGCGCCGGGCGGGCGGGGCGGAGGCCCGAAGAGGAACAGCCTAGGCCCGGCTGGCGGTGAGGGTGCTCGCGTGCTCCTGGAGGGAGCGCACGCCGAGGTCCCCGCGCACCCGCGCCTCGATGGCCTGGACCGCGGCGGCCAGGCCCTGCACGGTGGTCACGCTGGGCACGCCGCGCACCACGGCCGCGGTGCGGATCTCGTAGCCGTCCAGACGCGGTCCGGCCTGCCCCGCGCTGCCGAAGGGCGTGTTGACGATGAGGTCGACGCCCCCGGAGTGGATGAGCTGCACGATGGTGGGCTCGCCCGCCGGGCCGCTGCCCTCGCTGTGCTTGCGCACCACGGTGGCGTGCACGCCGTTGCGGCGCAGGACCACGGCGGTGCCCTCGGTGGCCAGGATCTCGAAGCCGAGGTCGGCCAGGCGCTTGACCGGGAAGATCATCGAGCGCTTGTCGCGGTTGGCCACCGAGACGAACACCCGGCCCCGCTCGGGCAGGGAGTCGTTGAGGGCCAGCTGCGACTTGGCGTAGGCGGCGCCGAACTCGGTGTCCAGGCCCATGACCTCGCCGGTGGAGCGCATCTCGGGGCCGAGGATGGTGTCGACTCCCTCGCCCTCCTTGTCGATGAAGCGGTTGAAGGGCAGCACGGCCTCCTTCACCGACACCGGGGCGTCCACGGGCAGGTCGCCGCCGTCGCCGCGGGCGGGCAGCATGCCCTCCTCGCGCAGTTCGGCGATGGTGGCCCCGGCCATGACGCGGGCGGCGGCCTTGGCCAGCGGCACCGCAGTGGCCTTGGACACGAACGGCACGGTGCGCGAGGCGCGCGGGTTGGCCTCCAGGACGTTGAGCACGCCGGAGGCGAGCGCGTACTGGACGTTGATCAGGCCGCGCACGCCCGTGCCGCGGGCGATGGCCTCGGTGGAGTAGCGGATGCGCTCGATGTCCTCGCGGCCCAGGGTGATGGAGGGCAGGGTGCACGCCGAGTCGCCGGAGTGGATCCCGGCCTCCTCGATGTGCTCCATGACCCCGCCCAGGTACAGGTCGCGGCCGTCGTAGAGGGCGTCGACGTCGATCTCGATGGCGTCGTCGAGGAAGCGGTCGATGAGCACCGGGTGCTCGGGGCTGACCTCGGCGTTGCGCTCGATGTAGTCGGCGAGCATCGCCTCGCTGTAGACGATCTCCATGCCGCGTCCGCCCAGTACGTAGGAGGGGCGGACCATGACGGGGTAGCCGATCTCGTCCGCGGCGGCCTTGGCCTCGGCGAAGGAGTAGGCGGTGCCGTACTTGGGCGCGGGCAGCCCGGCGTCGGCCAGGACCTTGCCGAACTCTCCGCGGTCCTCGGCCAGGTCGATCGCCTCGGGGCTGGTGCCGATGATGGGCACCCCGGCGTCCTTGAGGCGGCGGGCCAGGCCGAGCGGGGTCTGGCCGCCCAGCTGGACGATGACGCCGACGACCGGTCCGGCGGCCTGCTCGGCGCGCACGACCTCCAGCACGTCCTCCAGGGTGAGCGGCTCGAAGTAGAGCCGGTCGCTGGTGTCGTAGTCGGTGGAGACGGTCTCGGGGTTGCAGTTGACCATCACGGTCTCGTACCCGGCGTCGGAGAGGGCGAAGGAGGCGTGGACGCAGGAGTAGTCGAACTCCACGCCCTGGCCGATCCGGTTGGGTCCCGAGCCCAGGATGATGATCTTGGGGCGGTCGCCCGTGGGGACCTCGGTCTCCTCGTCGTAGCTGGAGTACAGGTAGGGCGTGCTGGCCTCGAACTCGGCGGCGCAGGTGTCCACGGTCAGGTAGACGGGGTGGACTCCCAGGGCGTGGCGCAGCTCGCGGACCACGTCCTCGCTGCGGCCGGTGATCTGGCCGATCTGGAGGTCGGAGAAGCCCAGCCCCTTGACCTGGCGCAGCAGGTCGGCGTCGAGCTTGGGGGCGTCGGCCAGGACGCGGGCCGCCTCCTCCAGGCGCAGCATCTGGTCCACGAACCAGGGGTCGATGCGGGTGGCCTCGTGGACCTCCTCGACGGTGGCCCCGGCGCGCAGGGCCTGCTGGACCTGGCGCAGGCGGTGCTCGGTGGGGGTGGCGGCCAGGCGCAGCAGCTCGTCCTTGTCGCCGGGCTCGCCCTCCCAGGTCAGGCCGACGCCCTTCTTCTCCAGGGAGCGCATGGCCTTCTGGAGGGCCTCGGGGAAGGAGCGGCCGATGGCCATGGCCTCGCCCACCGACTTCATGGTGGTGGTCAGGCCGGGGTCGGCGCCGGGGAACTTCTCGAAGGCGAAGCGGGGCACCTTGACGACGACGTAGTCGAGCGTGGGCTCGAAGCTGGCCGGGGTCTCCCGGGTGATGTCGTTGGGGATCTCGTCCAGGGTGTAGCCGACGGCGAGCTTGGCGGCGATCTTGGCGATCGGGAAGCCGGTGGCCTTGGAGGCCAGCGCCGAGGAGCGCGACACGCGCGGGTTCATCTCGATGACGATGACCCGGCCGGTGGTGGGGTGGACGGCGAACTGGATGTTGCAGCCGCCGGTGTCCACGCCGACCTCGCGGATGACGGCGATGCCGATGTCGCGCAGCTTCTGGTACTCGCGGTCGGTGAGGGTCATGGCGGGGGCGACGGTGATGGAGTCGCCGGTGTGCACGCCCATGGGGTCGAGGTTCTCGATGGAGCACACGACCACGACGTTGTCGTTGGTGTCGCGCATCAGCTCCAGCTCGTACTCCTTCCAGCCGAGGATGGACTCCTCCAGGAGCACCTCGGTGGTCGGGGAGAGCGCCAGGCCCTGCCCGGCGATGCGGCGCAGCTCGGACTCGTCGTGGGCGAAGCCCGAGCCCGCGCCGCCCATGGTGAAGGAGGGGCGCACGACGACGGGGTAGGAGAGCTCCTCGGCCGCGGCCAGGCACTCCTCCAGGGTGTGGCAGATGCGCGAGCGGGCGGACTCGCCGCCGATGCGCTCGACGATGCCCTTGAAGCTCTCGCGGTCCTCACCGGACTGGATGGCCTCGATGTTGGCGCCGATGAGCTCGACGCCGTACTTGGCGAGGATGCCAGCCTCGTCCAGGGCGACGGCGGCGTTGAGGGCGGTCTGCCCGCCCAGGGTGGGCAGGAGCGCGTCGGGGCGCTCCTTGGCGATGATCTTCTCGATCATCTCGGTGGTGATCGGCTCCACGTAGGTGGCGTCGGCGATCTCCGGGTCGGTCATGATCGTGGCCGGGTTGGAGTTGACCAGGATGACCCGCAGGCCCTCGGCCCGCAGAACCCGGCAGGCCTGGGTGCCCGAGTAGTCGAACTCGGCCGCCTGCCCGATCACGATCGGGCCGGAGCCGATCACGAGGACGGATGAAAGGTCACTACGGCGCGGCATGCTCTGCTTCCTCTTGCTACTTGGCAGCCGGAGCGGGCTGGGCGGACATCAGGTCGACGAACGCGTCGAAGAGTTCGGCGGCGTCGTGGGGGCCGGCGGCGGCCTCCGGGTGGAACTGGACGCTGAACGCGGGGCGGTCCAGCAGCCGCAGGCCCTCGACGACGCGGTCGTTGAGGCCGATGTGGCTGACCTCGGCCCGGCCGTAGGGGGTGTCGAAGGGCTCGTCGAGGGGGGCCTCGACGGCGAAGCCGTGGTTCTGGCTGGTGATGGCGACCCTGCCGGAGCGGGTGTCGATCACCGGCTGGTTGACGCCCCGGTGCCCGAAGGGCAGCTTGTAGGTGCCCAGGTCCAGGGCGCGGCCCAGGATCTGGTTGCCGAAGCAGATGCCGAAGAGCGGCCTGCCCGCGTCCAGGACGCCGCGCATGGCGGTGACGGGACCGTCGGCGGTGGCGGGGTCGCCGGGGCCGTTGCTGAAGAACACCCCGTCCGGGTCCAGGGCGAGGATCTCCTCGGCGGTGGCGGTGGAGGGCAGCACGGTGACCCGGCACCCCCGCTCGGCCAGGCGCTGGGGGGTCATGGCCTTGATGCCCAGGTCCACGGCGGCGACGTGGAAGCGGGTCGGCACGCCCTCGGGCGGCAGGACCTCGTAGGGCTCGCCGGTGCTGACCTCGGCGGCCAGGTCGGCCCCGGCCATGGTGGGCTGCTGGCGCACGCGCTCCAGCAGGGCCCGCGGGTCGGTCTCGGTGGTGCTGATGGCGGCGCGCATGACGCCCTTGTCGCGCAGGTGGCGGGTGAGCGCGCGGGTGCCGGTGAGGGCGATGCCGACCACGCCCTGGCGGCGCAGCTCCTCGTCCAGGGTGCGCTCGGCCCGCCAGTTGGAGGTGATGCGGGCGGGCTCGCGCACGACGTACCCGGCGACCCAGACGCGGCCGGACTCGGGGTCGTCGTCGTTGACGCCGGTGTTGCCGATGTGGGGGGCGGTCATCACCACGATCTGGCGGTGGTACGAGGGGTCGGTGAGGGTCTCCTGGTAGCCGGTCATGCCGGTGTTGAAGACCGCCTCGCCGAAGGTCTCCCCGGTGGCGCCGAAGGAGCGGCCGTGGAAGACACGGCCGTCCTCGAGTACCAGAATCGCGGGTCCGCTCTCGGACACGTTCGCCCCCTCCTCCGCCGGGCCGTGGGCGGCCCGGGTGTTCTGTTCTGTGCTCACTGGATCTTCCCCTCCAGGACGGTCGGGGCGCCGCGCAGGAACGTGGCGCGCACCCGGCCGGGCAGGGTCATGCCCCGGAAGGGGGTGTTGCCGCTCTTGCTGACCATGGCCGCGCCGTCCACGTCGACGGCGGCGGCCGGGTCGTACAGGACCACGTTGGCGGGCTGGCCGACCGCCAGGTCACGCCCGTGGTCGTGGACCCGGCCGATGCGGGCCGGTGCCGCGGACATGCGGTCGGCGACGTCGGCCCAGGTCAGCAGACCGGTGTCGACCATCGTGCGCTGCACGACCGCCAACGCCGTCTCCAACCCGACCATTCCCATGGCGGCGGTGGACCACTCGGTCTCCTTGGCCTCCGCGGGGTGGGGGGCGTGGTCGGTGGCGACGATGTCGATGGTGCCGTCGGCCAGGCCCTCGCGCAGCGCCTGGACGTCCTCGGCGGTGCGCAGGGGCGGGTTGACCTTGTAGACGGGATCGTAGCCCTCCACCAGCTCCTCGGTCAGCAGGAGGTGGTGGGGTGTGACCTCGGCGGTGACGTCGCAGCCGCGGGCCTTGGCCCAGCGGATGATGTCGACCGAGCCCCTGGTCGAGACGTGGCACACGTGCAGGCGCGAGCCCACGTGCTGGGCGAGCAGGCAGTCGCGGGCGATGATCGCCTCCTCGGCGACCGCGGGCCAGCCGGGCAGGCCGAGGCGGTCGGAGACGGAGCCCTCGTTCATCTGGGCGCCCTGGGTCAGGCGCGGCTCCTGGGCGTGCTGGGCGATGACGCCGTCGAAGGCCTTGACGTACTCCAGGGCGCGGCGCATGAGCAGGGCGTCGGAGACGCAGATGCCGTCGTCGGAGAAGACCCGCACGCCCGCGGCGGAGTCGGCCATGGCGCCGATCTCGGAGAGGCGCTCCCCGGCCAGGCCGACGGTGACGGCGCCGACGGGGCGCACGTCGCAGTACCCGGCCTCGCGGCCCAGGCGCCAGACCTGTTCGACGACCCCGGCGGTGTCGGCGACGGGGTCGGTGTTGGCCATGGCGTGGACGGCGGTGTAGCCGCCCATGGCGGCGGAGCGGGAGCCGCTGGCGACCGTCTCGGCGTCCTCGCGGCCGGGCTCGCGCAGGTGGGTGTGCAGGTCCACCAGACCGGGCAGGGCGATCAGGCCGGTGGCGTCGACGGTCCGGGCGCCCTCGGGGGCGTCCAGGTCCCGGCCGGTCGCGGCGATCCGGCCGTCGGCCAGGAGCAGGTCGACGGGGTCGCCGCCGAGGGGGCGGGCGCCGCGGATCAGGTGCGGTCCGTGGGTGTCGGGCATCGCGGTGTTGGCTTCCTCGTGTTCTGGGATGGGGAGGGGCGGCGCGGGGCCCCGGGGCGCGCCGGTGGGCCGGGCGCGGCGGGGGCCGGGGCCGCCCGGGCCCGTGGCGGGGCCTCGCGTCCCTCGGGTGCGGTGGCGCGGGGCACGGGGCCCCGCGGCCGGGCTGTCAGGAGCCGCCGAGCAGCAGGTAGAGCACGGCCATGCGCAGGCTGACGCCGTTGGCGACCTGTTCGGTGACGGTGCAGCGGGGCGAGTCGGCGACCTCGGCGGAGATCTCCATGCCGCGGACCATCGGGCCGGGGTGCATGACGATCGCCTCCTCGGGCATGCGGGAGAGGCGCTCACCGTCCAGGCCGTAGTTGCGGCTGTACTCGCGCGTGGACGGGAAGAACGACTCGTGCATGCGCTCGGCCTGTACGCGCAGCATCATGACGACGTCGGACTTGGGCAGGACCTCGTCGAGGTCGTAGGAGACCTCGCACGGCCAGGTGTGCACCGAGACCGGCAGCAGGGTGGGCGGCGCGACCAGGGTGACGTGCGCGCCCAGGGTGGTGAGCAGCAGCACGTTGGAGCGGGCGACCCGGCTGTGCAGGATGTCGCCGACGACGGCCACCCGCAGCCCCTCCAGGCGCCCCAGGCGCGAGCGCATGGTGAAGGCGTCCAGCAGGGCCTGGGTGGGATGTTCGTGGGTGCCGTCGCCCGCGTTGAGGACGGACCCGTCCACCCAGTTGGCGAGGCGGTGGGCGGCGCCGGAGGCGCTGTGCCGGATGACGACGCCGTCGGCGCCCATGGCCTGGAGGGTCAGCGCGGTGTCCTTGAGGCTCTCGCCCTTGGAGACGCTGGAGCCCTTGGCGGAGAAGTTGATGACGTCCGCGGACAGGCGCTTGGCGGCCAGCTCGAAGGAGGTGCGGGTGCGGGTGGAGTCCTCGTAGAAGAGGTTGACCACGGTGCGCCCGCGCAGGGTGGGCAGCTTCTTGACGGAGCGGTCGCCGACCTGGGCGAGTTCGGCGGCGGTGTCCAGGACGAGGGTGGCCTCGTCGCGGGAGAGGTCGCCGGTGGAGAGCAGGTGGCGCATCAGTCGTTCCCCTCGGTGGCGCCGGGGCGGGTGCGGGGGCGGAACGGGCCGAGCAGCACCGCGTCGTGTCCGTCGGTCTCCTCCAGGCGCACGGTGACGCTCTCGCGCAGCGAGGTGGGCAGGTTCTTGCCCACGTAGTCGGCGCGGATGGGCAGCTCACGGTGGCCGCGGTCGACCAGGACGGCGAGCTGGACGGCGCGGGGGCGCCCCAGGTCGCCGAGGGCGTCCAGGGCGGCGCGGACGGTGCGGCCGGAGAAGAGGACGTCGTCGACGAGGACGACGACGCGGTCGTCGAGTCCGCCCTGCGGGATCTCGGTCCGGCCGAGGGCGCGGACGGGGGCGGAGCGCAGGTCGTCGCGGTACATGGTGATGTCGAGCGAGCCCGCGGGGACGGTGAGGTCCTCCACCCGTTCGATGCGCCGTGCCAGGCGGTGGGCGAGCGGGACCCCCCGCGAGGGGATGCCCAGGAGGGTGACGTCCCGGCCCCCCTTGGTGCGTTCGAGCACCTCGTGGGCGATGCGGGTCAGCGCCCGGTTGATCTCGCTGCCGTCCAGGACGGCGCGGGTGCCCTCGGGCACCTCGGGTGCGGGGGAACCGCCGCCGGCGTCACCGGTCGTCGGTTTTTGCGCACGCAAAGTAGTGACTCCCTTCCCTGCCTCACTGAACAGGTCGTTAAAGGATGTCGATCGGATCCACGCTACCAGCGACGTTCGCGACCCCCGCGAGGCGGTCGATGACCCGAGGTCACGAATGTGACTCTGGTCACACCACAAGCGCACACGCACCCTCTGAAATGTGGTCATGTCGTCACCCAGTGGATACGGCAACGAAGGGGCCGAAACCTGAAATACCCAGGAGGAACGGGCTTTTCATGCCATCGTGACGCACGACTCCTCCCGTTCGGTCCTGACATGAGAGGTGTCTCACTTACGCACGGTTTGGCCACCGATTAGTCGCGTTTCACACCAACGGCTTGACCTGGAAGGCAGACCCCCCTACCGTCACTGTCTGTAACCACTGCCGGGTGGGGTTGCAACCCGTGACCATCCGCTGGACCGCCCAGGCGGCCCGCCGAGTACGAGCGGACGTCCCCCCACCACGCCAGCCACTGTCACGGCCGGGAGCGACAAGAAGATGCCATCCGAATACGCGAAGTCCCTCGGTGCGCGACTGCGTGCCATCCGCACCCAGCAGGGCCTGTCCCTGCACGGGGTGGAAGAGAAGTCCCACGGCCGCTGGAAGGCCGTCGTGGTGGGCTCCTACGAGCGCGGCGACCGCGCCGTCACCGTCCAGAAGCTCGCCGAGCTGGCGGACTTCTACGGCGTGCCGATGTCGGAGCTGCTGCCGGGCGGCGCGGCTCCCACCCCGCTGGGCCCCACGCCCAAGCTGGTCATCGACCTGGAGCGCATGCAGCAGCTGCCGCAGGAGAAGGCCGGGCCGCTGTCCCGCTACGTCGCCACGATCCAGAGCCAGCGGGGTGACTACAACGGGCGGGTGCTCTCCATCCGCCAGGAGGACCTGCGCTCACTCGCGGTCATCTACGACAAGTCGCCCGGGGACCTGACCGAGGAGCTCATCAACTGGGGCGTCCTCGACCCCGAGGCGCGCCGCGCGGTCGACGCCTTCTGACCGGTACCCGGGCACCGGGACGACCGAACAGATTCGCACCCGCTCGACGAGAACCGGCGACCCCACGGGGGCGCCGGTTCTCGTCGTGTCCGCCCGGCCGGGGACTGGCCGGCGGACGGGGCGGAGCGGCGCGGCCGGACGTGGGGCTTCCCCTCCCCAACCCGACCGCGCCGCCCTCCCGCCGGAGGGGGTCCGACGGAGTGTGTCGAACTCCTGTTCGACACGATCCAGTTAACCCCAGGCCGCCGGACCCGTCAAGGACCCCGCCCGGCGCTGTGCACCCCGTCCTCGCGCAAATCCCGGGACTCGGCGGGGCCGGGGAACTACCCTTGGCCCGTGGTAGCCGATACCGAGTTGCGCGAACTGGCCCCACCCGCCTTCACGCACGCCGTCCCCGCGCTGCTCCAGGTGTACGAGGCCGCCATGCGGCCGCCCCCGGAGCAGTTGCCCGGGCGCGCCTCCGTCATGAGGGGCCACGCCCGCAACCCGGGCTTTCGCGCGGTGGTGGCCGTGCGCGGCGGCCTTCCGGTCGGCTTCGCCTACGGCTTCCACGGGCACGGCGGCCAGTGGTGGCACGACACGGTGGCGGAGGGGCTGCGCGCGGGCGCGGGGATCCGCCAGGCGCGCCGCTGCCTGTCCGACGCGCTGGAGGTCGCCGAGGTGCACGTCCACCCGGACGCGCAGAACCGGGGCGTGGGCCGCGCCCTGCTCCACGCCCTGTGCCGGGGCAGGCCGGAGCGCACCGCGGTGCTGTCCACGCGTTCGGGACCCTCCGCGGCGCGCCACCTGTACCGCTCGTGCGGGTTCACCGAGGTGCTGGAGGACTTCCGCTTCCCCGGCAGCCCCGGTCAGCCCTTCTCGATCATGGCCGCCCGGCTTCCCCTGACGGGCTCCGGTGACCGGAGATCTCCCGGTAGATCTGCCTGGTGGCCGTGGACCGGTTCGAGGTGATGAAGTGGATGCCCGGCGCGCCCTCGGCCAGCAGCCGCTCGCACATGCGCTGGGCGTGCTCGATGCCGAAGGCCCGCACGGACTCGTCGTCGTCGCCGAAGGAGGCGAACTTCTCGGCCAGGTCGGCCGGGAAGGGAGCGCCGGAGAGCTGCTCCGAGCGCGGGATGAACGAGGTGCGCACCACCGGGAAGACCTCGGGGATGATCGGCACCTCGCAGCCCCGCGCGGCCACCCGGTCGCGCAGGCGCAGGTAGTCCTCGGGGTCGAAGAACATCTGGGTGATGGCGTAGTCGGCGCCCGCCTCGCACTTGCGCACGAAGTGGTCGGTGTCGGTCTCGACGTCGGCCGAGCGCGGGTGCTTGTAGGGGAAGGCGGCCACGCCCACGCAGAAGTCGCCGCTGTCCTTGATCAGGCGCACCAGCTCCTCGGCGTAGGTCAGCCCCCGGGGGTGGCGGATCCACTCCCCGTCCGGGTCGCCGGGCGGGTCCCCCCGCACGGCGAGCATGTTGGACACGCCCGCGTCGGCGAGACGGCCGACGAGGTGGCGCAGCTCGGCGACGGAGTGGTCGACCAGGGTCATGTGCGCGACCGGCAGCAGTGTGGTGTCGGTCGCGATGCGCTCGGTGGTCTCCACGGTCAGCCCGCGCGTGCTGCCGCCCGCGCCGTAGGTGACCGAGACGAAGGCGGGGCCGAGGGCCTCGATCTCCCTGATCGCGCGCCACAGGCGTTCCTGCGCCTGGGGCGTGCGGGGCGGGAAGAACTCGAAGGAGAACATCGGCTCGCCCGCGTCGAGGAGTTCGCGGATATGACGCGGCCTGGGGGCCGGGCCTCGGGGCGCCACAGGGAGTGTCGGTGCAGCCAGCATGCGCACCAGCTTAGGTCAGACGCCCCCGCGGCGGAGGCCCCGTCCCATCCTGTGAGACCCGTGGCGCACGCCACTCCCGAACGCCGCTCCCGAACGGCGCGACGTGCGAGGACGCGGCTCGGTCCCGCCCCCGCCGCGGTGACCCGCGCGTCCGCGCGGGCGGTGCCGGCGACGGTGTCGTCCGTGTCGGCGGACGGCTGGGATCGGCCTGATCAGGCGGAGCGGGACCGGGCCGCGCCCGACAGCCGATAACCTGCGGGTCATGGTGCCTTCCTCTTCCCCGTCCGCCTCCGCCGTCTTCGCGGTCCGCTCCGGTGTGGACCGCGAACTGAGCTCGTTCTGCGCCGGCCACCGGGCCCAGCTGCTGGAGATCGGGGAGGAGTTGGCCCCGGCCATGGACGCGCTGGAGGCGATGATCTCCGGCGGCAAGCGCCTGCGGCCGACCTTCTGCTACTGGGGCTGGCGGGGCGCGGGCGGCGCGGCCGAGGACGAGCGGGTGGTGCGGGCGGCGGCCTCCCTGGAGTTCCTCCAGGCGTGCGCGCTCGTCCACGACGACGTGATCGACAACAGCGACACCCGGCGCGGCCTGCCGGCCACGCACAAGCGGCTGGCCAAGATGCACGCCGACCAGGGGTGGAGCGGCGACAGCGAGGGCTTCGGCCAGGGCGCGGCCATCCTCATCGGCGACCTGTGCCTGGCCTGGTCGGACGAGATGTACCAGGCCAGCGGCTTCCCGACGGAGGTGCTGGGCCGGGGGCGGCCCCCCTTCGACGCGATGCGCACCGAGGTCATGGCCGGGCAGTACCTGGACACCCTGGAACAGGTGCGGGGCACCGGCACACGCGAGGCGGCGCTGCGCGTGATGCGCTACAAGTCCGCCAAGTACACGGTGGAGCGCCCGCTGCACCTGGGCGCGGCCCTGGCGGGCCGCCACGAGGAGCTGGCCGGGGTCTACACCGACTACGGCATCCCGCTGGGGATCGCCTTCCAGCTGCGCGACGACGTGCTGGGCGTGTTCGGCGACCCGTCCACCACAGGCAAGCCCGCCGGGGACGACCTGCGCGAGGGCAAGCGGACGCTGGTCGTGGCCGAGACCCTGGCGCGCGCCGGGGCGGCCGACGCCGAGCGGTTCCGCTCGCTGCTGGGGGCGCCGGACCTGTCGGTGGCCTCGGTGGAGTGGATGTGCTCCCTGATCGAGGGCTCGGGCGCGCTGGCCGTGTGCGAGGAGATGATCGCGGAGTACGCCGACCGGGCCGTCGCGGCCCTGGAGAGCCCCGAGCTGGACGCGTCCGCCCGCGAGCCGCTGCGCCAGCTGGTCGTGGCCGCCACCTCGCGTTCCTTCTGAGGGTCCTTCCCTAGGGGACTTTCCCGGGTTCGCGCCCACCGGGGGCCTGTTGTGTCCGCCTGCCCGCTCCGGTTGAATCGCTAACACGACATATCGCGAAATCGGGGAGTCTCCCATGTCTGGGCACACCGTTTCCCGCGGTCCGGTCGGCGCGGGGGAGAGAGCCCTCGCACCGGACCTGGCGCGCGGGTTCATGCTGCTGTTCATCGCGCTCGCCAACACGGCCTGGTACCTGTGGGCGCTCCCGTCCAGCGGGGGCGGCGTCCACCCCGAGCCGGGCGGCGTGCTGGACCGGATCGCGCAGTTCGTCATCGTCATGGCGGTGGACATGCGCAGCTATCCGATGTTCGCCTTCCTGTTCGGGTACGGCATGGTGCAGCTGGCCCGGCGCCAGGAGGCGGCGGGCTCCTCCGTGCGGGAGGTGAACGCGCTGCTGCGCCGCCGCAACCTGTGGCTGCTCGCGTTCGGCTTCGTCCACGCCCTGCTGCTGTGGATGGGCGACGTCCTGGGCGCCTACGGCCTGGCGGGGCTGCTCCTGGGCTGGCTGTTCCTGCGGCGCAGGGACGCCACGCTGCTGGTGTGGTCGAGCGTGTTCACCGGGCTGGCCGCCCTGCTGGCGGCGTTCAGCCTGCTGGGCCTGGCCTCCATGCCCGCGGACGCCTCCTACTCCTCCTCGGCCGCGTTCAGTACGGACCTGATGGCCGACAACATCGGCGACACCTCGATCCTGGGCGCCGCGCTGGCCCGCGTCCTGGACTGGCCGCTGGTCACGCTGGGCCAGGGGCTGCTGGGCATGGTCGTGCCCGCGGCGATCCTGCTCGGCTACTGGGCCGCGCGCCGCCGGATCCTGGAGGAGCCGGGCGGGCACCTGGGCCTGCTGCGCTGGACCGCGGCTCTGGGCATCGGCGTGGGCTGGCTGGGCGGGCTGCCCCTGGCCCTGACCCAGATCGGGGTCTGGGACCTGTCCCCCGCGCAGGCGGCCATGCTCACCATGCCGCACATGGTGACCGGGCTGGCCTGCGGCCTGGGCTACGTGGCGCTGATCGCGCTGGCGGCGCACCGGATCCAGGGGCGCGGTCGCGCACCGGGCGCGGTGGTCGGCGCGCTGTCGGCGACCGGCAAGCGCTCGCTGTCGGCCTACCTGGCCCAGTCGGTGCTGTGCGCGCCCCTCCTGGCGGCCTGGGGCCTGGGGCTGGGCGGCGAACTCGCCTCGTGGTCGATGGCCCTGTCCGCGGTGGGCGTGTGGCTGGTGACGGTGGCGGCGTCCTACGCCCTGGAGCGCGCGGGCAGGCGCGGACCGGCCGAGGTGCTGCTGCGCCGCCTGGCCTACCGCCGCCCGGTCGCGCGGGGCGCTCGGGAGGCGGAGGAGCCCGGCAGCGCGTCGGTTCGCACGGTCGGGCACGGACCGGCACGGGGACCGGCGGACGGAGAGCGTCCCGCGCCCTGACCCCGGCGCCCCGGGGCGCCGACCGCGCCCGACCCCGCGGCGCAAAAAGGCGCGTGCCGCTCAGCGTCCGGCACGCCCTCGTAACGCAGGATGGGGTGTCATGGGCGACGATCACACGACAAACCACACCATAGGGGTCACGGGGGCGACCGGGGCGCTGGGCGGGCGGGTCGCCGCGCGGATCGCGCGGCTGGGCAGGCCCCAGCGGCTCATCGTACGCGACATCAACCGCGCTCCCGAGTATCCCGGCAGCAGCGCGGCGATGGCGGCCTACGAGGACTCCACGGGCTTCGAGCGGGCCTGCCGGGGGGTGGACACGCTGTTCCTGGTCTCGGCCACCGAGTCCGAGGACCGGATCGACGTCCACGTGAGCGCGGTGGACGCGGCGGTCAAGGCGGGGGTGTCCTGGATCGTCTACCTGTCCTTCCTGCGCGCGGGCCCGGCGTCCACCTTCACGTTCGCGCGCACGCACTTCTTCACCGAGGCGCACATCCGGTCCACGGGGGTGCGGTACACCTTCCTCAGACCAAGCCTGTACCTGGACCTGCTGCCCGACTGGGTGGACGACGGGGGCGTGGTGCGGGGCCCGGCCGGTGACGGCCGGATCGCCTGGGTCTCGCGCGACGACGTGGCGGACGTGGCCGCGGCCGTGCTGACCGATCCCGTGGCCGCGCGCGCCTCGCACGACACCAGCCACGACGTCACCGGCCCGGAGGCGTTGTCCCTGGGCGCGACGGCGGAGAGGCTGAGCGTGCTCACCGGGCGCTCGGTGCGCTACGTGCCCCAGACCCTGGAGGAGGCCCTGGAGTCGCGCCGCGGCGGCGGCGCCCCCGACTGGGCGGTCGAGGGCTGGGTGACCTCCTACGCCGCGATCGCCGCCGGGGAGCTCGACGTGGTCTCGCCCGCCGTCCCCGACCTGACCGGTCATCCCGCCCAGTCCATCGAGGGCTTCCTGCGGCGCCATCCCAGCGCGCTGTCGCACGTCGCGGTCTGACCTCGGCCCCCGTCCCGCGCGCCGCGCCCCCGTGCGGGGCGTCCCCTGTGCCGTGGATCTCTCCGACGCCCGGCCCTTGACCTCAACAAATATTGAGGTAAGAGGCTGGGCGGTGTCGGAAGCAGGCGGTGCGCACCGAGGGAGAACGGCATGCGAGCGGTACAGGTCGAGGAGTTCGGCGGCCCTGGGGTCCTGGTGGTCCGGGACGTGCCCGAGCCCGAGGTGGGACCGGGTCAGGCGCTGGTGGAGGTCGCCGCGGCGAACGTGATGTACCTGGACACCCTGGTCCGCCGCGGCTGGGGGCTGGACTACTTCCCCGTGACTCCCCCCTACGTCCCCGGCGCGGGCGTGGCCGGGCGGGTGGTCCGGATCGGCCCGGGCGTGGACCCGGGCTGGGAGGGGGCCACGGTGGTCGCCGACACCGGGCACACGGACGGGACGCCGGAAAGACCCACCCTGCCCGTGGACGGCTACGCCGAACGGGCCGTGGTCCCGCAGTCGGCACTGGTCAGGGTGCCCGAGGAGGTGGACCCCCGGGCGGCGCTGGCCCTGCTGCACGACGGGCCGACCGCGCTGGCGCTGGAGCGGGCGGCGGGCTTCACACCCAGCACCACGGTCCTGGTCGCCGCGGCCGCCGGAGGGGCGGGCACCCTGGCCGTCCAGCTGGCCCGCACGGCCGGGGCCCGGGTCATCGGCGCGGCCAGGGGCTGGGCCAAGCTGGCCCTGGTCCGCGAACTGGGCGCGCAGGAGACCGTGGACTACTCCGAGCCGGGCTGGCCGGAGCGGGTGCGCGCGCTGACCGGCGGCACCGGGATTGACGTGGTCCTGGACGGCGCCGGGGGCGCGCTGGGCGCGGAGGCCTTCGGGACCCTGGCCGACGGCGGCCGGTTCGTCGGCTACGGCTCCGCGGGCGGGAGCTTCACGGAGGTGGACACGGAGGAAGCCGGGCGCCGCGGGATCGAGGTCCTGGGCCTGTTCGACCTCAAGCAGGCCGACGGCGACCGGCAGGACGCCCTGCGGATGGTGCTGGAGATGGCCCGCATGGGCAGGATCACCCCGCACGTGGGGCTGGCCCTGCCGCTGGAGCGGGCCGCCGAGGCGCACGCCGCATTAGAGAGGCGCGCGGTTCCCGGCAAGGCCCTGCTGGTCCCCTAGGACCGGGCGGCGCGGGCCGCCAGGCGCTGGCGCAGAGCGGCGGCGGCGGCCCGGGGGTCCTCCGCCTCCGTGATCGCGCGCACGACCACGACCCGGCGGGCCCCGGCGTCCAGCACGCGGTCGATGTTGTCGGCGTCGATCCCGCCGATGGCGAACCAGGGGCGGTCGGTGCCCAGCGCGGCCGCCTCCTCCACCAGCTCCAGCCCGGCGGCCGGACGGCCCGGCTTGGTGGGGGTCGCCCAGGTCGGTCCGACGCAGAAGTAGTCGCTGCCGGGCTCCTCGGCGGAGGCGGCCGCGGCGGCGACGTCGTTGTTGGAGCGGCCGATCACGGGGTCGGCGCCGATGATGTCGCGGGCCATGGGCACGGGCAGGTCCCGCTGGCCCAGGTGGAGGACGTCGGCGCGCACGGCGCGGGCGATGTCGGCGCGGTCGTTGACCGCGAGCAGGGCGCCGTACCGCTCGCACGCCTCCTTCATCACCTCCAGGGCCGCGATCTCCTCGCGTGCCTCCAGGCCCTTGTCCCGGAGCTGGATGATGTCCACTCCCCCGGCCAGGGCCGCGTCGGCGAACTCGGCCAGGTCGCCCCGACCGGTCCGGGCGTCGGTGCACAGGTACAGAAGCGATGCGTCCAGGCGCTTGCGCAGGCTGGTTCCGTGGCTGGTCCTCACACGGTCCACCCTAGGCCCTGGCGCGTTCGGACCCAAGGGGGAGGGACGCGGCGGCGCGCCCCTCCCCCTTCCCCGCGGACTAGAAGGCCAGGCTCTGGGCCCGGCGGCGCACCTCGGTGCCCCGGTTCTCGCGCATGGCCTGGATCGGCGTGCCCGGCAGGGAGTCGTCGGGGGTGAACAGCCAGCGCAGGGCCTCCTCGGAGGAGAAGCCCGCGTCGGTGAGCAGCAGCAGCGTCCCCGGCAGACCCTTGACCAGGTCGTCGCCGTCGATGAAGGCGGCGGGAATGGAGAGTTCGCCGTCGCGGACCACACCCATCATGCGGTTCTCGCGGATCAGCGTCTTGATCCGGTTCGGGCTCACGCCAAGCGGAGCGGCGGCCTCCTTGAGGGTCAGCCAGTCGCCGATGAGCGTGTCGATGTCGCGTTGTGTCACACCACCAATCTGCCACATCCGCGCACCTCCTTCCCCCCGGCACGGCGCGCGTCGGCCACGGGTCCTAGAATGGGGACAGACCCCTACATCCCGCGGGAGCCGGGTGGGACCCGGCTGAGAGGGAGGCTGTGAGCCTCCGACCGCACGAACCTGATCCGGATCATGCCGGCGAAGGGAGTGGAAGCCACAGCCGTGCGCACCTCCAACGATTCCCACCGCGACCGCGTCGTCGTGGTCGGCGGCGGCCTCGTCGGCCGGGTCACCGCCTGGCGCGCCGCCCAACGCGGACTGAGCGTCACCCTGGTCGAGTCCGACCCCGCCCGCGCCGCCTCCACCGTGGCCGCGGGCATGCTGACCCCCGCCACCGAGGCGGCGTTCGGCGAGGAGCCCCTCATGGAGCTGGGCATCCGCTCGGCCCGCATGTACGCGGACTTCGTCGCCGAACTGGAGGAGGCCAGCGGTCTGGACGTGGGACACCGCGCCACCGGCACGCTGCTGGTCGCCTTCGACCGCGACGACCTGGCCGTCCTCACCGAACTGCACGCGCTCCAGCGGAGGCTGGGCATCGCCGCCGAGCGCCTCACCGGCCGCGAGTGCCGCCGTCTGGAGCCCATGCTCGCCCCGTCCGTGCGCGGCGGCGTCCTGGCCCCCGACGACCACTCCGTGGACCCGCGGCGGCTGCTGCGCGCCCTGACCGCCGCGGGCGCACGCGCGGGCGTCACCGAGGTCCGCGGGCGGGTCGGGGAGGTCCTCTCCCCCGGTCCCGGGGGCGCCCGGCTGGGCGTGCTCCTGGCCGGGGAGGCCGAGGCGGGGCGGACCCTGCCCGCGCACCAGGTGGTGCTGGCCGCGGGCTGCTGGGGCGACGGCGTCGTGGTCCCCGAACCCGTCGTCCCGCCGCTGCGCCCGGTCAAGGGACAGCTGCTGCGCGCCCGGGTGCCCGAGGGCGGGCCGCCGCTCGTCAGCCGGACCGTCCGCGGCCTGGTCCGGGGCTTCCCGACCTACCTGGTGCCGCGCGCCGACGGCGAGGTCGTCATCGGCGCCACCCAGGAGGAGCTGGGCCACGACACCTCGCTCACCGTCGGGGGGCTCTGGCAGGTGCTGCGGGACGCGCGCGAACTCGTCCCCGGGGTGAGCGAGCTGGAGGTCACCGAGACCTGCGTCGGGCTGCGCCCCGGCTCCCCCGACAACGAACCCCTCCTGGGGCCCACCCGGGTCCCGGGACTGCACCTGGCCGCCGGCCACTTCCGGCACGGGGTCCTGCTGACCCCGGTGACCGGGGAGGCCATGGCCCGGGCCCTGACCGACGGAGACCTGCCCGAGTACGCCCGCCGTTTCACGGCACGACGCGCAAGTAGGTAGTAGCAGTGGAACTGATCATCAACGGCGACCGCCGCGAGTTCGCCGACGACACGACCGTGGAAGCGGTCGTGCGCGACCTGACCGGCGCCGAGGCCCCCGGCGGTGTCGCCGTGGCCGTCAACGACGAGGTGGTGCGCCGGACCGCGTGGGCCGCGAGCCCGCTCAACCAGGGCGACCGCGTGGACGTCCTCACCGCGGTGCAGGGAGGCTGAGCATGAACGACGACCTCGTGATCGCGGGAACCTCCTTCGGGTCCCGGCTGATCACCGGAACTGGCGGAGCCCCCTCCCTGGAGGTCCTGGAGGAGGCCCTGATCGCCTCCGGAACCGAGCTGACCACCGTGGCGATGCGCCGGGTCTCCCCCGGCACCCGGGGGTCGGTGTGGGACGTCCTGACCCGCAACAAGATCCGGGCGCTGCCCAACACCGCCGGATGCTTCACCGCCGTGGACGCGGTGCGCACCGCCCGCCTGGGCCGCGAGGCGCTGGAGACCGACTGGGTCAAGCTGGAGGTGGTGGCGGACGAGCACACGCTGCTGCCCGACCCCGTCGAGCTGCTGGAGGCCGCCGAACAGCTGGTGGACGAGGGCTTCACCGTGCTGCCCTACACCAACGACGACCCCGTGCTGGCCCGGCGCCTGGAGCAGGTGGGCTGCGCCGCGGTGATGCCCCTGGCCGCCCCGATCGGCTCGGGGCTGGGCATCCGCAACCCGCACAACCTGGAGCTGATCGTCGAGCAGGCCGGCGTGCCCGTCATCGTGGATGCGGGGATCGGCACCGCCAGCGACGCCGCCCTGGCCATGGAGCTGGGGTGCGACGCGGTCCTGCTGGCCACGGCCGTGACCCGCGCCCAGGACCCGGTGCGCATGGCCGCCGCGATGCGCGACGCCGTACGCGCGGGCCGCGGCGCGCGCCTGGCGGGCCGCATCCCCGTGCGGCGCTACGCCCAGGCCTCCTCGCCTTCCGTGAGTTAGGCCACCCGGCCCCGCGTCCCGCCCCCGACCGGTGCGTCCCACCTGGGGAGTTTGGCGGCGTCCTCTACCGTGGAACGAGTGTGCGGTCCGGCAAGGGCGCATCCCGCACACCACGACCACCCAGGCGCGAGCGTCCCCACCGCCCACGGAGCGGGCCTCACCGGGGACGGGGCGACCCGACGACCGGCGGAGCACACACCACCGGGACCGGGGGAGCCCCGGCCGGGGCCGGGACCCGTCCTCCGGGGAGACCGAGCAGGCCTCCCCGGATGTCCCACCGGCCCCACCGGCACCCGAACGGGACGGCGCGACCGCGAACCGCGGGGCAGACCTGGCGTGGGCTTCCGCTATCGTGTCGGTTCGACACCCGGTGTCGGGTACGCGCCACCGGCCGCGACAGCCCGCGCTCCCCGCAGCAAGGACACTACTCCGCCGTGGACATGACGACTTCCGACCCGCTCGTAGGCGCCACCTTGGACCGACGTTACTTCGTGGAGTCCAGGATCGCCGGAGGCGGGATGGCGACCGTCTACGTCGCCCACGACCTGAGGTTGGACCGACGGCTGGCCCTGAAGGTGATGCACCCTTCGCTGGCCCAGGACCCGACCTTCGTGCAGCGCTTCATCAACGAGGCGCACTCCGTCGCCAAGCTCTCCCACCCCAACGTCGTGCAGGTCTTCGACCAGGGTGAGGACCAGGGGCACGTGTTCCTGGCCATGGAGTACGTACCCGGACGCACCCTGCGCGACCTGCTCAAGTCCCGGGGCAGGCTCGGCGCCCACGACGCCCTGAACGCCATGGCCCCGGTGCTGGCCGCGCTCGGCGCCGCCCACCAGGCGGGCATGGTGCACCGCGACGTCAAGCCCGAGAACGTCCTCATCACCGAGGACGGCCGGGTCAAGGTCGCCGACTTCGGCCTGGCGCGCGCCGTGGAGCAGTCCAACCAGGGGCTGACCCGCACGGGCACCCTCATGGGCACGGCGGCCTACCTGGCCCCCGAGCAGATCGAGAAGGGCGTCGCCGACGCCCGCAGCGACGTGTACGCGGCGGGCATCATGCTCTACGAGCTGCTCACCGGCAGCCAGCCGCACACCGGCGAGACGCCCATCGCGATCGCCTACCAGCACGTCAACGAGGATGTCCCGCGCCCCTCGCACTTCCTGCCCGGCCTGCCCGCGGAGGTCGACGCGCTGGTCACCAAGGCCACCGAGCGCGACCCCAGGTACCGTCCCAGCAACGCGGGCCAGTACCTGGCCAAGGTCCTGGCGGTGCTCAACGGCCTGCCCGCGACTCCCCCCGCCTCCGCCGCCGACCAGGCCCCGCTGACGCCCGTCGCCCCGGCGGCGGCGACCACGGCCTCGGTGACCGCGCCCCAGCTCATCGCCGGGGGCGCCGGTCCCGGCACCGAGAACGCGACCATGGTCGTGGACATGGCCTCCGCCGGTCTCGACGACGGCCGCTACGACGACTACGACCGCGACAAGGACGGGTACGGCGACGACGGGTACGACGACTACCGGGACGGCCCCGACGACCGGCGCCGCCGCAACCTGCTGATCGGGATCGGCGCGGCGGTCCTGGCGCTCGTCCTGCTCGGCGCGGGCTGGTGGTTCCTGGTCGGCCAGTACGAGAACGTCCCCGACGTGGTGGGCCGCGACCCCGAGGCCGCGAGCCAGATCATCCGCGACGAGGGCCTGCGCTACGACCTGTCCTCCGAGTCCGTCTACAGCGACGCCGAGCCGGGCACGGTCGGCGAGACCGACCCCGAGGTGGGCGCCCGCCTGTCCCCCGACGACGTGGTCACCGTGTACCTGTCCAAGGGCCCGCAGACGGTGGAGATGCCCGACCTGGTCGAGATGGACGCCGCCAACGCGCTCAAGGAGCTGGAGGACCTGGGCTTCGCCCCGGACAACATCGTCCAGGAGGACGTGAGCTCCACCGAGGTCGAGCCCGGCGCGGTGGTCTCCACCTCCCCCGAGGCGGGCGCGGAGGCCGACCGGGAGGAGCCGGTCACCCTCACCGTCAGCCGGGGCATCCCGGTGCCCGCGGTGGTCGGCGAGGACCTGGACACCGCCCGCCAGATGCTGGAGGGCGAGGGCCTGTCCGTCGAGGTGGTCGAGGAGGAGAGCGCGGACGTCGAGGAGGGCAAGGTCATCCAGCAGAGCCCCGACAGCGGCTCCAGCATCGGCTCCGGCGGCACCGTCACCCTGACCGTCTCCACCGGTCCGCCCGGCGTGGACATCCCCGACGTGGTCGGCATGCGGGTCAACGACGCGCGTGAGGCGCTGGAGGAGGCCGGTTTCAAGGTCAAGGTCGAGCGCGTCTTCGGCGGCCGCGAGGTGGCGCACCAGTCGCACACCGGCAGGGCGCCCGAGGACACGGAGATCACGATCACCGCGACTCCGGGCGGCATCGACCTGGGCGACTTCGGCAACGGCAACGGCGACGACGATGACGACTGACCGGCCCGGGCACGTGGCCTGAGTCGGAAGCGGGGGGCGGGACCGGATCGGTCCCGCCCCCTCGCCGTGTGCGGCCGACCCGGCGCGGGGGGGCACGGCCGGCCGCCGTGGACGCCGTCCCCCGGCGCGGCCCCCGCCCGCTCCACCGCCCCGGTCGTCGGCCCGTGTCGTGGGTGCCGCCCGCCCGGGATAGGGTCACCCGCATGGCGAGCGAGGCGATCCGGGTACTGGTGGTGGACGACCACCCCATGTGGCGCGACGCGGTCGCGCGCGACCTCGGCGAGGCCGGTATCGAGGTCGTGGGCACCGCGGGCGACGGCGCCAAGGCGCTGCGCATCGCCCCGGCCGCGCGTCCCACCCTGGCCGTCGTGGACCTGCACCTGCCCGACATGAGCGGGGTCGAGCTGACCGCGGGCCTGGTGGCGCTGTCCCCGCCGCCGCGGGTGCTGGTGCTGTCGGCGAGCGGCGCCAGCGACGACGTCCTGGCCGCGGTGAAGGCCGGGGCCACCGGCTACCTGGTCAAGTCGGCGGGGCGGGAGGAACTGCTGGACGCGGTGCGCCGGGTGCACGCGGGCGAGGCCGTGTACACCCCGGGCCTGGCCGGGCTGGTGCTGGGCGAGTACCGCAGGCTCTCGTCGGCGGACCGCTCCCGGGAGCCGGAGGCGCCCGAGCTGACCCCCCGCGAGACCGAGGTGCTGCGCCTGGTCGCCAAGGGACTGGCCTACAAGCAGATCGCGCAGCGGCTGGGCATCTCCCACCGCACCGTGCAGAACCACGTGCAGAACACCCTCACCAAGCTGCACCTGCACAACAGGGTGGAGCTGGTGCGCTACGCCATCGACCGGGGCCTGGACGACTGACGCGCCCTCCCGCGCGTCCGCTTCGCGCGGTCCGCGCCCTCTGCCCCGTACGCGCCGGGCGCGTTCACCGCGTATTCTCCTCCCCGGGTTGGCCCCGGATCACCGCTCCCACTATGGTCTAGACCATATGGCGCCATGCGTCGTAAAACACACAACGTCGAGGAGAATCCGTATGCGAGTCGGGGTGCTGACCGGCGGTGGGGACTGCCCTGGTCTGAACGCGGTCATCCGCGCAGTGGTCCGCAAGGGCATCAAGGACTACGGCTACGAGTTCATCGGCTTCCGGGACGGCTGGCGCGGCCCGCTGGAGGGCGACACCATGCCGCTGGACGTGACCGCCGTGCGCGGCATCCTGCCCCGGGGCGGCACGATCCTGGGCTCCTCGCGCACCAACCTCATGAAGATCGAGGGCGGTGTCGAACGGGTCAAGGACAACATGGCCGGGCTGGGCGTCGACGCCCTGGTCGCCATCGGCGGCGAGGACACCCTCGGCGTGGCCCGCCAGCTGCACGACCGCGGCGTCAACGTGGTCGGCGTGCCCAAGACCATCGACAACGACCTCAACGCGACCGACTACACCTTCGGTTTCGACACGGCCGTGAACATCGCGATGGAGGCGATCGACCGCCTGCACACCACCGCCGAGTCGCACCACCGCGCGCTGGTGGTGGAGGTCATGGGCCGCCACGCCGGATGGATCGCGCTGCACTCGGGCATGGCCGCGGGCGCCAACGTCATCCTCATCCCCGAGCGGCCCTTCGACATCGACGAGGTCGTCAAGCACGTCGAGAGCCGTTTCGAGACCCAGTACGCGCCGATCATCGTGGTCGCCGAGGGCGCGCACCCCAAGGAGGGCCAGATGGAGCTGGCCACCGGGGAGACCGACTCCTTCGGCCACGTGCGCCTGGGCGGCATCGGCCAGCGGCTGGCCGACGAGATCGAGCAGCGCACCGGCAAGGAGGCCCGCTCGGTGGTCCTGGGCCACGTGCAGCGCGGCGGCACGCCCACCGCGTTCGACCGCGTGCTGGCCACCCGTCTGGGCGTGAACGCCATCGAGGCCGTGCACGACAAGGCCTTCGGCAAGATGGTCGGCCTCCAGGGCACGGACATCGTCCGCGTGGACCTGGCCGAGGCCACCGACACCCTCAAGACGGTGCCCTCCTCGCGCTACGAGGAGGCCGAGGTCTTCTTCGGCTAGGCACGCCCCGCGACCCGGAGCCCGGGAACCGGATTGTCCCGGGGCTCCCCCGGAAGGACCGGCCGCCGGCCACGCGCGCCGGCCCCCTCCGGAACGGTCCGCGCCCCCTCCCAGCTCCCAGGGAGGGGGCGCGCCGCGTCCCGGTCGTTCCCGTGTGCCCGCCGCCTCCCTCCCGTCCCGTCCGAAAACGGACGGAGCGGTGGACGGGATGTTCGATACTGGAGGATGGCGATGGACGCTCCCGGCCCCGTCACCGCCACTCCCACCTCACACCGGGACACGAAGGTATCCACCGGAGGTAGCACCATGTCCGCGTCGCTTGAGTCCGCGCCGCTCCCCGCAGCCCTGGCCGGGTCCGACGCCGGGCTCGGCGAGCTCTGCGTGCTCATGAAGCTCGGCGAGATCGTCCTCAAGGGCTCCAACCGCAAGCTGTTCGAGCGGCGGCTGCACAACAACATCCGCGCCTCCGTGCGCGACCTGGGCGAGGTCCGCCTCTCCCAGCGCGGCGCGGGCGTGATCATCGTGCGCAAGCCCGACGCCTCCGACCTGGAGGTCGCCGAGATCGCCGACCGCATGGCCAACGTCATGGGTGTGGTCTGGGTGCACCTGGTCCGCCGCGTGCCCAAGGACCTGGACGCCGTCACCGACATCGGCGTGCGCGTCATGCAGGGCCGCGAGGGCACCTTCGCCGTGCGCGCCCGGCGCCGCGACAAGCGCTTCGAGATGACCTCGTCGGAGCTGGCCGGGTACCTGGGCTCGAAGATCATCGAGGCGCACGGCTACAAGGTCAACCTCAAGCGCCCCGACAACACCCTGTTCGTCGAGGTGGACAAGGACGAGGCGTTCGTGTTCACCGACGGCGTGCCCGGCCAGGGCGGCCTGCCCGCCGGGATGAGCGGCCGCGGCCTGGTGCTGATGTCGGGCGGGATCGACTCACCCGTCGCCGCGCACCGGATGATCCGGCGCGGGCTCAAGGTCGACTTCCTGCACTTCTCCGGCATGCCGTTCACCGGCCCGGAGTCGATCTACAAGGCCTACAGCCTCGTCCGCCAGCTGGACCGCTACCAGGTGGGCTCGCGGCTGTTCGTCATCCCCTTCGGCAAGGCGCAGCAGCAGCTGAAGAGCTCGGGGATCGAGCGGCTCCAGATCGTCGCCCAGCGCCGCCTCATGCTCAAGACCGCGGAGGCCCTGGCCGACGACCTGGGCGCGGAGTGCCTGGTCACGGGGGACGCGCTGGGCCAGGTGTCCAGCCAGACCATGACCAACCTGACCGCCCTGGACGACGCGGTGGACCTGCCGATCCTGCGTCCGCTCATCGGCATGGACAAGACCGAGATCATGGACCACGCCCGCCGGATCGGGACCCTGTCCATCTCGGAGCTGCCCGACGAGGACTGCTGCACCATGCTGACCCCGCGCCAGGTGGAGACCGCGGCCAAGATTCCGGACCTGCGCCAGATCGAGAAGCGCCTGGACGCCGAGGAGCTGGCCGAGCACCTGGTCACCACCGCGCAGGTGCACAAGCCCAGCTTCCTGGGCGACGCCGCGCCCAAGCGCGTGGCGCCCGCCTCCGCGTCGGTGGCCGCCACCGCCTAGCGCGCGACGACGGCGCCCCGGCCGCTCCCCGCATGCGGGGCGGGGCCGGGGCGCCGTCGTGTTCAGCCCCGCGGTCTCACAGACCGGCCAGTTCGCGGCCCGGCGCCGGGGTCAGGGTCCGGCCGGTCAGGGCGGCCAGGGTGCCCGCCAGGTCGCGCAGCTCGGCCAGGTCCTCGTGCAGGAGGGCCTGCGGGCCGTCGCACAGGGCGTTCTCCGGGTGGGGGTGCACGTCGACGATGACGCCGTCCGCGCCGACCGCCACGGCCGCGCGCGAGAGCGGCAGCACCAGCTCGCGCTTGCCGCCCGAGTGGGACGGGTCGACGATCACCGGCAGGTGGGACAGGTTCTGGGCGACCGGGACCGCGCTGATGTCCAGGGTGTTGCGGGTGGCCTTCTCGAAGGTGCGGATGCCGCGCTCGCACAGGACGATGTCGAGGTTGCCGCGCTGGGCGATGTACTCGGCGGCCATCAGCCACTCCTCGATGGTGGCGCTCATGCCGCGCTTGAGCAGGACCGGCTTGCCCGCGTCCCCCACCGCCTGGAGGAGGGCGAAGTTCTGCATGTTGCGGGTGCCGACCTGGAGCATGTCGGCGTAGGAGGCGACCAGCTCCACGTCGGCGGCGTCCACGACCTCGGTGACGATGGGAAGGCCGGTCTCCTCGCGCACGTCGGCGAGGATCCTCAGGCCCTCCTCGCCCAGGCCCTGGAAGGCGTAGGGGGAGGTGCGGGGCTTGTAGGCGCCGCCGCGCAGCAGGGACGCCCCCGCCTCCAGCGCCATCCGGGCCGCGGCCAGGGTCTGCTCGGGGGTCTCGACGGCGCAGGGTCCGGCGATGACGGTGACGTTGTCGCCGCCGATCGGCACTCCGCGCACGCTGACGACCGTGCGGCTGTCGTGGTTCTCGCGGCTGACGAGCTTGTAGGGGACGGAGATGCGCAGGACGTCGCTGACGCCCGGCTTGGCGGCCAGGCCCAGGTCCTGGAAGCGCTCGACGTCACCGACGAGGCCGATGATCGTGCGGCTCACCCCGCGCGTCACGTAGGCCTCACCTCCGGCGGAGGAGACCAGCTCGACCAGATCGTCGATGTTCTCGGGGGTGGCGTCCGGCGCCATCACGATGACCATGTGCGTTGTCCCTAGCTGCTTGTCGGTTGGGTGAACGAGCCGACCGGCGCCCGGAACGAGAAAAGCCCCGGGCTCTACCGGCCCGGGGCTCAAGTCGTCTGTGTCAGCGCAGCGCTCTACAGGCGACCGGGGTGTCGGGCCGGTAGCCATAAAAGCGCCAGAAGTTCCGCTGCATGGCTGGAACTATAGCGCACGGTCGCCGCGTGTCCGCACACCCGGGGTGAGTGACCTGTCTCTCGTCGGCGCCTGACAGGATGGCCGCACGCACGTTCTCCCCAGGGGGAAGGCGTTCGTTCCGGCCGGCCGGCCGGGCGCGCCGCGGGAGCCCAGAGACGAGCAGGGGGACGGAAGTGTCCGAGGGAACGGACGAGGACGATACGGGCGGGGCCCGGCCCCGGATGCCTCCCGGGCAGGCGGTGCGCCAGGAGCACAAGCCGCTGCACTACGGACCGGTGCCCGCCTTCCGCCCGCAGCGGTGGGACCTGCGGGTCACGGGGGCGACCGAGGACCTGGGGTCGTACCGCTGGACGTGGGAGGAGTTCGCGCGGCTGCCGCGCACGGACTCGGTGAGCGACTTCCACTGCGTGATGCGGTTCAGCGTCCCGGGCGTGCCCTGGCGCGGGGTGCTCGCCACGGACCTGGTGGCGGCGGCCCCGCCCGCGCCGGAGGCCACGCACGTGATGGCGTGGGGCGAGTACGGGTACGGCGCGAACCTGCGCATGGACGACTTCCTGGCGGAGGGGGTGCTGCTGGCGACCCACCGCGACGGAGAGCCCCTGGCCCCCGACCACGGCGCGCCGGTGCGCCTGGTGGTGCCGCACCTGTACGGGTGGAAGAGCGTGAAGTGGCTGCGCGCGGTGGAGTACATGACCGCGGACCGCCGCGGTTTCTGGGAGGAGCGCGGCTACCACAACCGGGGCGACCCGTGGCGGGAGCAGCGGTTCTCCCACCAGGAGGAGGAGCGGGGGCCGGGCCGGGCTCCGCGGCGGTGAGCCGCGCGGGGTCCTCAGCGGCGAGGGACCCGCATCTCCACCTCGGTGCCCTGGCCGGGGACCGACACGTACTCGACGGTGCCGCCCAGGTCGCGCACACGGCCCCGCACGGACTGGGCCACGCCGATGCGGCCCTCGGAGCGGGCCCGCTCCAGGCGGCCGGGCTCGATGCCGGGGCCCTCGTCGCGCACGGACACGGTCACCGCGTCGTCCTCGTCCTCCACCAGCACCCAGGCGCGCGTGCCCTCGGGGCAGTGCCGCTCCACGTTGTCCAGGGCGGCGAGCACGGCGGCGGCGAGTTCGGCGGCGGTGTGCGCGGGCAGGACGACGGGCGTGGCGGGCGCGGACACCGACACGCGGGCCGACTCGGCGCGGCGCAGCGGCTCGCGCAGGTCCACCGCGTCCCCGGTTCCGGACGCGGCCGAGCGTCCCGCGTGAGGCGGCGCCGCCCCGCCGGTCCCGTTCAGCCCGTCCGTCCCGCCGGAGGCGTCCTCCGACGATCCGATCGTGACCAGCGCGCGCAGGCGCGCCTCCTGCTCGCCGGCCATCCGGCCCAGTTCGGCGGCCTCTCCCCCGGCCTCGGCGCCGCGTCTGCTCACCAGGGACAGCACCTGGAGCACCGAGTCGTGGATCGAGCGGGCCAGCTGCTCGCGCTCGCGGGTGCGCGCCTCCAGCGCGACCGCCTGCGCGAACCGCCGTTCGGCCCGCTCCGACATCCAGGACATGTATCCGACCGCCAGGCCGGCCAGGAGCAGCAGGACCACGCCGCGGGCGGTCGCGGCGGTCACGGCGGCGTCCATGACCGTGCGCAGGGTGAGGTCAGCGAGACCGTAGAGCACGGCGACGGCCGCGGCGGCGCGCCCGCCCCAGATGACGCTGGCCGCCAGCGCGGTGCCCGCGAACCAGTAGCCGCTCAGCGGCGGGGCCTGGGTGAGGTAGAACGGCGTGGCCGCCAGGGCGGTGGCGAACAGGCACGCGAAGGCCACCGCGAGGTCGGCGGTGAGCACGCGCCAGTCGCGCAGGTGCGGGCGGGCGTAGGCGCGGGTGGTGAACACCGTCCACACGACCATGACCGCCAGCACCGTCCAGGCCAGCCAGGGCCGGGTCAGGTGCTCGTGGTGCTGGACGAGGAGGAACAGGGCGTAGACCAGGGACGCTGCGCGGAAGACGGCGAAGGCGCGCCAGAGGGGGAAGTCGAAGCCCAGGGGTCAGACCACCGCCCCGTTGTCGGGCCCGCCGTCTCCGGGCGGACGGGAGTCGGTCATGCGCAGGATGAGCACGACGAAGCTGACCAGGAAGGCCAGCACCGCGGCGAACATCAGCCAGTTGGGCAGGGAGACACCGACGAACGCGGCCCCGAACACCAGTACCGGCGCGCCCAGCAGGCACAGCCAGGCGGCGATGCCCACCCGGTCGCCCTGGAGCAGGGGCGGCGGTGGCGGGGGCTCGTAGTGGCCCTCCAGGTCGGCCTCGGCCCGGCGCCGGGCCTCCTCCTCCGCCGTCTCGCGCTCCTCCCCGTCCCCGGCGCCGGCGGTCCCTCCGGCCAGGAGGTCGCCATCGGAGGAGGCGTCCCCTCCCGGGGCGCTGAGGTTCTCGGCGTCGGGCCAGGCGGCGCGGCGGCGCTGCCCCCGGGTGTCGGCGTCGTCGTAGAAGCGGGCGACCAGGTCGTTCCAGACCTCGTCCTCGTCCGCGGGCCGGGCGGGCGCGGCGTCGGGGTCGACGTTGGCGGGCGGGCCGTCCAGCAGGTCGCCGCCGACCGTCGCGTCGGGGGACTCGTGCGCGGCGGCGGCCTCCCCGCCCTCCTCGGCGTCGGCGTCGGAGCGGGGTTCGCCGCGCGACGCCAGCAGGTCGGGGGCGGTCCCGGGCCGCCCGTCCAGGTCGGGCAGCTCGGCGCCCAGGACCCTCTCGGCCGCGGCCCGCTCCTCGGCGTCCACGTACAGGTGGTCGGTGGGCGGGTCGTCGGCCTGGCTGCCCTCGGGCTCCAGGACGTCCTCGTCCAGGGGCACGGCGTAGGCGGCGATGCCGCTGCGCCGGAGCGCCTCCAGCATGAGGTCGGCGTGCGAGGGCGCGAGCAGGATCAGCGGAACGTAGGCGTCGGCGAGCAGGCCGTTTCCCCGACGTTGCGTCATCGGTCGGCTCCTTCCCCGCTTCTACTGTGCTCTCGCACGAAGGCGAGGCTCCCGTCGAAGACGACGGCGGCGTCATGGTCGAGGGTCGCCACGTGGTAGCTGTCGTGGAGCAGGTGGATCGTCAGCCCGGTGTTGACCGCTCTCCTAGCGAGGATACGCAGACTGCGCGGTCCGACGACGTGGTCCTGGGTGCTTCGGTAGGCCAGGATCGGCGCTCGCAAACCGGACATGCCCTCCTGAACCTCGCGCCACAGCTTCGGGAGTGTCGCCGCGGCCGCGGTGGGGACGCGGTCGTACCCGCCCTCGGTGGTGTCGTCCTTGGAGACGTCGCAGCCCAGACCGGGCGTGGAGGGCATGATCCGCGAGACCAGGCGGCGGACGGGGGCGATGACGGGCAGGCGTCGGTCCTCCACCACCAGGGAGGGGTTGACGAGCACGACCCCGCGCACGAGGTCCGGGTGCCTCTGGGCCAGGCGCAGGCTGAGGGCGCCGCCCATGGACAGCCCCATGACGAACACCTCCCCGCAGCGCGAGGCCAGGTCCAGCAGGGCCCGTTCGACCTCGGCGAGCCAGTCGTCGCTGGTGGTGAGGTTCATGTCGTGCCAGACCGTGCCGTGCCCGGGCAGCAGGGGCGCCTCGACGCTGAGTCCGGCGGCGGCCAGGTGCTCGGCCCAGGGGCGCATCGAGTACGGGGAGCCGGTGAAACCGTGGCAGAGCAGGACGCCCGTGTCCGACCCGCGGTGACTGAACGGCTCAGCGCCCGGGATCAGGGGAGGGGCGTCGGTCGGTCTCACGGAGCGGCTCCAGGGATCGTGCGGTGCGCGGGGAACGGGGGTCTGCGGCGACCGGAGCGGAGGCACGGGAAACCCTGGCTCCTGCCGTGAGGCTAACCGTTCGGCGGTCCGTTCGCCATGAGTGCACACTAACGTTCCCGTCCCCGGCGGCCGGAGGCAGGCACCCGCCACGCGGGCCGACTGAGTATCCTCTTCTGCGTCGGGCCGACGGCCCGTTCGGGGGCGCTTTGGCACTCGCGCTCACACGGTGGGAGGATGGCGCACGTCAGGCGGCGGCTCCTCCCCCACTCTCCGGGCGCGAGCCCTTCTGACAATGTCGGCAGAGCGGGACGGTGAATCGTGGCAGACCCTGCCCAGTGCTCCCCGCGTGTGCAGGGGTGATCTGAGCGATGTTCTACTGGGTGGTCAAGGCGATCCTGGGGCCGGTCCTGGCCGTACTGTGGCAGCCGCGCGCCGAGGGTGTGGAGAACGTGCCGCGCCGCGGTCCGGCGATCATGGTCAGCAACCACCTGTCCTTCTCCGACCACTTCTTCGGTCCGCTGCCGCTGCCGCGCAAGATCACCTTCCTGGCCAAGGCCGAGTACTTCACCGGCACGGGCGTCAAGGGGCTGCTGAGCCGGGCGTTCTTCACCGGCGTGGGGCAGATCCCCATCGACCGCTCGGGCGGCAAGGCCAGCGAGGCGGCGCTGCGCACGGGCCTGAGGGTGCTCAAGCGCGGCGACCTCCTGGGCATCTACCCCGAGGGCACCCGCTCCCCCGACGGCAAGCTCTACCGCGGCCGGACGGGTGTGGCGCGGCTGGCGCTGGAGGCCAAGGCCCCGGTGGTGCCGATGGCGATGATCAACCTGGAGAAGATCATGCCCCCCGGCCGCACGGTGCCCAAGCTGGGCGTGCGCCCCAAGGTCAAGTTCGGCAAGCCGCTGGACTTCTCCCGCTACCACGGCATGGAGAAGGACCCGCGCGTGCTGCGGGCCGTCACCGACGAGATCATGTACGCGTTGATGGAGCTGTCCGGCCAGGAGTACGTGGACCGCTACGCGCAGTCGGTCAAGGCCGAGCTGGAGGCGGAGGCCAAGGAGGCCAAACGCGAGCAGCACGCCAGCGACAAGGACCGCAGGCGGACCGAGCGCGAGCGGCGCAAGGGGGAGCGGCGGACCCGCCGCGAGGAGAAGCGGGCGGCGCGCAGGGACAGGCGCGAGGGCGGGGACGCCGCGGACCCGGCCGCCGCCCAGGAGTAGCCCGCGCGGCGGCCCGGGAAGCGGACGGCCCCCGCGCCCCCACGGTGGGGGTCGCGGGGGCCGTCCGCTTCTCGGGGCCCGGGTCAGTGCCGGGCGAGGTCGCCGGCGCCGACGATGCCCGCCTCTCCGCCGAGTTCGGCCAGGCGCACCTCGGCCATGCGGCGCCCGGGGCGGCCCGGGACGTTGCGGGCGAAGGCGGCGCGGACCGGGTCCAGCAGGATGGACCCGGCGTCGGAGACACCGCCGCCCAGGACGAAGCACTCGGGGTCGAGGATGGCGGCGAGGTCGGCCAGGCCGTGTCCGGCCCACTCCCCAACCTTGGCGAAGCACTCCAGGGCGGCCCTGTCCCCCTCCAGCGCCGCCTGGGTGATGACGTGGCCCTCGACCTGGTCGATGACGCCGTCGGCGAGCTTGAGCATGCGCTCGGCGGCCACGGGGTCGGTCAGCGCCAGGTCCTGGGCCTCGGCGACCAGGGCGCGGCCGCTGGCGTACTGCTCCCAGCAGCCGTGGTTGCCGCAGGCGCAGCGGCGCCCGTGCGGGACCATCCGGTAGTGCCCGACCTCGGCGGCCACGCCGTAGCGGCCGCGGTGCAGGGCGCCGCCGATGACCAGGCCGCCGCCGATGCCGGTGCCCAGGGTGATGCACACGATGTGGTCGCTGCCGCGCCCGGCGCCGAACCTGGCCTCGGCCCAGGCGGCGGCGTTGGCGTCGTTCTCGATGACCACGGGCAGCCCGACGCGCTCCTGGACGTGGTCCCGGAGGGGCTCGTCGCGCAGGCCGAGGTTGACGGCGACCTGGACGGTGGCGCGGTCCTCGTCCACGAATCCCGCCACCCCCACCCCGACAGCCCGGACGGAGTCGGCGTCCTGTCGGCCGCGCAGCTCCCCGACGGCCCTGGCCACGACGTCGGCCAGGGCCTGCGGGTCGTTGGAGGGGGTGGGGTACTTGACCTTGTCGAGGATCTGCCCTTCGGGGTCGACGACCCCGGCGGCGACCTTGGTCCCGCCGATGTCTACGCCGATGGTCAGCATGGGGGCAGCTCCTTCGTACTTACGCCCGAACTCTGACATAAGTCTCAAGGTTCATGGCAAAGTGTTTTCAGATGATGTATGCCATCTGATTAAACCAGGCGTGAGGCGACCCCCGACACCCCCGGAGTCGAACCGTGATCTCCTCCCGTTCACCCCGCGGTGACCTGGCGTTCCTCGCCATCCGTCGCCCTTTCGCCACCCTGCGTCCGGCCCTGTGGGCGGCGCCCCGCGGCGTCGTCGGCGCGGGTCTGCTCCAGGGAGCGCTCGACCACGTCCCAGGTGCGGCCCAGGGCCCCGACCGCGGCCAGCCCGGCGCGGCCGAGGTGCCCGACGACCTCGGGGCCGGAGGTCCGCACGATGTCGAGGAGTTCCTCCAGCGGGGGGCGCCGGTCGCCCGTCTCCAGGCGGATGGCCTCCTCCCACACGTCGCCCTTGCTCGGGGGCGGTGAGGTCACGGCGTCCACCCCGCGCTTGACCCCGGCCGTCAGCAGCCTGCGCTGAAGGGTGGTCACCAGCTTCAGCGCGTCGTCGATGAGGTCGGGGTCCTCGCCCCTGCCCGCACCCGGACCGCCGTTGCGACCGGTGTTCTCCGTCATGTCAGCTTCCTCCTTCGCGCCGCGTTCTGCTTCACGGTAACCGGCCCTCCGGGCGCCGGGGAGGTTTCTCAGGGCAGGTTCAGGGGCGAATCAGGGGCGCGTGCGCGGCTACGGTGAGTGAGGCCGAGGGAAACCGCAATGACCGTGAAAACCTACAAAGGACACAAAATTCACATACAGCACATAGTTCTCACGACGTGCGCAAACACTACGTCGGGCGTATAGTCTCGCGTGCGTACGAGGGAGGAATCCGTTCCTTCCTCCGCCCGCGCACCAGCGCGTCCGCCGCGCCGGACACGACCCAGGGTCACCGTTGGATACCGAACGACAACGTGTTCTACTCATGAGTAGGGTGGTGTTGTTACGGTCATCACGTCCCGTACTACCCGAACCCGTACACGTCCAGGAGCACCACGTGCGCGAATACAGCTCTCCCGCGAAGGCTGAGATCTCCGACGACGCGCGACTGACCGACACGCTCTACGCGCGCGCGGCCAGCGAGCCCAACGCCGTCACCGCCCGTCGCCAGGAGTCCGGCCAGTGGCACGACGTCACCGTGGCGGAGCTGCACGCCGACATCGCCGCGTACGCCAAGGCCCTGATCGACGCGGGCATCGAGCACGGCGACCGCGTCGCCCTGATGTCGCGCACCCGCTACGAGTGGACGGTCGTCGACTACGCCATCTGGTCCGTCGGCGGCGTGACCGTCCCGATCTACGAGACCTCCTCCGCCGAGCAGATCGAGTGGATCCTCACCGACTCCGGCGCCAAGGCCGCGTTCGTGGAGAACGACGCCCACGCCGAGCGCGTCGAGTCGGTCCGCGCCCGGACCCCCGAGCTCG
The DNA here is from genome assembly GCF_000381685.1 of Nocardiopsis sp. CNS-639. Lineage (NCBI taxonomy): Bacteria > Bacillati > Actinomycetota > Actinomycetes > Streptosporangiales > Nocardiopsidaceae > Nocardiopsis > Nocardiopsis sp. CNS-639. The sequence goes on from NZ_KB906874.1 coordinate 98,118, forward strand.
GCCCCGTCTGGCGGTTCGACGACCCCGGGTACGCCGAGCTGCGCTCCGCGGGCTCGGAGGTGAGCGACGAGGCTCTGGAGAAGCGCCGCACCGCGGTCAAGGCCGACGACCTCGCCACCCTCATCTACACCTCGGGCACCACCGGCCGCCCCAAGGGCTGCGAGCTCACCCACCGCAACTTCCTCTTCATCTCCCACAACGCGCTGGAGGGCCCGGCCCGCCAGGTCCTGCGCAGCAGGGAGAACCCCTCCACGCTGCTGTTCCTGCCGCTGGCCCACGTCTTCGCCCGCTTCGTCCAGGTCATGGTGATCGAGGCCAGAGCCACCCTCGGCCACTTCCCCTCCACCGGCCCCGAGCTGATCGAGCAGTTCTCGGCGTTCAGGCCCACCTTCCTGCTCGCGGTCCCCCGCGTGTTCGAGAAGGTCTACACCAAGGCCGAGCAGAAGGCCGCGGCCGAGGGCAAGGGCAAGATCTTCAACGCCGCCGCCGACACCGCCGTCGCCTACAGCAAGGCCCTGGCCACCGGCCGGATCCCCCTGAGCCTCAAGCTCAAGCACGCGCTGTTCAGCAAGCTGGTCTACGGCAAGCTCCTGGCCGCCCTGGGCGGCAACGCCGAGTACGCCGTCTCCGGCGGATCCGCGCTGGGCGCGCGTCTGGGCCACTTCTTCCGCGGCATCGGCTTCACCATCATCGAGGGCTACGGCCTCACCGAGACCACCGCCCCCACCTCGGTGAACAGCCCCGAGTTCAACAAGATCGGCACCGTGGGCCAGCCGCTGCCCGGCACCACCATCAGGATCGCCGAGGACGGCGAGATCCTGCTCAAGGGCGACCACATCATGGTCGGCTACTGGAAGAACGAGAAGGCCACCAAGGAGGCCTTCACCGAGGACGGCTTCTACCGCACCGGCGACCTCGGCGCGCTGGACGACGACGGCTTCCTGAGCGTCACCGGGCGCAAGAAGGAGATCATCGTGACCGCGGGCGGCAAGAACGTCGCCCCGGCCGTCCTGGAGGACCGCATCCGCGCCCACGCCCTGGTCAGCCAGTGCATGGTGGTCGGAGACAACCGCAAGTTCATCGCCGCGCTGATCACGATCGACCCCGAGTCGTTCGTCCAGTGGCGCGAGGCCAACGGCAAGAGCGGCGAGATCGCCGACCTGACCGGGGACGCGGACCTGAACGCCGCCATCCAGGAGGCCGTGGACAACGCCAATAACGCGGTGTCCAAGGCCGAGGGGATCAAGAAGTTCAAGATCCTGCCCAGCGACTTCACCGAGGAGAGCGGCCAGATGACCGCCTCCCTGAAGGTCAAGCGCCACGTGGTCAGCAAGCAGTGGAGCAAGGAGATCGACGACATCTACGCCGGCTGAGCGCTCCGCCGCCCACACCGGACACACGGGAGCCGACCGACCTCGCACGGGGGCGGTCGGCTCCCGCCGTGTGCGGGCCCGTGCTCCGGGAACACGACGGACCCGGCCGCACCGCGGCCGGGTCCGTCACCCACGTGTGGGCGCGCTAGTGGTGGGCCGCCTCCTTCTCCGCCCCCGTGGAGGAGTGGTGCGGGTGGTGGCCGTTGTGCGCCTCCACGCCATCCAGGGACACGTCGTCCTTGGTGTACCAACGCGCCAGGGCCTTGCGGAGCTTGCCGCTGCCCTTGCGGGCCTCGGGGTTCTCCACACCCTTGCCGTCCACGTCGGCGTCGTCCTTCAGGGCCGTCGAGGTGATGACCGGCTTGCTCTCCAGAACGTGCACCGTCTCCGGGGAGCTGTGCTTGTGCACCTCCACGAACTCACCGCTGGGCAGCTGCTGGATGGTGCCGCTCTCGTAGCCGTGCTCCAGGGTCTCCCGGTCACGGCGCTGCAGCCCCAGGCAGATGCGCTTGGTGATGAAGAAGGCCGCGATCGGACCCACGATGACCAGCACACGGAAGATGTACGTGGTCATGTACAGGCTGATCGAGAAGGTCTCCGAGATGATGTCGTTGGATCCGGACATCCACAGCACACCGTAGAAGATGATCCCGGCGACGCCCACACCGGTGCGCACCGGCGCGTTGCGCGGACGGTCGGCGACGTTACGCGCGCGCTTGTCGCCGGTGATCCACTGCTCGATGAACGGCCACGCGCCCAGGGCACCGAAGAGCAGGCCCATGATCCCCAGCCCGGGGATGAGCACGCCGATGATGAACGGGTAGCCCCCGATGGAGAAGTCGAACCAGTTCGGGAAGATGCGCAGCGAACCCTCCATGAAGCCCAGGTACCAGTCGGGCTGGAGCCCGGAGGTGATGGACGTCGGACTGAAGGGCCCGAACAGGTGGATCGGGTTGATCTGCACGAACGCGCCCAGCAGCGCGATCACGGCGAACGTGAAGAAGAAGAACCCGCCCGCCTTGACCGCGAAGGCCGGGAACATGGGCGTTCCGACCACGGTCTTGTCCGTGCGCCCGGTACCGGGGTACTGGGTGTGCTTCTGGTGCCACAGGATCATGAAGTGCGCGACGATCAGACCCAGCAGCAGCGCCGGCAGCGCCAGCACGTGCAGCATGTACAGCCGCGAGATGATGTCCTCGCCGGGGAACTCCCCGCCGAAGAGGAACATCGACAGGTAGGAACCCACCAGGGGGATCGCCAGGACGACGCCCTGGAGGACCCGCACGCCCATGCCCGAGGGCAGGTCGTCGGGCAGCGAGTAGCCGAACAGACCCTCCAGCAGCGCCAGGACGAAGATCGCGACGCCGATCAGCCAGTTGATCTCGCGCGGCTTGCGGAACGCGCCGGTGAAGAACACCCGGAGCATGTGCACGACCAACGACGCCACGAAGATCAGCGCGGCCCAGTGGTGGATCTGGCGGACCAGGAGCCCGCCGCGCACCTCGAAGGTGATGTGGAGCGTGGAGGCGTAGGCCTCCGACATCAGAACGCCCTGGAGGCGCTCGTAGGAGCCGTCGTAGACGACCTCCACCATGCTCGGCTTGAACCAGAGCGTGAGGAAGACACCCGTGAGCAGCAGGATGATGAACGAGTACAGCGCGATCTCGCCCAGCATGAACGACCAGTGGTTCGGGAAGACCTTGCGCAGGTTCTTCTCGCCGGTCTTGGCCAGGTGGAAGCGGTCGTCGATGAAGTTGCCGACGCCGCGAAGCGCCTTGGGTGCTTGCGTGGTCTTACTCATCGGCTAGTCCTTCGCGTAATCCCAGAACGTCGGACCCGGCGGCGCGACGAAGTCGCCGGTCGCGATGAGGTAGCCCTCGTCGTCGACGCCGATCGGCAGCTGGGGCAGCGGCCGGTGCGCCGGACCGAACACGACCTCGGCGGCGTTGGAGGCGTCGAACGTCGACTGGTGGCACGGGCACAGGATGCGGTGCGTCGTGCGTTCGTACAGGGCCGCGGGGCAGCCCACGTGGGTGCAGATCTTGGAGTAGGCGACGATGCCGTTGTGCGTCCAGTTCAGACGCGTCTGGCCGTCGGCGCCCTCGACCTCCTCGGTCATCCGCTCCTGCCAGTCCTCCTCGGGGACCTTGATCAGGAGGATGACGGACTTGGCCTGGTCGTTGAGGCTGATGCCGTGCGGGTAGTGGTCGTCGTCGATCGCGGGGAGGGCGGAGATCATCCCGTTGGGGTCGTTCTCGAAGTCCTCCGCGCGGATGGCGCGGTGGGTGCCCTCGACGTACATCCGGCGGCCGTTGCGCCACGGCGTGGTCTTGAGCTTGTCGCCGGGCAGCGGGCCGGTGTCGCGCAGCAGCACGATCGGCGCCAGCCCCAGCGGCAGCATCGCCAGGATGAGCGTGCGGCGCATCAGCGGACGCTTGGTGAAACCGCTCTCGTCGGCGCCCTGCATGAAGAAGGCGCTGAACGAACCCTTCTCCTTCTCGTCCGAGGGCAGCTCGTCATAGGGAGAGGCCACCTCGTAGTGCGGCATCACCTGACGAGCCCACACCGTCATACCCGCACCGATGCCGAACATCGCCAGCGTCAGCGTGCCGCCCAGCAGCATGTTCGAGTACTGGGCGATCTGCGGGTCCGCGATCGCACTGGAGCTGAAGAGGAAGTAGGCGACCAGGAAGCCGATCCCGCCCAGGAAGG
>NZ_KB906875.1:0-31855 GCF_000381685.1 Nocardiopsis sp. CNS-639
CTACGTTTCGCAGTTCTGGGTCGAACGGCAGGTCATGCTCCACACCCTCGACCGCATGCTCGTCGAGAACGACCCAGAAGAGGTTCTCGAGAACAGCACCGGCAGCCGGGACAGGCTGTTCGAAGCCCGCGTCCTCCAGGAGACCGAGGACGGATACACCGTCGAACTCGACTATGACGAGTGGCGCGCCGAAGAGGCCAGTCCCATCAGCCGGATCGACGCCGCTCTGGCCAACGCCACCGAATTCAACGAGGTCACCTGGTGCGGCGAACCCGTCAGCGGCGACGAGTTCGTCGACGCCTACATGGACGAGTTCTGGGAGACCCTCGACACCCACGAGGAGTACACGGCCAGCATCACCGACTACGTCGACTGCGGGGACGGCACCCCGTAACCCTCCTTGGACCCTCCGGGGGCGGGCTCCCCTCGCGGAAGGGGGCCGGTGCGGCGTACGCGCACCGGCCCCCTCACCCGCTCTCCGAAAGCCCCTAGCCCCAGGCCAGGGCGGTCAGCTCCGGGTCCTCCAGCGCCGTGCCGATGTCGCGCAGCACCTTGGAGCCCAGCTCACCGTCGACCAGGCGGTGGTCGAAGGACAGCGACAGGGTCGTCACCTTGCGGACCTTGAGCTTGCCCTTGTGCACCCAGGGCATGTCCCGGATCTGCCCGAAGGCGAGGATGGCCGCCTCGCCCGGGTTGAGGATCGGGGTGCCCGCGTCCACGCCGAACACGCCGACGTTGGTGATGGTGATGGTGCCGCCGGACATGTCCGCCGGGCTGGTCTTGCCCGCCCGGGCGGTGTCGGTCAGCCGCTTCAGCCCCGCCGCCAGCTCCGGCAGGGTCATGGCGTCGGCGTCCTTGATGTTGGGCACCACCAGGCCGCGCTCGGTGGCCGCCGCGATCCCCAGGTTCACGTAGTTCTTGACCACGATCTCCTGGTTCTCCTCGTCCCAGGAGGCGTTGACCTCCGGGTGCCGCCGGACCGCCATGAGCAGGGCCTTGGCGACCAGCAGCAGCGGGGACACCCGCACGTCGGCGAAGTCGGGCCGCTCGCGCAGGCGCGCGACCGCCTTCATCGTCCTGGTGACGTCCACCTGGAGGAACTCGGTGACGTGCGGAGCGGTGAACGCACTGTCGACCATCGCCGCGGCCGTGTGCTTGCGCACTCCCTTGACGGGCACGCGCCGCTCGCGCGCGGTGCGGTCCACGGCCGCCGCGGGGGCGGCCTCCGCGGTCTCCGCGACCGCCGCGGTCTCCGGCCCCCCCGGAGCCTGGCCGACCGCGGCCCGCACGTCCTCGCGGGTGACGACGCCGTTCTCCCCCGTGGGGGTGACCGACGCCAGGTCCACGCCGAGGTCCTTGGCCAGCTTGCGCACCGGCGGCTTGGCGAGCGGGCGGCCCGATCCCGGGGCCGGGGCGGGAGCAGGGGCCGCCTGCGTCTCCCGCACCGCGGGCGTGTCGGCGGGCGCGGGCTCGCTGACTCGCGGCACGGGCGGCGCCACCGGCGCCGAGGGGCCCGGGCGGCGGCGCGGGCGGCGCTGGGTGGAGGCCGCCTTCTCGCCGTAGCCGACCAGCGGCTTCTCCCGCTCCTCGGAGTCCGCCGACGGGGCGGCCTCCGGGGCGGAACCGCCGGAGCCGTCGTCCACGGTGATGATCACCGCGCCGACCTCCACGGTCTGGCCCTCCTCGGCCAGCAGCTCGCGCACCGTCCCCGCGAACGGGCTGGGGAGTTCGACGACCGCCTTGGCGGTCTCGATCTCGCAGATCATCTGGTTGACCTTGACCTCGTCACCCGGCTTGACGTACCAGGAGAGGAGTTCGGCCTCGACCAGGCCCTCCCCGACGTCGGGCAGCTTGAACGACTGCACTCCGCCGACGGCGGGTTCGTTCTTGGAAATCGCCATGTCCTTCGGTTTCCCCGATCCCTAGTACGCGAACGCCCGGTCGACACCGTCCAGAACCCGGTCCAGGTCCGGCAGGTAGTGCTCCTCCAGCCGGGACTGCGGGTAGGGGGTGTCGAACGCGGCCACGCGGATGACCGGCGACTCCAGGTGGTAGAAGCACTCCTCGGTGACCCGGGCGGCGATCTCCGCGCCGGGGCCGCCGGAGAGGGGGGCCTCGTGGGCGACGACCAGGCGCCCCGTCCTCTTCACCGAGGCGAACAGGGTCGGGTAGTCCACTGGGGACAGCGAACGCAGGTCGACCACCTCGACGGAGTGGTCGGTGTCGGCCTCGGCGGCCTGGAGCGCCGTCTTGACCATGGGCCCGTACGCCAGGAGGGTCACGTCCGTGCCGGGACGGACCACGCGCGCGGCGCCCATCGGGGCGGCCTCGGCGATGGACGCCCCGGTGTCGACCTCGGCCTTCTCGTAGTAGCGCCGCTTGGGCTCCAGGAAGATCACCGGGTCGTCGGAGCGCACGGCCTGCTGGATCATCCAGTAGGCGTCCTCGGGGTTGGCCACCGACACCACGCGCAGCCCGGCGGTGTGGGTGAAGTAGGCCTCCGGGGACTCGCTGTGGTGCTCGACCGCGCCGATGCCGCCGCCGTAGGGGATGCGCATGACCACGGGCATGCTGAGCGTGCCCGCCGAGCGGCGCCGCATCTTGGCCAGCTGGGTGAAGGTCTGGTTCGCGGCCGGGAAGAAGAAGCCGTCGAACTGGATCTCCACCACGGGGCGGTAGCCGCGCATGGCCATGCCGATCGCGGTGCCGACGATGCCGGACTCGGCGAGGGGGGTGTCGATGACCCGGTCGGCGCCGAAGTCCTTGTGCAGGCCGTCTGTGACCCGGAAGACGCCGCCGAGCCTGCCGACGTCCTCGCCCATGACCAGGACCTTGGGGTCGTGCTCCATGGCGGCGCGCAGGCCGGCGTTGATGGCCTTGCCGATGGTGAGGTTGGTTCCCATGGCCTAACGGCCCCCTTCCGCGCCCGCGCCCTCGAAGGAGGCCAGGTAGTCGGCGAACTCGGACCGCTGCTGGTCGATGTGGACGTTGGGCTCGGCGTAGACCTCGTGGAAGATGTCGAGGGGCTCGGGGTCGGGCAGGGACCGGCACTCGGTGCGCACCTGCTCGCCCAGCCGGTCCGCCTCGGCGTCCACGGACGCGAAGAACTCCTCGTCGGCGTGGCCGCCCCGCTCCAGGTAGCGGCGGACCCGCAGGATCGGGTCCTTGGCCTTCCACTCGTCGAGCTCGGCCGACGCGCGGTAGCGGGTGGGGTCGTCGTTGGTGGTGTGGGCGCCCATCCGGTAGGTGAACGCCTCCACGAGCGTGGGGCCGTTGCCCTCGCGGGCGTTGGACAGCGCGGCCCGGGTCACGGCCAGGCAGGCCAGGACGTCGTTGCCGTCCACGCGCAGGCCGGGGAAGCCGAACCCGGCGGCGCGCCGGTAGATGGGCACGCGGGCCTGGCGCTCCAGCGGTTCGGAGATCGCCCACTGGTTGTTCTGGCAGAAGAAGACCACCGGGGCGTTGTTGACCGAGGCGAAGTTGAACGCCTCGTTGGTGTCGCCCTGGCTGGTGGCCCCGTCGCCGAAGTAGGAGATGACGGCGGTGCCGTCCTCGCCGACGGCGCCGTCGCGCTGGACGCCCATGGCGTAGCCGGTGGCGTGCAGGGCCTGGCTGCCGATGACGATCGTGTACAGGTGGAAGCCGTGCTCGTGGGGGTCCCAGCCCCCGTTGGTGACGCCGCGGAACATGCCGAGCAGTTCACGGGGCTCGATGCCCCGGCACCACGCGACGCCGTGCTCGCGGTAGGAGGGGAAGGCCATGTCCTTCGCGCCCAGCGCGCGTGCGGAGCCGATCTGCGCGGCCTCCTGGCCCAGCAGCGAGGCCCACAGGCCCAGCTCGCCCTGGCGCTGGAGGGAGACCGCCTCGCTGTCGAACCTGCGCACCAGGACCAGGTCGCGGTACAGGGCGCGGATCTCCTCGGCGCTGATGTCCAGGGGGTAGTCGGGGTGCCCCGTCAACTCCCCTTCCGGTGTCAGGAGCTGGATCAGCTCCGGTTCCTCGTGCACGGTCGTGTCCGACACGTTGCTCCCTCGGGTTCTCGGGGCCGAATTCGCGTGGGTGAACGCTGATCGGCCGAATCACGGTCCTCGTCCCACCCGGGGTGGTGGGCGGGAGTTGGACAGCCCTCTCCATATCGTGACAGAACTCACCATGGAGAGCGCAAGCCCTCAGCGTCACCTTTTCAGCTGCGGGCCCCATGATCCCCGATCCCCCACCAGTGCGATTACCAGGGCTTCCTAGCACTTACAAGGGTTTCCAACGACTTTTCGAGGACGTGGCCGCGACCCGCGCGGCCCGCGAAGGGGCCGGGGGACACGAGAACCGCCCCGACACGGGGAACGCCCGCCCGCGCGCACCGGTCGGCGTGCGGGGGACGCCTTCCGGCACGGGCCCGGGGGCGCCGCGCACCCGGTTCCCCGGCACCGGCGCGGGGTGCCGATCCGCGGCCCCTCCGGACACGCCCGCATGACAACCGTCATGCGGCGATCGGTGTGAAACGCGGAAAAACCAGATGATCAGCGGTACTACTGTGCGCTATCCGCCGAAACTAGGTTCAGAACATGAACCGCGACGACGAACATCCCCCCGCGCAACCGCTCCGGACGGCTCCCCCGGCCCCGGGTGCGGGCCCCGAGTACCCCGCACCCGAGACCAGGCGGCGGCGCGGCCCCCGTCCGGTCCCGCCGGGTGTGCCCTACCACCGCGTCCTCGCCCACGAGAAGCGCCGCGTCTGGCGCGGCATCGCCGCTCTCGTCCTCTTCGTGGGCGGGATGCTGGTCTTCTCCTTCGCCGCCGGGTTCCTCGGCGCGTTCGCCGACCTGGCGCTCGGCCGCTCCAGCGTGATGCTGGGCGGGGACGAGTTCACGCCCGTCACCCAGGCCTCCACTCTGCTCGGGCTCGCCCTGCTGCTGCCGTGGAGCATGCTCATCCAACGGTGGCTCTACGGCGTGAGGGGCGCCTCGCTGCATTCGGTCCGGTCGCTCTTCCGAGCCGACGTGTTCGGGCGGTCCCTCCTGGTGATCCTGCCCGTCTGGACGGTCTACCTGGCCGTCTTCTCCGTCTTCACGCCCTATCCCGAAACCTCCTGGCTGTTCGCCGACCTCATCGCCATGTTCGCCGTCACCGTGCTGCTGGCACCGTTGCAGTCGGCCGGTGAGGAGTACGGTTTCCGCGGGCTCGCCTTCCGCGTCGCCGCGAGCTGGGGCCGTGGCGCGCGCACCAGCCTCGTCCTCGGCGTGTTCGTGTCGAGTCTGCTGTTCATGGCGGCGCATCTGGCGTTCGACCCGTGGCTCAACCTGTACTACTTCACGATGGGCGTCACCCTCGCCCTCATCACGTGGCGCACGGGTGGTCTGGAGATCGCCGTGGTCATTCACGCGGTCAACAACACGCTCGCCTTCCTCATCACCATCGTCACGCACGCCGACCTCATGGAGGGGATGGACCGGTCGGTGGGCGCCGGGTCGCCCGTCATGCTCGTGCCCTGCGTCCTGCTCATCGCGATCACGGCCGTGGTGTGGCTGCGCACGCGGCGTACGGGACCGGAGACGACCCCCGTGGAGTCGACCCCGAACCCGGTGGCGGAACGGAACGCGTGACCGGTCCGGGGGTCCACGGGCCCCGCCCGTGAGCCCGGTTCGGGTACCGGTCGGGAGCATCGGACCCGGGGGACACTCGTTTCCCGGGTTCGAAGAGGACACCGGCGTCGGCTCCGGGGCGTCACCGGCACGGTTCGCGGGGGACGTGTCGCGGGGGGACGTGGCCGATCCGCCCGGACACCGGGTTCACGGAACTCCGGGGCCCCTGGGCGTCACCGGCCCGCGCCATCGGCTTCGGACGGCTTGCGCACCGGGTGGACCGGAACCGCCCGGCGGGGGGACACGGCCGCTCCGAACACCGGCCGGGGACGCGGGGACGCTCGGCCCGGCAGTGCTCGCGGGCCCTCACCGGCCCGGGGACGGGCCCTGCGCGGCCGGTTACTCGGCGGCGGCGTGCGCCCTGGAGGCGGGGACCCTCATGCCGCGGTCGCGGGCGTAGTCGGCGAGCATCTCACGGAGCTGGCGGCGGGCGCGGTGCAGCCGGGACATGACCGTCCCCAGGGGCGTCCCCATCCGCTCGGCCACCTCCTTGTAGGCGTAGCCCTCGATGTCGACGAGGTAGATGACCTCCTGGAACTCCTCGGGCAGGCGGGCGAGCGCCTGCTTGATGTCGGAGTCGGGCAGGTGGTCCAGGACCTCGTTCTCGGCCGACCTCATGCCGGAGGACGTGTGCGCCTCGGCGGCGGCGAGCTGCCAGTCCTTGATCTCGTCGGTGGTCTCCTGGCGCGGTTCGCGCTGCTTCTTGCGGTAGCTGTTGATGAAGGTGTTGGTCAGGATCCGGTAAAGCCAGGCTCGCAGGTTCGTACCCGCGCGGAACTGGTGGAAATTCGCGAAGGCCTTGGCGAAGGTCTCCTGCACGAGGTCCTCCGCGTCGGCGGGGTTGCGGGTCATCCGCAGGGCCGTGGGGTAGAGCTGGTCGGCGAACGGTGTCACCGCGGTGGCGAAGTCCAGCGTCTGCTCCCCCTCGCGGGTCTCACCGGTCGTGGAGGCCTGGTCCATTTCGATAGTCGTCAAGATTCCCCCTCAGGACGACCGGACGGTCACTTCCACTGTGTAAGACGCCGCCGCAGGCCTCCAATGATGACATCAATCCGCGTGATACGAGTCACGGGACCCCCGAAACAGTCACCGGTACTGCCCAACGTGAGGTAAAGGCCCGGCGCGCCTCCTGGTCAGGATGCCTACCCGTTTGCGCGTGCCGTACGCTTGCGACGTCCCCCTCCCCGCCGGTCCGGGGAGGCGGCCCGCCCGCCGCAGGCACGTGCGGCACACCCCTTTTCCTTGTGGAGGACCCTGTGGCCCGCGTCGTTGTTGACGTCATGCTCAAGCCCGAGATCCTGGACCCCCAGGGCCAGGCCATCGCCGGGGCCTGCTCCCGGCTGGGCTTCGAGGGGATCGAGCAGGTCCGCCAGGGCAAGCGCTTCGAGGTCGAGGTGGAGGGCGCGGTGGACGAGGCCAAGCTCGCCGACGTCCGCCGTCTGGCCGAGACCCTCCTCGCCAACACCGTCATCGAGGAGTACAGCGTGCGCGTGGAGGACTGACCTCCGCGCGTGTGATTCGAGGCACTCCCCACACCGCGCCCCTCCCGGATTCCGCCGCCGCGGGAAACCCGCGGGGAAATTCGTGGTAATTCGTCCGCACGGTGTCCGACGTGCCCGAAGTGCCGGAGAGAACAGCCGTGTCCCCGCCGGGGACACGGCTGTTCGTTTTACTCCGTCCGCCCTCGGGGAAGGTTCCTAACATGCCGGGATGAACACGACAACGGAGCACGAGAGGTGTACGAATGGACGCCGATTTCTCGATCTCCCTCCCAAGGCAGGCGTACACGGTCGCCGTCGCCCGCGATGTCCTGGGCACCCTCCTCGTTCGCGCGGGAGTGTGTGGGGACTGCGTCGACGACATCCTCCTGGCCGTCTCCGAGGCCTGTGCCAACGCGATCGACCACGGCGGGCCGGCCCGTGACTACAGGGTCGAGGCGGAGATGGGCGGGCGATGGTGTGAACTGCGGATATCCCATACCGGGAGAGCGCCCGATCCCGTGGCGCTCGCGGAGCGGTTCACCACCGACCACACGCCCCTCCCCGGTCTGGAAGCGGAATCGGGCAGGGGCATTCTGTTGATGCGCTACCTCATGGACGAGGTCGCCTTCGAGGGGGAACCAAGGACCACGGTCCTGCTGCGCAAGCGGCTCACGGCTTGCGACGGACCGCCGGAGGAGAGCGCCGCCGATCAGGTGCCGGCCCAGCGCTACGCCCTGATGTGAGCGGGCCGAGCCGCGTGTCCCCCGGCCCCGGGACGCGGCGGCCCCCGGCCAGGGCCCGGACCGCGCCGTCGACGCGCGCGTCCACCGCCCCGCCGCGACCGCGGACCATCCCCGTGACGCATCACACAGGGCCCTTCCGACACCGCCGTTTCCGCCTGTGGAATGCCACACCGGAACGCGGTGCGTGACCACCGGAGTTCGGAGCATCCTCCAAAGGAAAGGCCCCCGAGGGGTTCCGCCGTCGTACCCGACCACAGGTGAGCGGGTACGCTGCGGAGTGCGGACGCACCGTCCCCAGGGACGGGGCCAGGCAGCGGCGTCTCCCTCGCCGCACTCTCCCCGCCCCACGCGGGGACGGACTCGACCCGATCTCTCGGAGTGTGCTCATGACAGCCCGTGTGGGCGTCGTCACCTTCCCCGGCTCCCTCGACGACAAGGACGCCGCGCGCGCCGTCGCGCTGGCGGGCGCCGAACCCGTCTCGCTCTGGCACGCGGACGCCGACCTCAGGGGCGTCGACGCCGTGGTCCTGCCCGGCGGCTTCTCCTACGGCGACTACCTGCGCTGCGGGGCCATCGCCCGGTTCGCCCCCCTGATGTCGGAGCTGGTCCCGGCCGCCCGCTCGGGCGCGCTGCCGGTCCTGGGCATCTGCAACGGCTTCCAGATCCTGTGCGAGAGCCACCTGCTGCCCGGAGCCCTGACCCGCAACTCCTCGCTGCGGTTCGTCAACCGCGACCAGGTGCTGCGCGTGGAGAACACCGGCACCGCGTGGACCGGCGCCTACACCGAGGGCCAGGAGATCCTGGTGGTGCTCAAGAGCGGTGAGGGCAGCTACGTCGCCGACGAGCACACCCTGGACGAGCTGGAGGCCACCGGCCGCGTCGTGGTCCGCTACGTCGGCGGCAACCCCAACGGCTCCCGCCGCGACATCGCCGGGATCACCAACGAGCACGGGAACGTCGTCGGCCTCATGCCGCACCCCGAGCACGCCGTCGAAACGCTCACCGGCCCCTCCGACGAGGGCCTGGGCTTCTTCTCCTCGATCCTCGCCCACCTGGCCGCCGGTTCGCCGGTGAACGCCTGAGCCGCATCCCGAACTGGAGGGTTGGCCGATGATGGGGCTGCTGCGCTCCAGAAGGACGATGTTCGTCCTCGTGGGGCTGGTCGTGGTCGGACTGGTGGTGTCCGCGGGCATCGGCCTGTTCAACGCCATCGGCTCGGCACCCGTCGCCTCGCCCCCTCCCCAGGGCCAGCAGGACGGGGGCCAGGGCGGCGCTCCGTCCCAGAACCCGCCGCCGGACGTGGACGTGCTCGGCCAGGCGCCCTCCGGTCTGTCCTACGTCTCCGACCCGGAGGCCGACGTCTACTGCGAGGGCACCGAGTGCGTCCGGCTGGTGATGGTCATGACCGAGGACGGTGAGCTGACCGAGGACTCGCGCGAGACCGTCGACACGGTGGTCTCCCACCTCCTCGGCCGGGGCTGGGAGGAGCAGGAGCCCCAGGGAGCACCCGAGGAGCAGGTCTTCCTCAGCGACGGCGAACACATGCTGGCCGACACCTCCGCCCACGACGAACCCGAGTCCCCGGCGACGCTGATGCTCGGCGACGCGAGCGGGCCCCAAACGCCCTGACCCGACCTTCCGCGCCGTTGGTCGGACGCCACGGCCCGGCTTCCACCCGAACACCCCGAACGGAACCACGCATGTCTGAAGCACCTGGTCTCGACACCGTCGCCGTGGCGCACGACAACCCCGACACACCCCAGCCGTACGCCGAACTGGGTATGGCCAAGGACGAGTACGAGCGGGTACGCGAGATCCTGGGCCGCCGCCCCACCTCCGCCGAGCTGGCCATCTACTCGGTCATGTGGAGCGAGCACTGCTCCTACAAGTCGTCCAAGGTGCACCTGCGCCAGTTCGGGGAGAAGGCGCCCGAGAACGACGCCCTGCTCGTCGGCATGGGTGAGAACGCGGGCGTGGTGGACGTCGGCGACGGCCGCGCGGTCACGTTCAAGATCGAGTCGCACAACCACCCCTCCTACGTGGAGCCGCACCAGGGCGCGGCCACCGGCGTGGGCGGCATCGTGCGCGACATCCTCACCATGGGCGCCCGCCCCGTCGCGGTGATGGACGCGCTGCGGTTCGGCCCGGCCGACGCCGACGACACCAAGCGGGTGCTGCCCGGCGTGGTGTCGGGCATCTCCTTCTACGGCAACTGCCTGGGCCTGCCCAACATCGGCGGCGAGATCGGCTTCGACGCCGGGTACATCGGCAACCCGCTGGTCAACGCGCTGTGCGTCGGCGTGATGCGGCACGAGGACATCAAGCTGGCGCAGGCGCCCGGCCCGGGCAACAAGGTGGTGCTGTTCGGCTCCACCACCGGCCCCGACGGGATCGGCGGCGCATCGGTGCTGGCCAGCGCCACCTTCGACGACGAGTCGCACGCCAAGCGGCCCAGCGTGCAGGTCGGCGACCCGTTCATGGAGAAGCTGCTCATCGAGTGCAGCCTGGAGCTGTTCGAGAAGGACCTGGTCGTCGGCATCCAGGACCTGGGGGCGGCGGGCGTGTCCTGCGCCACCACCGAACTCGCCGCGGGCGGCACCGGCGGCATGCGCGTCCAGCTGGACCGGGTCCCGCTGCGCGACCACCGGCTCACTCCCGAGGAGATCCTCATGAGCGAGTCGCAGGAGCGCATGATGGCGATCGTCGAGCCCGCGAAGCTGGACGAGTTCCTGGCCATCTGCGACAAGTGGCAGATCCTGGCCACCGAGATCGGCGAGGTCACCGACGTGACCCCCGAGGAGGCCGAGCGCGGCGGTCGCCTGGTGATGACCTGGCACGGTGAGACCGTGGTGGACATGCCGCCGCGGACCGCCTCCGACGAGGGCCCCGTCTACCAGCGCCCGTACGCGCGCCCGGCCTCGCAGGACGCGCTCCAGGCCGACGACGCCGGGAAGCTGCCCCGGCCCTCCGGCGACGCCGAGCTGCGCGAGCAGGTGCTGCGCGTGCTGGGCGCCCCGGGCGTGGGCGACCCGACGTGGGTCACCCAGCAGTACGACAGCTACGTGCGCGGCGACACGGTGGTCTCCACCCCGCACGACGCCGGGATGATCCGCGTCTCCGACGACTCCCACCGCGGCGTGGCCCTGTCCACGGACGGCAACGGCCGCTTCACCCGGCTGGACCCGTACACGGGCACGCAGCTGGCCTACGCCGAGGCCTACCGCAACGTCGCCGCCACGGGCGCGCGCCCGCTGGCGGTGACCAACTGCCTCAACTTCGGCTCGCCCGAGGACCCCGGGGTGATGTGGCAGTTCGCCGAGTCCACCCGCGGGCTGGCCGACGCCTGCCAGCAGCTGGGCACCCCGGTGACCGGCGGAAACGTGAGCTTCTACAACCAGACCGGTGACGTGGCGATCAACCCGACCCCGGTGATCGGTGTGCTCGGCGTGATCGACGACGTGCGCACCCGGCTGCGGACGTCGTTCGACACCGACGGCGCCCGGGTGTTCCTGCTGGGCGAGACCCGGCCGGAGTTCGGCGGCTCGGCGTGGGCCGACACGGTCCACGGCCACCTGGGCGGCCTGCCGCCGCGGGTGGACCTGGCCGCCGAGGCCGCCCTGGGCGAGGTGCTGGCCGCCTCCGCCGAGCGGGGCCTGGCCGAGGCCGCGCACGACCTGTCCGACGGCGGCCTGGCGGTCGCGCTGGCCGAGTCGGCGATGCGCGGCGGCCGGGGCGTGCGGGTGACCGTGGACGGGGACGTGTTCACCGCCCTGTTCAGCGAGTCCGGCGCCCGCGCGGTCGTCGCGGTGCGGCCGGGCGAGGAGGAGGCGTTCGTGGCGCTGGCCAACGAGCACGGCGTGCCGGTGGAGCAGATCGGCGTCGTGGGCGGTGAGACCCTGTCGGTCACGCACCCCGGCGGTGCCGTGGAGATCGCGCTGACCGACCTGCGCGCCTCCTACGAGGCGGCCCTGCCCGCCCTGATGGACGGTGTGTGACACTGACCGTTCGCGGCGGGGGCGTCCTTCGGGGCGCCCCCGCCGCGTCGTCTCGGCCGGCCCTCGTCCGCTCGTCACCGGAGTCGGCGACGATCACCAGGGTCCCGCCCGGTGCGGAGACGTAGCGGTCCGGGACGTCCCTCCCGGACCCGGTGGCCGCTCCCGCGCCTTCGCGTGCGGCGCCCGGAGGAGGTTTTCCGCGTGGTTGCCTCTGGCTGGGTAGGGGACCGGGGAGAATCGGTGGACCGGGTCCCACGCGGGAACCGGGAGCGTACGGCGACGGAAGGGAGCGGACGTCATGCGACGCGGCAGGTTGAAGGGCCCCCTGGGCAGCCACGAGCGTCCGGCGAGCGCCCTGGGTTTCCGCGCGGTGCTGGCCGTGTTCGGCGCCCTGGTACTGCTGCTCGGCGCGATCGCCGCGTACGTGTGGACCGACCAGCTCTGGCTGGTCGTCCTGCTCGGCGCGGGCTTCGTCGCCGCGTGCGTGAACGTGTACTGGGTGTCCAGGCGCCGCAGGTACGAACACCCCTCCCCCTGACGGTCAGGCGACCGGGGTCAGCGTGACGGCCACCGGCCGGTGGTCGGAGTGGGGCACGTCCGGGTTGGCCGGATCGCTCGGCGCCAGGTCCCCGGTGTGCAGGACGTGGTCGATCTGCTGGTCGGAGCCGGTCTCCCCCGGCAGGGTGGGGAAGGGACGCGCGTCCCGGAACGCGTCGAGCAGTCCGTGCTCGGTGAGCAGGCCCCAGGCGGGGTCGTCCGGTTCGATGTTGAGGTCCCCCGCCACCACGACGGGCGTTCCGCGCTCCCGCGCCCGACGGGCGATCTCCGCGATCTCGCGCAGCTGGCGCCGGGAGGACTCCGCGCGGAAGTCGCGGTCGGCTGGCTGCACGTGGGTGGAGACCACCGTGATCCCGGTGCCGCAGTGGTCCACGGTCACCTCCAGCGCCTGGGCCCCGGTGGGGCCGCTCGGCGTGAGCGGGTGCCGCTGCTGGCGGGTGACCGGCAGGGAGGTGAGCACGGCGTCACCCCACAGCGGCCCGTCGGCCGGTCCCCAGTGGGCGGTCATGCCGAGTTCGAGCGCGAGCCGGGACAGCACGTCGTTGCCGCCGTTGAGCAGCCAGCCCCGGTCCACCTCGCTGAGGACGACGACGTCGGCGTCCAGGCGGCTCAGCGCCCCGGCCTGCTCGGCGACGGAGAACCGGCCGTCCATGCCGAAACCCATCCGCACGTTGTAGGCGGCCACGCGCACCCCCTCCGCCCCGCTCGCGGGTACGGGCGCGAGCGTCCGGGACAGGAACACGGGCCAGAGGGAGGTGGCAGCCAGGGTGAGCGCGGCCGCCCCGGCGGTCAGCGCGAGTGCGCGCGGACGCGGAGGCTCACGGACCTCCGGAACTCGGGAGGACACGGCGGGCAGCAGCAGGGCCGCGGCGAGGAAGGGCACGTACGCGTTGGGCACGTACAGGTCGTAGGCGGAGTAGAACGCGAACACCAGCACCACGAACACCAGCAGACCCGACGCGGCGGCCAGCCCGCTGCGCGCCGCCGACGCCCGCCCGGGCCGGACGAGCACGGCCCGGCCCGCGCAGGCGGCCAGGGCGAGCTGTCCGGCGACCAGCGCCGCCGTGGACGGCAGGGCCGTCGCGCCCGGGGCCACCCCGTCCGAGGACGCCCAGGCCAGCCACGCCAGCGCGGCCAGGAGCACGGCGGGGGCCGCCCACCGGCTCCGGCCCAGAAGGAGCGGGCGCCGGACGAGGCCCACCGACAGCACGGCGCCCGTGGCGACGGCCGCCGCGCCCAGCGGTGACCCCGCGAGGGTCTGCCCCACCGCCGGATTGGCGGTGTACAGGCCGGTGAGGAAGAACAGGGGGCCCAGGACCAGCCAGGCCCGGGGCGGCACGGGGCGGGCGGGCCCCGGGGCGGTGTCCCGGACGTTGAGCAGCAGCACCAGGAGGAGGCCGACCTCCGCGGCAACCGGCGCCCATGCCAGGGGGGTCGGCCACCACACGAGGTCGATCGCGCCGAAGAGGGAGCGTACGACCGCGGTGGCCGCGATCGCGGCCACGACCCCGGTCACCACCTCGCGTCCGCACAGGCGCCCGTCGACGGTGGACGCCATCGCGGTGCACACCAGCCACACGGTCCCCGCGCCGACCGTGGCCGCGGAGACGTACAGCTGCGGGTCGCCGCCCTCGGTGGCCTGGAGCGCCAGGCGACCCGCCGCCATCGCCACGACGGCGGCGCCCGCCATGGCCGTGGGCGGGATCCGGCGGGCGAGGGGGACGAAGGGGAACGGGGCCAGGAACCAGGCGAGCGCGAACGCGCCCATCAGCGCGGGATCGGTCGTCCCGGCCTGGCCGAACACGGTGATCAGGGACGGCAGGAACACCCGGAGGGCGTCCAGGAACAGCACGGTTCCGACGGCGGCGGCGAGCAGGTCCCGGCGCATGGCCCTCCGCTTCCTCGGTGGACACGAGGAATTCTCATGTTCCGCGCCCGCCGTGGCAAGGGGGTCAAGCGGTAGCGGTTCCCGGAAGCGCCGCCGGGGACTGGGGCACGGGCCCCGCCCCCGGCGCGCATCGGCTCACCGGCCGGTCAGACGGTAACCAGGGGGATCCGTGCCTTCACGGCCTCGGCGATCTTGCCGATGTCCACCGGGTCGGAGGTGAGGACCGTCGCCCCCGTCTCCATGGCGACCAGGACCACCATGGCGTCCACGATGTCGCTCGTGCCGGAGATGCCCAGGAGCTTGCCGATCCTGCGGGCCATCGGATCGTCGACCCCAATCATCTCGCAGCCCTTCACCACGTGGGCGAGTCCGGCCTGGCGCGCGCCGCCCCGCCAGATCTGGGCCAGCACCGTCGTGGGTACCAGGGGCTGGCGCCCGGCCCGGTTCTCCTCACGGCACAGGGACCACACCATTCCCCTGGGGTTCGCCTCCGCCTCGCGCAGAGCACCCGCGTCCAGCACGAGTCCCCGTGGACACAACACCCTCATTCGTCACCCACTTCACCGTAACGGTCAAGGTAGGCGAGCGCCGCCTGGTTGGCACGGTCGTCGTCCGCTGGAACCGGACGGCCGATGCCGGTCGCCTCGATCACCGACCGCGCCTGCGCCTCCGCCTCGGCTGTGGGCTCACCGAACACGGCGAAGTGCTCCTCCAGGGCGATCCGGGCCTCCTCCAGGTCCGCCGCCCGTCTCGCGGCTCTGTCCAGCCATCTGGACAGCGGAACGCCGTCCCGGTCGGCCGCACGCCGGGCGCGGGCGACGGTCTCGGAGTCGAGGGACACGGAGAGCTTCTCAGCGGACATGCCCCCATGATAGGCGGCGAGTAGTACCGACGGTGCTACTTTTCGGCATCCTGCGGAATTCCGAGGAAGCGTCCGGGACAGGGGCCCCCGTCCCCGGCCGCCCCGGTCGGCTCAACCGTCCGCGGCGCCCTCGGGCAGCCGGCCCCGTCACACCTTCGGGTTCTCCCGCGTACGGGGATCGGTGGCCCCGGACTCCGGGGGGTTCACCGCGTGTCCTCCCCGGCCAGGGCGTCCTGGCGGATGAGGTCGGCGGCGCGCTCGCCCAAGGCCAGGACCATGACCATGGGGTTGGGCGTCGGCAGCGTGGGGAACACCGACGCGTCGGCCACCCGCAAGCCGCGCAGCCCGCGCACGCGCAGGCGCGGGTCGACCACGGCGCCGTCGTCGTCAACGGCGCCCATCCGGCAGGTGCCCGCCGGGTGGTAGACGGTGTGGGCGGCGCGACGGCCGTACTCGGACAGCTCCTCGTCGCTCTGGACACCGGGGCCGGGGGCGACCTCCCTGGTGATCCAGGACCGGAACGGCTCGGTGGCGGCGACCTCGCGGGCGATCCTGAGGCCGTCCACGATCGTCCTCTCGTCGTAGCCCTCGGGGTCGGTGAAGTACCGGAAGTCCAGTTCGGGCTTCTCGCGGGGGTCGCTACTGGCGAGGCGGAGCTTGCCGCGCGAGCGCGCACGGGGGATGTTCGGCGTCATGCAGACCGCGTATCCGTCGGGCGGGGACTCGTAGCCCAGCCGCCTCGTGTTGTCGTCGAAGGGGACCTGGTAGATGTGGAACATCAGATCCGGGCGCGGGTCGGAGTCGTCGCGCCGCACGAACAGGCCCGCGTCGGAGTGCATCACCGTGTTCGTCGGGACCGGCCTGCTGGTCTCCCACATGATGATCGACTCGGGGTGGTCGAGCAGGTTCTCGCCGACGCCGGGCAGGTCGTGGCGGGGTTCGACGCCCACCTCGCGCAGTTCCCCGGCGTTGCCGACCCCCGAGAGCATGAGCAGCCGGGGCGAGTCGACCGCTCCCGCGCACAGGATCACCTCCCGGCGGGCGCTGACGGTGGTGCGCGTGCCGTCCTTCGCCGTGGCGCTGACCCCCGTGGCGCGGTCGCCGTCGAACAGCAGCCGGTCGACCCAGGTCTCCAGCATGACGGTGAGGTTGTCGCGCACGTCCATGATGGGGTGGAGGTAGGCCACCGAGGCCGAGGAGCGGTGACCGGTGTAGGGGTCGTAGGCGATGGACAGGAAGCCCGCCCCGCACGCGAAGCCGCCTCCGTGCGAGGTCAGGGCGTTGAAGTCCTCCACCACCGGGACGCGGGCCGCCTCGGCCGCCGAGGCCACCCAGTCCCTGACCATGGTGTTGCGGTCCTTCTCGGCGACGGGGACGATGTTGCACCTGATCCGGTCCGCGTAGGACTGCACGGTGGCGTTGTCCCAGCCCTCGGCGCCCGCCGCGACCCAGTCGTCCAGGTCCTCGGCGAACGGCCGGAAGCTGATGAGCGTGTTGTGCGAGGAGCACCCGCCGAGCACACGGGCCCGGGAGTGCAGGATGTGGGAGTTGCCGCGCGGCTGCTCGACGGTGGTGTAGCCGTAGTCGAGTTCCCCGTCCAGGACGCTCAGCCAGTCGCGCAGGCGCAGGACGTGCTCCAGGTTCCGGTCGTCGGGACCGCCCTCGATGAGGCACACGGTGGTGCCGGGGTCCTCGGTGAGCCGGTTGGCGATCACCGATCCCGCGGTGCCGCCTCCCACGATCACGTAGTCATAGGTGCTCTCGGTCGGGTCCACGGTCCGGGTCCTCTCGTCGCTCGGCCCCGTCAGCCGAACCAGCGCTGCGGTTCGGGGGACAGGTTGCGGTAGACGTGCTTGGCCTCGCGGTACTCGTCCAGGCCCGCGAGTCCGAGTTCGCGGCCGATCCCGCTGCGGCCGTAGCCGCCCCACTCGGCGCCGGGGAAGTAGGGGCCGTAGTCGTTGATCCAGACGGTGCCGTGGCGCAGGGCCGCCGCGACGCGCTCCCCGCGGGCGGTGTCGTCGGTCCACACGCCGCCGGAGAGGCCGTAGTCGGTGTCGTTGCCCAGCTCGACGGCCTGCTGCTCGGTCTCGAACCGCTCCACGGTCACGACCGGGCCGAACACCTCGGTCTGGACGATGTCCATGGCGCGGTCGCAGTCCACGAACACGGTGGGCCGGTAGAAGTAGCCCTGCGCGAGGTCCGGGTCGTCGGGCCGCCTGCCCCCGGCGATGATCCGGGCGCCCTCCTCGACGCCGCGCGCGACCGCGGCCTCCACCTTGGCTCGGTGCTCGGCCGACACCAGCGGGCCGCAGCGCACGCCCTCGTCCTGGCCGCGGCCGATGCGGATGGCCTCGGCGCGGCGGGCGAGTTCGGTGGTGAAGGCGTCGTGGACGTCGTTGTGCACGATGAGGCGCGCCCCGGCCGAGCAGACCTGTCCGGAGTGGAAGAACGCGGCGCTGAGCGCGTAGTCCACGGCGGTGTCCAGGTCCACGTCCGGGAAGATGATGTTGGGGTTCTTGCCGCCGAGTTCCAGGGCGATCTTCTTGACCGTCTCGGAGGCCGCCGCCATGATCCGCCTGCCGGTGGCCAGACCGCCGGTGAAGGAGATCAGGTCCACGTCGGGGTGCTCGGACAGCGGGGCGCCCGCGTCGGGGCCGCTGCCCGTGACCAGGTTGACCACGCCCGCCGGGACGCCCGCCTCGGTGGTGAGCTCGACCAGCTTGGCGGTGGTGACCGGTGTGATCTCGCTGGGCTTGACCACCATGGTGTTGCCCGCGGCCAGGGCCGGGGCCATCTTCCAGGCGAGCTGGAGCAGCGGGTAGTTCCAGGGCGTGATCATGCCGCAGACGCCGACGGGCTCGTAGACCACCTTGCTGTGCACACCCTCGGGCGCGGAGACCAGGCGGCCCGTGTCCTTGTCGGCGAGACCGGCGTAGTAGCGGAAGACGCCGGTGACGTCGTCGACGTCGATCCCGCCCTCCTCGATGGTCTTGCCGGTGTCGAGGGACTCCATGACCGCGATCTCCTCGCGGTCGCGCTGGAGCAGGTCGGCGATGCGGTCGAGGACGCGTCCGCGCTCCCCGGCGGGGGTGCGGGGCCACTCGCCGCCGTCGAAGGCGCGGCGGGCCGCGGCGATGGCCTCCTCGGAGTCGGCCCTTCCGCCCTCGCTGACGATGGTCAGGACGGAGGCGTCGGCGGGGTTCAGGATCTCCCGCACCCGGCCGTTGCCGGCCGCCCGCCACCGGCCGTCGATGTAGAGGCTGGTGGCCGTCGCCGACCCCGGTTCCGTCAGGTACGGCACGGACGGAAGGGTTACGTAGAGTTCGCTCACGGGTCCGGTTTGCCCCGGATCGTTAGTCACAAACAGCCTCGTCTCATCAGACTCTTCCGCCATGTACGTCCTGTTGACCGGCCTGATCTGCGCGAACAACCCGACCCAGTGGAGTCGCCCGTGGTCCGGCCCACGTCACATCCGGGCCAACAACTACTCGGAGTCACGATCGGGGGAGCGGCGGAACACCCGCGCCTGGGGAAGACGGGGACGAGAGTTTGACGTACATTGAGGTGTGCCCTTAGTTGAGGCATACCTAAGCGGGTTCGTCCGGACTCCCGAGCCCCCGCGGCACGGACCGCGCCCACCGCGCACCCCTTGAGGAAGGCATGCTGCTCGAACAGGAACGCCGTGACGTGTGTCTGACCGCCCGCGCCCTCGCCGCGGACCCGGGCACCGCGCCCGGCGAGTCGGGGACCGTCAGCGTCCGCAGCGGCGACCTGGTGGTCGTCACGCCCCACGGTGTCCGCCTCGACCAGATCCAGCCCGCCGACTGCCCGGTGATGTCGCTCGACGACCGCGTGCTGGAGGGAAGGCGCGACCCCGCCGCCGAGGCCACGCTGCACATGGCCGTGCACCGCCTGGCTGCCGAGCACGACCGCGACGTCACCGCGGTGGTGAACGCGTTCACGACCGACACCGTCGCGGTGTCCTCGGTCCTGGCCGAGCTGCCCGCCATCCACCACCGCGCCGCCGGTCTGGGCGGGGCGGTCGCCGTCACCCCGTACACCACCTACGGCACCGGCGAGATCGCCGACCACGCCGTCAAGGCGCTCAAGGGCCGCGACGCCGCGCTGCTCGCCGACCACGGCGGGCTCGCCCTGGGCCGCGACCTCGGGCACGCGCTGGAGAACCTGCGGCTGCTCGACTGGCTCAGCGGCGCGTACCTGAGGGCCCGCCAGCTCGGCGAGCCCCGTGTGCTGTCCGAGGACGAGCTGGCCCGGGTCCGCGAGCGCGACACCTACGGCTGGGCGGGCCCGGACATCCTCTGAAGGCCCCCCGAGCCTCTGCGTCCAGGCCCTCGGAAGGCCGTCGGAACGCGCCTCGGCATCCCGGCTGGTTCTCCCCGTCCGCGCCGCGTGGGCGGCGGTGACGAGGTCGAGCGCGCCCCTCCACCCCAGGCCCAGGTCGGGGAGCCCGGACGGCGACGCGGATAACGCGTTTCGAACCCGGCGCCGGGGAAGAGGAAAAACGGGTGTGGACAACCCCCCACGCGACGCCCGGAACGGGACAATGGTGCCAAGACCGATGCCGAACGGCAGGAGACCCCATGCGCTGCAGCTACATCAGGCTCCTCGTCAACGACTACGAGGCCTGCTTCCGCTTCTACTCCGAGGTGCTCAAGCTCCCCGTGCTGCGCGGGGACGAGGGCAGCCGCTACGCGGAGTTCGACGTCGAGTCGGGGACGCGGCTGGCGATCAACCAACGCGAGGTGATGGCGGAGGCCCTGGAGACGGACACCGCCGACCCTGCGCTGCCCAACCAGGACCGGTTCGCGGTGATCTTCGAGGTGGACGACGTCGACGCCACGGCCGCCAGACTGGTCTCGGACGGCGCCCGGCAGGTGATGGAGCCGCGTGACTGGACCGCATGGGGTATCCGCGCGGCGCACTTCCGCGACCCCGACGGCTACCTGCTGGAGATCAACAGCCCGCTGATCCCCCTGGCGCAGGTCTGATCCCACCTCCCCGGACGGGCTCCCCTCAGCCGGACAGGTGCTCCACCAGCAGCTCGTTCACCCGGTCCGCGCGCTCGACCCCGAGCAGGTGCGCGGCGCCGGAGACCACCTCGAACCGGGCTTCGGGGATCCCGTCCGCCAACCTTCGGCCGTGGCCGGGCGGCAGCATCGGGTCGTGGGCGGCCGACACCACCAGGGTGGGCACCCGCACGGAGGCCACCAGGTTGCGCTGGTCCATCCCGGCCACGGCGTCGCAGACCGCGGCGAAGCCCTCCGGGTCGAGCCCGCCGAACTCCTCGGTCAGCCGGGTCACGACCTGCGGCCGCTCCTCGCCCATGTCCGGGGTGAACCAGGGCCGCACCACGTCCGCGGTCACCGAGTCCAGGCCCGACGAGCGCACCCGGGAGGCGAGGAGGTCCCACCGGTGCGTCCGCGGGGTGCGGGGCGCCGCGGCCAGCAGCACGAGGCGTTCCAGGGTGCGCGGCGAGTTGGCCGCGATCCACACCAGCAGCGCCCCGCCGAGCCCGGCGCCCACGGCGTGGACCCGGGTCAGGCCCTGGGCCTCCAGGACTCCGAGCAGGTCCAGGGCGAGCTCCTCGACGGTGTAGGGGCCCTCCGGGGCGGGAGAGGAGCCGTGCCCCCGGTGGTTGACCCGCAGGACCCTGTGGTCGCGGGTGAGTTCGGGCAGCTGCGGTTCCCAGACCGACATCGTGGTGCCGAAGGGCGGCACGAGCAGCACGACGGGCGCGTGCCGGGGTCCGTCGAGCCGGTACTGGAGCGGAATCAAGGTCATGGAACCTCCGAGTCGCCAGAACGCCAGGCTATCGGCAGAGCCCCGTTCGGGGCCGCACCCTTTTCTCCCGTTTTCCGTCCGGTGGAGGACCGTAACTGGCCTCCACTCTCCCTAGAGTCCTCGTGTACCGAGTCGGACAGGGCGAGAAAGCGGTGGTCATGGTGGTCACGACGGTGACGAGCACGGTGGACGTGGAGCGCGCGAGCCTCCTGCGGTTCCTGGAGGACCAGCGCGACTTCCTGCGCCTCACGGTCCGGGGCCTGGACGACGAACAGGCCGCGCGGCGCACCACGGTGAGCGAGCTGACCCTCGGCGGACTGGTCAAGCACGTGACCCGGGCCGAGCGCAACTGGATCCGGTTCGTCCGTGAGGGAGCGGTCCACCCGAAGGTGGACTACGAGGACCCGGCCACCTGGGAGGAGCAGGCCGACAGCTTCCGGTTGCTGGAGGGCGAGACCCTCGACAGCGTCCTGGCGGACTACGCACTGGCCGCACGGGAGACCGAGGAGTTCGTCAACGGCCTGCCGGACCTGGAGGTCAGCCACCGGCTCCCGGACGCGCCGTGGTTCCCCGAGGGCGCCTCCTGGTCCGCCCGCGACGCGCTGCTGCACGTCATCCGCGAGACAGCGCAGCACTGCGGGCACGCCGACATCCTGCGCGAGGCCCTGGACGGCCAGAAGAGCATGGGCTGACGAGGCCGCTCACCCGACCCGGTTTCCGGGCGGTACCGGCGGCGGAGAACACTCACGGAGCAGAGAGTTCGGTTCCCCACCGCCGCCCTTCTGTATATTTTTCTGTACAGTTGAGGAATGGCGATTCTCGAGCACACCCAGGAGATCAGCGTCACCGACGCGGCGAGACGCGGCGTCGCCGGCATCGTCCACGACGCGGAACAGGGGTCCGAGGTCATCGTGACCCGGAGGCGTGAGCCGGTCGCGGCCGTGGTCGCGTTCTCCCGGCTCACAGAACTGGAGCAGGCCGAAGCAGACCTCAGAGACCTCGCTCTGGTCATGGCACGGGATCTCACCGACAGCGGGCGGCGGACCTCCCTGGACGACGTCCTGAACGCTTTCGGGCACAGCCGTGCCTCGCTCGAAGAACTTCCCGAGGACTGATGGCCGAGATCTCCTTCACCGACGCCGCCATCGACGATCTGCGGCGACTCGGTCCGGACGCGGTGCCCAAGGTCCTGAAGAAGGTTCTCCTCCTGGAGGAGAACCCGGAAGCCGGGTACCCCCTGGGCGGTGAACTCACGGGGTTCCGCAAGTTGGTCGTGGGACGCAACACCTGGCGTGTCGTGTACCGCGTGACCGACGGGAAAGACGTGGAGATCTGCGAGGTCTGGGCCGTGGGCGAACGTGCGGACGCCCAGGTCTACGCCGAAGCCTCCTTACGGGTTCGGGAGGCGTCGAACGCGACCCCCGTAGCCCGGCGACTCGCGGCCGTCATCGAGCGCCTCGGCAAACCGGCGGGCGGCGTGGCCCACGAACCGGTTCCCCCGAGGGAACCCGTCCCGAAATGGCTGGCCGAACGCCTCGTCCACAGCGTCGGCATAGCTCCCGAGAAGGTGGCGGCTCTGGACCTCGAACAGGCCGTAGACCTCTGGAGCGACTTCCGCGCACGCCCCCGCTGAGATCCGCGTTCCGAAAGACCGCCCGGACAGCGGAAACGACGGGGGCGCCCCCACTGACCTGTGGGAACGCCCCCGGTTACGAGGTGGCGAGGGTCGCTTCCGCATCCCCCCTCAAAGTACGGAAGCGACCCTCGCGCTGGGAAGCGGCCGGCGACTCCTCCCCCCTGGAGTCGCGGCCTTGAAGGCCTGCCGCGGAAACGACCCGGTCGTCCCGCGTTGATGGAGACACTACCCACCACAACCTCGAAGAACAACCCTGAGTCACGATGAACTACTTAAAGTGATCGTCATTCCTCGGCAGGCGGCGGGCCAAGCCCGTGTGCGTAGCGTCAAACCGGGGTCATGACGGGGCGCTCGGGGACCACGCTTAGCCTGGTCTGGTGAGATCACCGCTCCTCAGCCCACGGTGGCTCGGCATCCACCTGCTCGCCCTGCTGGTCGGCGTCGTCTGCGTCGCCGGTACCGCCTGGCAGTTCGTCCGCGCCTTCGAGCCCGACCGCGAGGTCATCACCAACCCGGTCGCGGACCTGGCCGGCGCCGTGCCCGTCTCGGACCTGCTCGAACCGGGTCAGTACATGCACCCGGACTCCTTCGCCAACAGCGCGGTGGAGGCCAGCGGCAGCTACGACGCCGACGCCCAGCTGCTGGTGCCGCGCGTCGTGGACGGCGTGCGCGGCTACGACGTCATCGTCCCCCTGGTCACCGACGACGACGGTGCCGCCGTCACCGTCAACCGGGGCTGGGCCGAGGAGGGCCAGGACATCCCGCCCGTGCCGGGGGGAGAGGTCACGGTCACCGGCTGGCTGCTGCCTCCGGCGGGCTCGGAGGGGGTCGTGCCCGTGGACGTCTCCGAGGGCCGGGTCGAACGCATCGCCACGTCCGTGCTCGTCAACGAGTGGGACCACCCGCTCTACGAGGGATACGTCACCCTGCCCGAGACGGACCCGGCCACCGCCTCGCTCGTCCCCGCGCCGCCGCCCGAGCCGCCCACGGGGTTCACCGTCAACTGGCGCAGCCTCAGCTACACCGTGCAGTGGGCGATGTTCGGCGTCTCCGCCGTGGTCTTCTGGATCCTGCTGATGCGCCGGGAGCTGCGCGAGGGCGGCTCCCGGGAGGATCAGCCCGCGGTCGCGGGCTCCTGAGCCCGCCCGGTCTCGCGGTCCTTGGCCTGCTCCGAGCGCACGATCCGGTGCTCGACCACGAAGCCGAGCACGGGGATGGTGCCCGCGAGCGCCACACCCAGCGTGCGGGAGGCGCTCCAGCGGCGGTCCAGGGCAACCCACAGGACCACGAAGACGTAGGCCATGTAGATGTAGCCGTGCGGCATCGCGATGTAGAGCATGAGCGGCGACTCGGGGCCGAACCAGTGCTCCAGGCCCTGCGGCGCGCCCACCAGGGAGAACCGGGCGGTCTCCCCGACCAGGTACTTGGCGGGCATGGCCACGAAGGTCAGGCCCAGCAGGAAGACTCCGGTCACGTACGCGAGCACCCGGTACAACGCGAACGACACGCGCCTCTTGTCCACGGCTGATCCCCCTCAGACGACTGCGTCCCCGCTCCGGCGGGACAGGTCCGCGGGCGGGCGAAAATCAGCCTAAACGCTGTCCGGTACCCCGGGCGCCCGGGGTACCCGGGGCCGGACGATCTCACATCACCGCAGGTCGGGTCACCTGCCCGAGACGCGGTCCGGGCTGCTCCACCGGCCGTCGGACTCGGTGGTCCACGCCTTGGGGATCATCCGCAGCGCGAGGTAGGCGTCCACGAGGCGGATCGGGAAGAAGAGCAGGCCGTAGACCAGGTAGGACGGCCGCCGCCGGATCGCCGCCATCAGGCAGGTGAGCATGTAGTCCGGGATGAACAGGCCGATGGCGATCGCCAGCAGCGGCAGGAAGGCCGTCACCGCCGTGAAGGCCTCCCCGACGAACGGCAGGCCCAGGAAGAACTCGCCGCCCAGCGTCCCCGCCAGGACGAACAGGCCGACCACGGTGGTGACCAGCAGCACGGCGGAGACCAGGACCACCTCCAGGATGTACAGCGCCAGGCAGGCCCAGAACAGGCTCGGCCACACCCGGTGGCGCCGGATGGTCTGCCAGAAGCCCAGCGTCCACCTGGTGACCTGCTTGTAGTAGTCCCGGAAGGTGAACGGGTCCTGGCTGTAGGCCTTGGTGTCGGGGTTCATCGAGACCCTGCCGAGGCGCTTGTGGTGCACCTCGAAGGTCATGTTGAAGTCCTCGATCACCAGCCCCTTGGGGTTGACGTCGATCTCCCTGAGCGCCTCGCTGCGGTAGACGCTGGCGAAGCCCGGCACGATGAAGGCCGTGTTGGCGTGCCGCCAGGTCTGCCCGAAGCGCATGAGGTACTGGAGCATGAAGTACAGGCGGTCCCGGTAGGCGGAGATCATCCGGCCGACGAAACCGCGCTCACCGGGCTTCCACTCCGAGACGACGAAGCCCGCGACCGCCGCCACCGACGGGTCGGCCAGCTGCCTCCGGGCGCCCTCCACGTACCCGGGGTCGAGCTCGGTGTCGGCGTCCAGGATGAGGACGCCGTCGTAGTTGTCGGTCAGCGAGAACTCCTCGATGACCGCCTCGATGGCCCCGGCCTTGCCACGGTTGGCGAGGAGTTCGAGGACGTTCACGCCGGTCTTGGCCGCGATCTGGGCGGTGGAATCCCTCGACGAGTCCGAGACCACGTAGATGTCCCAGCGTTCGAACAGCCCCATGGCGGAGGCGATGGCGCCGCCGATGACGGGTTCCTCGTTGTGCGCCGGGATGATGACGGCCAGGGACACCTCCCGCCCGGAACCCTCCGCCCGGGCCGCCACGGCCGCCGAGGCGCCGCCCTCGGAGGCGTCGCCGCCCCGCTCGGCGAGTGCGGCGCCGCCGGAACCGCCCGCGCCCACCAGGACGCGTTCGCGGGCCCCGCCCCCGACGGCGCCGCGGTGCCCGGCGCGCGGTGACCGGAGCACGGCGCGCACCGAGTCCTCGCCCAGGCGCACGAGTCCGACGGTGGTCCACAGCAGCAGGTTGGCGCCGAAGGCCAACCACAGGAACACGTAACCCAGGGCGCCGAGGCCGGAGGCCTCGGCCACGTCCGTCGCGTAGCCGAACCAGTAGACAAAGAGTGCCGCGGCCAGGGCGAGGGCGATGAGCCCGATCAGCAGGCCGCCTATGAAACGTGCGGTACGCACAGCGCTAGGACCCTCCGAAGTTCTCGGTTTCGGACCGACATCAACCCGCAAAGTCGGTGTTAGCTTGACGCCCTACGACACCGAGAGGTTCACCCGGGTTCGCGTCCTATGTAGGCCACACAAATCGTATACACGGGCTTGCGGAAGATGGTAACCATAAGAGGATATTTGTGAGCTGTAGCTACGGCTCGTCTGTGGTTTGTCCATCATTGTCCAGATTCTGGAAAATTCTGCGGAAAGTGACCAGCGGAGAGAAGGAGAATGCTCGGAGTGATCGACGTTCCGTCCTCATCCTCATCCGGTTCCACTCGAATCCCACAGGCCACCAGCCCGGGGGGTCGCTCCGCCATGAGCAGCCAGGACGGTGCGTCACGCACCGTGGCACTGCACCAGCCGCACTACCTTCCATGGCTGGGACTTTTGGATAAAATTGACCGTTCCGACCGTTTCATCATCCTCGACAACGTCCAGTTCGAACGTCGCGGATGGCAGAACCGCAACTACGTCGGCGGCAGCGGAAAACCCGTCCTGCTGACCGTTCCGGTCATCCAGGGCAGTCGGGACGACCGCATACGGGACAAAGTTGTTGACAACAGTCAGAATTGGAAGTCAAGACACTACAAGTCACTCGCGGAACACTGCTACCGTAAAGCGCCCTACTGGAAGGATTACCGCGACGAAATCGCCCACCTGTACGAGCAGGAGTGGGACGGTCTCGCGGACCTGTGCGTGGCGACCACGCGCATGCTGATGCGGTGCTTCGGGATCGACACACCGCTGACGCTGGCCAGTGAGATCGGGGACTTCCCCGGCCGCAAGAGCGAGCTCCTCGCCCAGATCTGCGCCAAAACGGGGGCGCACACCATGCTCTCGGGCGACGGCGCCCGGGACTACCTGGAGCCCGAGACCCTGCACCGCTACGGGATCGACGTCCGGTGGCAGGACTTCCGCCACCCGGTGTACCCGCAGCACGGGCGCGCCCCGGCCGACTTCGTCCCTCGTCTGTCGGCGATCGACCTTCTCCTCAACACCGGCCCGGAGGCACTGCACGTGCTCAGGCAGGCGAGAACCCAGAGCTGACCCGAACACGGGTCCACCACAGCGCCGCGCCACCGGGCGCGGCGCCGCTCCCCGGGAAAAACCCGATCGCTCTCTAGGCAAAGGACGGAAAACGGTATGACGACGGACTGGTCCCAGGAACGCATCCTGGTGTTCGCGCCCCACCCCGACGACGAGACGCTCGGCTGCGGCGGCCTCATGAGCAAGGCCAAGGCGGCCGGCGCCGAGGTGTTCGTCCAGTTCCTCACCGTCGGGGACACGGCCGACATGTCTCCCAAGGGCTTCTCCACGGCGGAGGAGCGCTACGCGGAGATCAAGAAGGTCGCCGACCACTTCCGCTGGGACGACTGGCACATGGCCCTGCCCGGCGACCAGTACCACCTAAGGCTCGACTCCGTCGCCCGGGTGGACCTCGCCCAGCTGATCGAGCGCGAGAGCCCGCTGTCCATCGAGCGGCTCCGCCCGACCGTGGTGCTCGGACCGCACCACTCCAGTTACAACCAGGACCACCGGGCCGTGGCCGAGGCGGTGCACACCGCCCTGCGCCCGTCCAACACCGCGCTGCGCCACCACCCGAGCCTGGCGCTGGCCTACGAGGAGGCCGCCGACCACTGGCGCTCGGAGCCGCTGTGCCCGCCCAACCTCATCGTCGAACTGGACGAGGTGCAGGTGGTGGACAAGCTCCACGGCATGCAGCTGTACGGATCCCAGTCCCACCAGCACCCGCACACCCGCTCCGAGCCCACCCTGCGCAGCCTCGCCGTCCTGCGGGGCATGCAGGCGGGCGTGGCGCTCGGGGAGGGGTTCCACGTGCTGCGCTGCCTGGCCTGAGCGTTCCCGGACCCGCGGCCGGCGGCGCCGTGCGCCGCCCCACCGTGCGCGGCCGCGACGACCGCGCACACACGCCGTTCCCAGTCGGGGAACGGCGAGAGAGAACACCGAGTGGAGGGGAAACCATGAAGGCTGTAGTCACCGGAGGAGCCGGCTTCATCGGCTCACACCTGTGCGACCACCTGATCGCCCGGGGCCACCAGGTCACCGTCCTGGACGACCTGTCGACCGGGTCCCTGGCGAATCTGGTCCAGGCGCAGGGCTCGCCCGGGTTCCGGTTCGTGGAGGGGGACGTCCTGGACCGGGAACTGGTCGACTCCCTGGTCGCCCCGGCGGACGCCGTGTTCCACCTCGCGGCGGCCGTGGGCGTGTACAACATCGTCGACAACCCGCTGCGCTCCCTGCGGATCAACCTGCACGGGACGGAGAACGTGGTGGAGGCGGCCGTGGCGCACCGCGTGCCCTACATGGTCGCCTCGACCAGTGAGGTCTACGGCAAGAACGACGCCGACGGTCTCAAGGAGGGCGACGACCGCGTCTACGGACCGGCGACCAAGAGCCGCTGGTCCTACGCCGCGGCGAAGGGGCTGGACGAGCTCGTCGCCTACGTGCACGGCGTCGAGTCGGGCGTGCCGTGCGTCATCACCCGCTTCTTCAACGTGGTCGGCCCCCGCCAGACGGGCCGGTACGGGATGGTGGTCCCGCGCTTCGTGGACCAGGCGTTGGCGGACGAGCCCATCACCGTGTACGGAACGGGGACGCAGCGCCGCTGCTTCGGCTCGGTGTTCGACGTGGTGCCCGCGCTCCTGCGGCTGATGGACACCCCCGAGGCCTACAACCAGGCCGTCAACCTCGGCGGGCACGAGGAGGTCTCCATCAAGGGCCTGGCCGACCGGGTCGTGGAGCTGGCCGGTTCGAGGAGCGCGATCACCTACGTCGACTACGAGGAGGCCTACGGCGAGGGCTACGAGGACATGCAGCGGCGCTACCCGGACACCTCGCTGGCCGCGCGGCTGATCGGGTACCGCCCCGAGCGCGACCTCAACGACATCATCCGTTCGATCATGGAGCACCGCCGCGCGGTCGGCTCCGTGCCGCAGCCGGCGTAACCGAACCTGAAGGGTCCGGCCCGGGGCGCCCTCTCCGCCTCGGCCGACCGACACGGGACAAGGAGACGAAGGGCCACGGCTCCGGCCCTTCCCCCCGACGGGACGGTCGCGCCTCCCGGACGGGTCCGGTGCTCCCCCATGCCCGCACGAGGGCGATCGGCGCCGGTGGACCGCAGGCCCGCCGAGGGCATGGACGGGTGCGTCCGCCTCCGGGCGGCGCGGACGAGGGGGCCGGGTCCTCAGAGAGGCAGCAGCACCGTCACCACCAGGACGCAGCTCAGGGCGAGCACGCCCGCGCACAGGAGCGCCATCGCCCACGGGCCCGCCACGGACGGCGAGGGCCGCCCGGTTCCCGGAACGGGCGCGCCGTGCCCGCCGGCCCGCCACCGCAGCCACACGTGCGCGGCCAGCACCCCCGCCAGGAGCAGCAGTCCGACCGTGGTGGCCACACGCACCTCAGGCGGAGCCTGCGGGAAGGCGTCGTCGCCGGGGGCCAGGGAGCCGCGCAGGAACAGCAGCCCCACCACGACCAGCAGGGCGATCGTGCGGTGCCAGGACATCAGGGTGCGCTCCGGCTGCATGCCGGGGTCGCGTTCGACGGGGGTGGTCACAGCAGGTTGCCCAGCAGGACCAGGGCACACACCAGCCCCACCGCCAGAGCGGTGACGAGCGGGAGCGCACTCAGTTTCAGGGCCGCGCCGCGACTCATGAGCTGTTGCACGCGGTACCAGCGCAGCGGGGCGTAGACGGTGATGACCCCGGCCAGCACCGCCAGCAGCAGGCCGACCGCGGTGCGCGGCCCCTCCGCCCAGCCCAGCGGGAGCAGGTGCAGGACGGCGACGGCACCGGCGAGCAGGGCCAGCGCGGTGCGCACCCAGGCGAGGAAGGTCCGCTCGTTGGCGAGGGTGAACCGGTAGTCCACGGAAGGACCCTCCGCGTCCCGCGGAGAGGCTTCGGAACCCATCCCACTCCCCCCTTTCAACAGGGACGACCCCGGGTTCGCCCCCGAACCGGGCCGGGCCCGCCATGTGGGGCCCGCGTCCCTCCAGACGACACTAGCCGTCGCGCCTCTTTCCTCCCAAACAGGTATGTAAGGCGTGTTATGGCGTAAAACAACCAGACTGCGGGATGGTTCACCGGCCGCGGCAGGCATG
This sequence comes from Nocardiopsis sp. CNS-639, assembly GCF_000381685.1. Taxonomy (NCBI): domain Bacteria; kingdom Bacillati; phylum Actinomycetota; class Actinomycetes; order Streptosporangiales; family Nocardiopsidaceae; genus Nocardiopsis; species Nocardiopsis sp. CNS-639. The sequence continues at coordinate 29,945 of NZ_KB906875.1, forward strand.
CGGAACAAACGAACGGGCACGACCGCTGTAGCACTGAGAGATGGCGGTTGGCCGACGGTCGACACCAACCAACGAACAGATACAGGAGACCACGTGCCCACGGTCGAGCTCACCAAGGACAACTTCGCGGAGACGCTGAAGGACAACGACTTCGTCCTCATCGACTTCTGGGCGGACTGGTGCGGTCCCTGCCGGCAGTTCGCCCCGGTGTTCGAGACCTCCTCGGAGAAGCACACCGACATCGTCCACGCCAAGGTGGACACCGAGGCGCAGCGCGAACTCGCCTTCGAGTTCAAGATCCAGTCCATCCCGACCCTGATGATCGTGCGCGAGCGCACCGTCATCTACAACGAGCCCGGGGCCCTGCCCTCCGAGGCTCTGGAGAGCCTCATCACGCAGGCCAAGGAGCTGGACATGGACGAGGTGCGGGAGAAGATCGCCGAGCAGGGCGGCTCCCCGGAGTAACACTTCCGGAGCAGCACTCCCCCGGAGCGGCACGGACCGTTTCCGCGCGCCCCGGACGCCCCCTCCCCCGGAGGGAGGCGTCCGGGGCGTTCGCGCGTCCGGACGGGGCCCGGCCGGGCGGACGCGGCGGCCTCCGGGCGGGACGCCGCCCCGCTCCGGCAGGAGACCGGGCCTCGCGCCGGTGGGACCGAAAAGGGCGAATCAGGAAGACCGAAAAGTCATCAAGAGGTTTGCGACCGGTCACCTGTCCACCCGTCCGGCGAGTTTCGGCCCGCCCGGGGCCCGATCCTCCCAGACGGGACGAACCGCACTCCAGAGGCGGTCCGCACCTCCTTCGGTGACGGGAGGACAACGCCTCGCGATCGCCACGCCTCCGAGTTCACCGCCCACGTTCACCTTCGCCACGGGGTTCGTTCACCGTTGCTTCATACGGACATATTTGCATGGGTTCGACCGCGCTCCGCGGCTCCGGCCGCGCACCTCCCGCGCACGCACAGTCCGACCCGGAAGTGGCCTCATGTCTGTCAGCAACACCGCCTCCCCTCGCGGCACCGAGACCGGTCGCGGCGTCGCCCCCGACACCGTCCGGTACAACCGCGAGGTTCCCGACCTGGGCGACCCCGTCTTCGACGTCTCCGGGCTCTCCATCTACTACGGCTCCAACAAGGCCGTGCGCGACGTGGACCTGAAGGTGGGCCCCCGTCAGATCACGGCGATGATCGGGCCGTCCGGCTGCGGCAAGAGCACCGTCCTGCGGACCCTGAACCGCATGAACGACCTCATCCCCGGAGCCCGCATCGAGGGCAAGGTCACCTACCACGGCGAGGACCTCTACGCCTCGGAGGTGGACCCCATCGAGGTGCGCCGCCGGATCGGCATGGTCTTCCAGAAGCCCAACCCGTTCCCCAAGTCGATCTACGACAACGTGGCCTACGGCCCCAAGATCAACGGCGTCCGCGGCAACATGGACGACCTGGTCGAGGAGACGCTGACCAAGGCCGCCCTGTGGGACGAGGTCAAGGACAAGCTCAAGGAGAGCGCCTTCGCCCTCTCCGGCGGCCAGCAGCAGCGCCTGTGCATCGCGCGCACCATCGCGGTCAACCCCGAGGTGATCCTGATGGACGAGCCCTGCTCGGCGCTCGACCCCATCGCGACCCTCAAGATCGAGGACCTGATGTACGAGCTGGCCAGCGAGTACACCATCGTCATCGTCACGCACAACATGCAGCAGGCGGCGCGCGTGTCCGACCGCACGGCCTTCTTCACCGCCGGTGTGGACGACGCGGGCGACCGCTACGGCAGCCTGGTGGAGTTCGACGAGACCGCGACGATCTTCAGCAAGCCGTCCGACCAGAGGACCGAGGACTATATCAGCGGTCGCTTCGGCTAAACCGCTGGTCTCCGGCTCTCCCGCAGACCGGGACCGCTGATCGGTGGGGTCGCCTC
>NZ_KB906875.1:31955-92858 GCF_000381685.1 Nocardiopsis sp. CNS-639
GCCAAACCGCCGACCTTCAGCTCTCCCGCAGACCGGGACCGCTGATCGGTGGGGCCGCTCCGGCCAAACCGCCGGCCTCCGGCTCCCCCACGGCCGCGGGCCCTCCGGTCGCGACCGTCGACCGGAGGGCCGTTTCGGTCAGGCCGGAGCACCCTCCCCGGGGATCCGCCCCACTGTTCCTTCGACGAAGTGGACCTCCCATGCCCGCGCTCACAACGTCCGCATCCGTCCCGTTCCCGGGTGCCCCGGTCGAGGACGAAATGGTCGAGCGCTCGGAACGGTCGGAGGGACCGCTCCGGGTCCTGCTGGTGGAGCCCGAGTCGGAGCAGTCGCACCAGCTGGTGCTGTCGCTGAGCGGGCACGACGTGGACATCACGGTGTGCGTGGACGGCGCCGAGGCGCTGCTGCGGGTGGGGATGATGCGACCGGACACCCTGGTGACCAGCGCCACTCCGCCCGAGGTGGACCTGGAGACACTGGTGCGGGTGACCCGGCGGGCGACGGACATCCCGATCCTCATCGGGGTGGGCCCCGGCGACTCCCAGCGGGCGATGCGCGCGCTGGCGGCCGGAGCCACCGCGTGCGTCAACCGCCCCTACCGGATCCCGGAGCTGGCGGCGCTGCTGCGCGGCTCCCTCCCGGGACCGGACGGCGGCGGCCCCGACGGCACCGTCTCCTCGGCCGCGCTGCGTTCGGGCGCCCTGGAGCTGGACGCGCTGGGGCACCGGCTCTTCGTGGACGGCAACCCGGTCAACCTGGCGCTGCGGGAGTTCGGGATCATGGACTTCCTGCTGAGGCACAGCGGCAGGGTGGTCAGCCGCGAGGAGTTGTGGACCGAGGTCTGGCACAAGCCGCTGCCTCCGGTGAACAACACCATCGCCGTGCACATCCGGCGCCTGCGGCACAAGCTGGGTGACTCCGAGGCACAGCCCAGGTTCATCCACACGGTCCGGGGGATCGGCTACCGGCTGGACACGGCGAACGGTTCCTGAGCGGAGGAAAAGCGCGGAACGGGGTTGGTGAATTCCCCTCCGCCGGGTCCTTTCGGTGATGCCGACGAGACCCTTTGTTCATCTTCACGTCACCTCAGTCCGAGACGAACGCGAAGATGAATCACCGAACAATCCGACGTGTCACCTTCACCACCGGGGAACCACTGCGCCGCCCCCGGCCCCCACGGCCATACCCGCAGGTCATCACCGCCTGTCCCCGGAACATGACAGGATCCGCGCGGAACCGAAAACACACACCCGTTATCAAATGGTTACCGCCATTCACTTCGCATTCACCCTTCTTCTACCATCCCGCCTTCATCTCGATGACACAGCGTCTTCCTGCGCACTTACTGTCATTTCACGTCAGCCCCGACAGCGGTGATTCAACGAGGAGAACTACGACATGCGCAACGGGCGTTCCAAGCTCGCCGTCCTGGCGGCCATCCCCCTGCTCGCGGCGGCGTGCAGCAGCGGAGGCGACACCGGCAGCGACGGCTCCGGCGGTGGCGGGGGCGACCTCAGCGCCTCCCTGACCGGTGCCGGGGCCAGCTTCCCCGACCCCCTGTTCCAGGACTGGATCTACACCTACTCCAACGACGTCCAGCCCGGCGTCAGCGTCAACTACCAGAGCGTGGGCTCCGGTGCCGGCGTGGAGCAGTTCCTGGAGCAGACCGTCGACTTCGGCTCCTCCGAGGAGCCGCTGGGCGAGGAGGACCTCGAGGCCGCTTCCGAGGCTCGCGGCTGTGAGGCCGTGCAGTTCCCGGTCGTCTTCGGCGCGGTCGTCATCGCCTTCAACAACCCCGAGCTGGACGGCCTGGTCCTGGACGCGGAGACCATCGCGGCCATCTACGACGGCCAGATCACCACGTTCGACGACCCGGCCATCGCCGAGCTCAACCCGGACATGGAACTGCCCGGCGACGAGATCATCCCCGTCCACCGCTCCGACAGCTCCGGCACCACCTACGTGTTCTCGCACTACCTGAGCACCGAGGTCGACTCCTGGGCCGAGAAGTACGGCGAGGGCAAGGAGATCGAGTGGGCCGACGGCCTGGTCGGCGGCCAGCAGAACGACGGCGTCGCCCAGGGCATCACCCAGAACCCCGGCGGCATCGGCTACGTGAACCAGTCCTTCGCGCAGGAGGCGGGCCTGTCCGTCGCCCACATCGTGAACGAGGACGGCAACCCGATCGAGCCGACCCTGGAGTCCACCATCGCGGCCTCCGAGGAGGCCGAGATCCCGGACAACTTCCAGTTCGCGATCGACAACATCGGCGGCGAGGGCTACCCGATCGCCGGTTCCAACTGGATCTTCACCTACACCTGCGGCTACGAGCAGGCCAGCGCCGACGCCATCATCGACTTCTGGACCTGGGCCCTGACCGACGAGGGCGCCCGCGACCTGGCCGGTGAGCTGGGCTACGCGCCGCTGGGCCAGGAGCTGACCGACCGCGTCGTCGCCGAGCTGGAGAAGACCAACTCCGGCGAGGGCGGCGCCGACGCCGGTGCCGAGGAGGAGGCCGGAGCCGAGGAGAGCGCCGAGGAGAGCGCTCCCGAGGCCGAAGCCACCACCGAGTAGGAACGCCCCGCGGGGCCGGGAGAGTCGTCCCGGCCCCGCACGCCTTCTTCCCAACCTCCGCCCCCGCCCCGGGGCGGGACGCTCTCCACTCCCCACGAAAGCCACAGAGGAGAAGCACATGTCCACCGAGGCCCGTGAGGCCCCCCAGGCCCCCGAGGACTCCCGGCGGGGGACGCTGAAGTCCGGCAAGGGGCGCCTGGGCGATCCGATCTTCAAGTGGGCCGTCGCGGCCTGCGGCACCCTCGTCCTGATCATCCTGGCGCTGATGGTCATCCGGACCACCAGCGAGGCCTGGCCGGTCTTCGCCAAGGAGGGCTTCTTCGGCTTCCTCCTCGGGGAGGACTGGCAGAGCGGCGGATCCCGCACGGAGATCACCGGCACCTACGGTGCCTGGCCCTTCATCTACGGCACCCTGGTCACGGCGACCATCGCGATCGTCATCGCGCTGCCGCTGGCGATCATGGTCGCCGTCTACCTGACCCACCTGGCCCCGCGCCGCATCGCCAAGCCGCTGTCGTACACGGTCGAGCTGCTCGCCGCCGTGCCCAGCGTCATCTTCGGCCTCTGGGGCCTGCACTGGTTCCTGCCGAACGTGATGCGCCCCTTCTTCGTCTGGCTGGAGAGCACCTTCGGCTGGTTCTTCCTCTTCGAGGGACCGGTGCGCGGTGTCGGCTACCTGCCCGCGGGCATCGTGCTGGCCATCATGATCCTGCCGATCATGACGGCGCTCATCCGCGAGGTCGTCGTCGTCCAGCCGATCGAGCAGCAGATGGCCGCCTACGCCCTGGGTTCCACCCGGTGGGAGGTCATCACCAAGGTGATCCTGCCGGCCAGCTTCTCCGGGATCGTGGCCGCCGCCATGCTGGGACTGGGCCGCGCCCTCGGCGAGACCATCGCCGTGCTGATGCTGATCGGCGGAACCCAGGGGTGGAGCGGCAGCCTGTTCGGCACCGGAAGCAGCATGGCCTCGCACATCGCCGCGTCCTTCGGTGAGGCCTCGCCCGAGGTCCGGACGGCGCTGATGGCGATCGGCGTCGCCCTCTTCCTGGTCACGATGATCGTCAACATCCTGGCCCGCGTCATCGTCTGGCGCCTGGGGCAGTTCACGGGAGACTCCGCCGTATGAGCACAGCAACCACCACTCCTCCGGACGCCCGGCACACCCCCCTGAGCCAGCGCCCGCCCGGCTCCGGCTTCCGCAGGTTCAAGGACCGATCGGCGTCGGTGGCACTGACCGCCGCGATGGTCCTGGCGATGATCCCGCTGATCCTCATCATCTTCGAGGTCACCCGGCGCGGCATCGGCGTCGTCAACCTGGAGTTCTTCACCGAGACCGAGCCCCCGCCGCGGCGCGAGGGCGGCGGGTACGCGGCCGGGTTCTTCGGCACGCTCTACATCATGGCGCTCGCGGTCGTGATGTCGATCCCGTTCGGCATCGCCACGGCCGTCTACGTCGTGGAGTACGGGCCCAACCGCCTGACCGGCGCGATCCGCTTCTTCACCGACGTGATGACGGGCATCCCCTCGATCTTCGTCGGTCTGTTCGTGTACGGCCTGGTCGTCATCGGCTGGGGCCAGATGGGCTTCGGCACCTTCGCCGGTGCTCTGGCGATCGCCATGATGATGCTGCCGATCGTGACGCGGTCCGCGGAGGAGATGCTGCGGCTCGTGCCCAACGAGATGCGCAACGCCAGCTACGGCCTGGGCGCGCGCAAGTGGCAGACCATCGTGCACACGGTGCTGCCCGCCGCCGCCCCCGGCCTGACCACCGGTTCGATGCTGGCCGTCGCCCGCGGCATCGGCGAGACCGCCCCGCTGCTGCTGACCGCGTTCGGCACCGGCCTGGTCGTGACCGCCTTCCAGGGCGAGCCGCAGGGCGCCGTGCCGATGCAGCTGTACCGGGGCGCCATGCAGCCCTTCGAGGCCGGCATCGACCGCGCGTGGGGCGCCGCCCTGTGCCTGTTCCTGCTGGTGCTGCTGTTCACCGTGATCGCGCGGTGGATCGGCTCGCGGGCCTCCGTGGGCAGCCGCTGACAGCCCGACCCCGTGGGGCCGTGCGCCGGAGGGACCTCCGGTGCGCGGCCCCTTCGGCTCTGCCGGCGCCGACGTCCCGCCGGCTTCCCGAACCGCCCCCTCACCGGTAATCTTGCGCCGGACCCGCCACCGCGACTCCCTGGAGACGAACGCAGATGCCCGACACCAACGAGTACGCGACGACCTTCGCGTTCGTCGACGCCGACAGCGACGGCCGCATCTCCGCACAGGAGTACGCCGACCTGATGCACCGCCTCGGGGACAGCTGCACCGAGGAGCAGGCCCTGCGGGCGATCGAGGCCATGGACCAGGACGGCGACGGGCTGATCACCCTGGACGAGTTCACGGCCTACATGTCCGACACCGGGAGCTGAGCCCCCGGCGGGTGCCGCCCCCGGGGCGGCACCGCCGCGAACGCGGCCGCCCGCCTCAGCGCGGCTCGCGCGCCAGATAGACGGTGTCGGGCACGCCGCGGGCGACCGGCACCTCGATGACCTCCACCGAGGCGAACCTGCCCCGCAGCGACTCCTCGAAGGCGGGCACCGCGTTGGCGCTCCAGAAGGCCAGGACCCCGCCGGGGGCGAGCAGGCGGGTGAGCCGGTCCAGCCCGGCCGCCTCGTAGAGGCGGTTGTTGTTCTCCACCACCGTCCAGTCGGGCCCGTTGTCGGTGTCCAGGCAGATCGCGTCGTAGCGGACGGGGGCCGCGGCCGAGGACGCCTCCTCCAGCCAGGCCACGATGTCGGCGTTGACCACCCGGCAGCGCGGGTCCCGGTGCACGTACTCGGCGGCCTCGCCCAGTTCCCCGTCGTGCCAGGCGATCACGTGGGGTTCGAGTTCCACCACGTCCACCACCGCCACCCGGGGGTGCTCCAGGGCCTCGCGGGCGGAGAAACCCACGCCCAGGCCGCCGATGAGCACCCGGGAGCGCGAGCGGCCCGCCGGGAGGGCGGCGAGGCTGGCGCGCACCATCTCCCGCTCGGAGGTGCCGTCGCGGGTGTCCATGAGGAACACCCCGTTGGAGTAGATCTCGTAGTGCGCGCCCACGCGGCGCAGCACGAGGTCTCCGCCGGTCTCCCCGGTCACCCTCGCCAGGGTGGCGGTCTCCTCCTCGGGCTCACGGGAAACCGGGGCGGTGTACGTCGTCGGCTGGTCCATACCCCACATTGTGCCGCCCGGCGGGCGCGCCCGCGTTCCCGCCGGGGGGAAGGACGGGGCGCTGTCCGCGGGGTCGTCTCGGACCGTGGGCCTACCGAGGAGCAGGGTCGGTGTCCACCCACCGGAGGAGGACTCCACGCAGGTGAAGCGTGGGCGCGGCGGGCTGCTCGACCGGGTGCGCGGAGCCGCTCCCCGCGCCTGGGCGTCGGCGGGCCCGGAGCGCCCGTTTGCCCCTCCCCTAGGGGGAGGAGCCACAGTGGAACCATGCTTCCCATCGGTTCCTTCAGTGAACTCACCGGCCTCTCGCACAAGGCGCTGCGCCACTACCACTCCCTCGGGCTGCTGGTCCCGGCCCGCGTGGACGAGGACACGCAGTTCCGCTGGTACACCGTCGACCAGATCGAGCGCGCCGGGCAGATCGTCACCCTGCGCCGTGCGGGCATGGGCCTGGACACCGTCCGACGCGTGGTGGACGACCCCGGCCTGGCCCCGGACGCGCTGCGCCGGCACGCCGAGGACCTCCGGCGCGAGCGGGAGGCCCAGGACCGGGCGCTGGCGGAGGCCCTCGCGGTCCTGGCGTGGGAGCCGCGGGTGGAGGTCCGGCCCCGGCGGGCGCGCACGGCCCTGACGGGGGTGACCGCGCTCTCCTCGGACGGGGACTTCGACCTGGACCGGGAGTGCGCCGAGGTGCACGCCCTGGCCGGGCGGCTCGGCGCGCTGGTCGAGGAGCGCGGGTGGCGCGCCGACGGCCGGTGGTGGAAGAGCCTGGAGCCGGGGTCGGACGGCGCGGGCTACCGGGTGTGCGTGCCGGTCGCGGAGGCCGGGTCCTCCCCGTCCCCGCTGCCGGAGGGCGTGGAGCTGGTGGAGTACGGGGAGGGCACCGAGGTCAGGCTGCTGATGCCCGGCCGGGAGAGCCTGGGCGGCCTCACCCTGGCGCTGACCCACCTGTTCGAGCACGAGGTCGAGGGCATGTTCGCCGACGTGGGCGCCCTCCGTCAGTCGGAGTACGACGGGGGTGTGGAGTTCGCCGTCGGGCTGCGGCCCCTGTCGGAGGCTCCGGAGTGAGGGCCCGGGGACTCGGGTCCCCCGCCTGAGGGACCCGGGTCCCGAGCCCCCGTACCCGGGATGCCTGCTACCGCGGGCTCCGTATCCGCAGGTCCCGCACCGGTGGGCCCCGCGCCCGGGAGCCGCGCCGACCGCAGCAGGGCGCCGAGCGCGGCGGCGCCTTCGAGCAGGGCCGCCGACCGGGCGTCGATGCTCGCGTCCCGGGCGGCCAGCGCGGCCATCACCTCGTCCCACCGGTGCGCGCGGCGCAGCTGCGGCATCAGGGCACGGAGCGGTGCGATGCGGTACCCGGCCATGCGCAGCTGGTGGACGATCCGCGCGTCCCTGGCGTCGGCGGGCGAGTACCTCCGCGTTCCCCCGGGGGAGGTCCGGCCGGGCACGACGAGCCCTTCCGCGTCCCAGTGCCGCAGCGTCGAGGGCCGCACTCCGAGCGCGGCGGCGAGTTCGGAGACACCCATGGAGTCCGCCGGGCGGACGTCCCCGACAGGCTCCGCGGCGATCGCCTCCGCGGCCCGCCTGGCCAGTCCGAGTTCCCGGCGCTCGGTGTGGAGCCGGGCGTGCGCGGCGTCCAGGAGGGCGAGCAGGTCCGAGGCCGGGTACCCGTGCGCGGCGCGCACGATCCGCCCGGCCTCGACGGGGCCGGTCCCGGCGGCCAGGGACCGGTAGGCCAGGGCCGAGCACACGTGCGCCTCGGTGTAGACGCGGTAACCCGAGGCCGTGCGCGGCGCCGGGGGCAGCACACCGCCGCGTTCGAGGTTGCGCACCTGCTGGACGGAGTACCCGGAGCGCCGGGCCACGTCGACCGTGCGCATGGCGGTCGAGTTGCGACTTCCCACTCCCCCACCTCGCACTCTTCGGGGAAAAGTCTCCACAACCACATGAATGTAACGCTGGAACACATGAGCATCGAAGAGATCACCGCGTTCCTGGAGGGCCTCGAGGGCGTACTGACCCTCAGGCCGCAGCCCGGCGACGGCTCGCCCGAACTCAGCTGGGGCGACACGTTCTTCTACTACGCGCCCGACGGCGTCGTCCCCACCGCGACCCAGCCCTTCGCGACCATCGTGACGAAGGACTACCCCGACGACCGGGCGTCGCGCCTGGACCGGCCCGGCGTCTTCCGCCTGAACGCCGCCGCCGGAAGGGAGGCCTTCGTCAGCTGGACGGGCCGCGAGCCGCGCGAGCCGGCCGACCCTGACGCGGACCCGAGCGCGGCGGACACGGTGGTGGCGCACCCCGTCTACGGCGGTCTGGGCTGGCTCGCCGTGGTGAACCCGGGGCCGCGGACCGGGGAGGCGGCCCGGGCGCTGCTCCGCACCGCCCACGGCCTCGCCCGTTCGCGCCGTGAGCGGCGCACCGGGGCGGCACCGGACTGACGGACGGCTCCGAGGAGCGCCGGATCCCCGTGGAACACCGAGGACCGGTGGGGACCGGCATGACGCCGGTCCCCACCGGTCCGCTGCTCAGGACACCGCCTACAGGCGGCAGGCGTAGATGTCGGTGACCAGGATGGCGCGGGCGCCGAGCTGCCACAGGTCGTCCATGATCCGCTGGGCGTCCTTGCTCGGCACCATCGAGCGGACCGCGACCCAGCCCTCCCGGTGCAGCGGGGAGACCGTCGGCCCCTCCATGCCCGGGGTGAGCGCGACCGCCGCCTCCAGGCGCTCGGCGTGCACGTCGTAGTCCATCATCACGTAGTCGCGGGCGACCAGGACGCCGCGCAGACGGCGCAGCAGCGTGTCGAACCTGGGGTTCTCGGGGGCCCCGGACGGACGGATGACCACCGCCTCGGAGACCAGGATCGGCTCGCCGAAGGTCTCCATGCCCGCCTGGCGCAGGGTGGTGCCGGTGGAGACCACGTCGGCGACGGCGTCGGCGACGCCGAGCTGGACGGAGCTCTCGACCGCGCCGTCCAGGTGGATGACGCGGGCGTCGACGCCCTGCTCGTCCAGGTAGGAGCGCAGGAGGCCGTCGAAGGACGTGGCGATGCGCTTGCCGTTGAGGTCGGACACCTTCATGCCGGCGCCGCCGGGCGCGGCGAAGCGGAAGGTGGAGCCGCCGAAGCCCAGCGGCAGGACCTCGTCCACGGCGGCGCCGGAGTCCAGCAGCATGTCGCGGCCGGTGATCCCGGCCTGGAGGATGCCCTCACCGACGTAGACGGCGATGTCCTTGGGGCGCAGGAAGAAGAACTCGGTGTCGTTGTCGGGGTCGATCATGACCAGGTCGCGGCTGCTCTTGCGCTGCCGGTACCCGGCCTCGCGGAGCATCTCCACGGCGGGTTCGGAGAGCTGGCCCTTGTTGGGCACGGCGATTCTCAGCATGTCGGGCATGTTCACGGCTTTCTCGTGGCTGCGTGTACGGGGACGTGGCGTCGGTGGCCGGATGCGCACGGGCGGCGCGTCGGCCTACAGATGCTTGTAGACGTCCTCCAGACGCAGGCCACGGGCCAGCATCAGGACCTGGAGGTGGTAGAGGAGCTGCGAGATCTCTTCGGCTGCCTGGTCGTCCGACTCGTACTCGGCGGCCATCCAGACCTCCGCCGCCTCCTCGACGACCTTCTTGCCGATGGCATGGACGCCGGCGTCGAGCTGGGCGACGGTCCCGGAGCCCTCGGGGCGGGAACGCGCCTTCTCGGACAGCTCGGCGAACAGCTCTTCGAAGGTCTTCATGGTGTCTTTCCTCGACAGACAGATGCGCTACCAGCGTAGGCGGTCCGGCGCCCCGATGCCGCACCCTCGCGGGGATGTCTCATCATGTGGGCGGCGGCGTGCGCCACACCGCGCCGCGCCCCGCCGGTCGCGTCCCCGCGCGGGGCGGCCGTCGCGCCCGGTCCGCAGCGCCTTCGTCCGGTTCACCACACCCTGCGGGCGGCGGCGCGCACGATCGGCTTGGGGATGAAGCGCAGGAGCCCCGTGGCCGCCTTGTACTGGGCGCCGGCGACGACGCTGGAGCGCCCGGCCGCCCAGGCGGTGAGGGACTCGCGCACGACCTGTTCCTTGGGGACGAACGCGAACGCGGGCATCCCGCTCTCCTGGACGCCCCTGGTCATGTCGGTGCGCACGAACCCCGGCAGGACCGCGGTGACGTGCACGCCGTGCTCGGCGACCTCGGCGGCCACGCTCTCGCTCCACAGGGACACGAACTTCTTCCCGGCCCCGTACACCGAGCCGCCGGGGTTGGCGGTGATCTCGCCCGCGACGGAGGAGAGGTTGATGACGCCGAGCCTGGTCCGGCTCGGCAGGCTCCCGCGGCGGGCGATCTGCACCGGCAGGACGGCGCGGGTCAGGTGCAGGACCGCACGCACGTTGAGGTCGAGCATGGCGTCGATCTCCGAGGGCTCCTGCTTGACGAAGGGGCCGCCGTCGCCCCGCCCGGCGTTGTTGACGAGCAGGTCCACGGGGGCCTCGTCGCCGCTGCCGTCGGCGGACAGGCGTTCGACGACCAGTGAGAGGCCCTCGTCGGTGCCCAGGTCGGCGGGCAGGGGCTGGACTCCGACCCCGTAGCGTCCGCCGATCTCCTCGGCGAGGGCCTCCAGGAGCTCGCCCCGGCGGGCGACGAGGACGAGGGAGTAGCCGCGTTCGGCGAGCCTGCGGGCGTACTCCTCGCCGATCCCGGTGGAGGCTCCGGTGACCAGCGCGGTCCGTGGGTGGGCGGGGGTCTCGGAGGTGCTGGCCGGTTCGCTCATCCCCCCAGGGTAGGCCGTCACCGGTCGCGGGGACAGCGGCCTCGGCGGACACCGGATCGGCGTGCGCGTACGGCGGCGCCCGGCGGCGCCCCGGCCCGCGCGGCGCTCCCCGCGGCGTCGGAGTTCCCCTTTGCGCGGTGGGTATGGACACACACGGTTTCACCTGGGTTTTCCCAGAACGCGGCCGCGCCGACTCCCTTCGGGGAGGGGTGAGGCGTTAGCGTGCGTGTATGTCCGAGACCCACAGTCCTGCCGGACCCCTTTCCTCCCTGAGGTTGGACGAGCGCCTGCGTGACACCCGACTGTTCTTCAGCCAGGCGCTGCGCACCTTCCACGCCACCGGTTCCATCCTCCCCAGCAGCGGTGCGCTGGCGCGTGCGATGGCCGAGTACGTCCGGCGCCGACCAGAACCCGACCGCCCGCTGCGCATCCTGGAGGCCGGAGCCGGAACCGGCGCGATCAGCCGCGGGATCGCCGCCTCGATGCAGCCGGGGGACACCCTGGACCTGGTGGAGGCCAACCCCGAGTTCGCCGCCCACGTGGAGGGACTGCTCAGAACCGACCCCGTGATGTCGCGGGTGGCCGACGGCTCCCGCGTGCACGCCAAACTCGTCAACGACATGGGCACCGACCGGTCCTACGACGTGATCGTGTCGGGCCTGCCGTTCGCGAACTTCACCGCCGACACCGTCCGGGAGATCCTGGACTACTACTTCGAGGTGCTCGAACCGGGCGGCACCATGTCCTTCTACGGGTACCTGTACACCAAGGAGGTCAAGGCGGTCATCGCCCGCCGCGAGGACTACCTGCGCCAGGCCCGCACGAGCTGGCTCGTCCAGGAGTGGATCGACCGCTACGGCATCGGCTCCGAGAAGGTGTTCGCCAACGTCCCGCCCGCGTGGGTGCACCACCTGCGCAAGCCGGGGAAGGGCTGAACCCCCTCCCCCTCACAGCCACATGGAAGGGCCCGCCACACACGTGGCGGGCCCTCGCGTTTCCCGGGACGGACGCGGCCCTCAGGCCAGCGCGGTCCGGATGAGGCTGTCCAGCAGCTCGGGGTACTCCAGGCCCGTAGCCCGCCAGATCTGGGGGTACTGCGAGTGCGCGGTGAACCCGGGCAGGGTGTTGACCTCGTTGACGACGGGTTCGGTGCCCCCGCGCAGGAAGAAGTCCACGCGCAGCAGGCCGGAGCAGCCGACCGCCTCGAACACGCCCAGGGCGAGGTCGCTCAGCTGCGTCTGGATCCCGACCGGCAGGTCGGCGGGGATGTCGAAGACCGCGTCGCCCCCGTACTTGGTGTCGTAGTCGAAGAAGCGTTCCGTGTCCGCGACCCGGATCTCCAGCGGCGGCCCGACCTTGAGCGCGCCGTCGGGCAGCTCCAGGACGGCCAGGTCGACCTCGCGGCCGACGACCGCCTCCTCCACCAGGACCTTGGTGTCGAACTCGCGCGCGGTCTTGACGGCGGCCTCCAGCTCCGACCAGTCGCCGACCCGCGTCACCCCCAGGCTGGAGCCACTGCGCGCGGGCTTGACGAACACGGGCAGCCCCAGCTCGGCGCGCTCCTGCGGCGAGACCTCGTCGTCCGGTCCGCGCAGCACCACGTCCCGCGCGACCGGCAGCCCCGCCGCGCGCAGCAGCGTCTTGGTGGTCGCCTTGTCCATACCGGTGGCGCTGGCGAGCACGCCGTTGCCCACGTAGGGCACTCCCAGGAGTTCGAGCATCCCCTGGATCGTGCCGTCCTCGCCGTAGGGGCCGTGGATGACGGGGAAGACCACGTCCGCCTCGCCCAACGCGAGGATCGCCTCGCCCAGGCCGTCGCCCGTGCGCCGCTCCCTCTCGCCGCCGGGCTCGGGGGTCAGGGCCGTCAGGCGCTCGGCGTCCAGCGCGGCGGGGTCGTCGGTGTCGGTGCCCACCACCCACGCCCCGGCGCGCGTGATCCGCACCGGGACGACCTCGTACCGGTCGCGGTCCAGGTGGGTGAGGACCGACATCGCCGACGCGCACGAGACGTCGTACTCCCCGTTGCGTCCACCGAAGACGACGGCGACGCGTGTCCTTGCCTCAGGCACTCGATCTCTCCTTGCTCGGTTCGCGCGGCACGGGCCGCGCCAGGTCCTGGTGGAGGCGGGGCACGCGCGCGCCCACGCCGGTGAGAATCTCGTGGGGGATGGTTCCGGCCCAGTCGGCCCACTCCTCGACGGTGGGCTCGCCGCGGTCGCCGGGGCCGAACACGACCACCTCGTCGCCCTCGCGCACGTCCATGCCGCCGACGTCGACCACGAACTGGTCCATGGCGATGCGTCCGGCCACGGGGCACCGCCGTCCGGCGATCCACACGTAGGCCCGGTCCCCCGCCGCCCGGGGCACACCGTCGGCGTAGCCGAGCGGGACGAGGGCGAGCAGGCTCTCGCGTGGGGTGGTGTAGGCGTGGTGGTAGCTGACGCCCGTTCCCGCGGGGACCCGGCGGACCATGGCCACCCGGGCGCGCAGGGTCATGGCCAGGCGCAGGCCGAAGCGCCTGCCCTCGACGGGCTCCACTCCGTAGAGGCCGACCCCCGCCCTGACCAGGTCGAAGTGCGTGGCGGGCTCGTTGAGGATCGCAGCCGTGTTGGCCAGGTGCCGCAGCGACGGGTCGAGCCCGGCCGCGCGCGCCTGGGAGAGCGCCCCCTCGAAGGCGGTGACCTGCTGCGCGGTGGTCGCCGCGCCGGGCAGGTCGGCGGAGGCCAGGTGCGACCAGACACCGCGCACCCGGACCAGGCCGTCCAGTTCCAGTACGCGGGCCAGACCGACCAGTCCGGGCCAGGCGTCCGGCGGCGCTCCGTTGCGGCTCAGCCCGGTGTCGGCCTTGAGGTGGACGTGCGCGACACGGCCCGTGCGCACGGCGGCGTCGGCCACGGCGCGCAGGTGGCCGACCGAGGGGACGGACAGGTCCACGTCGGCGGCGACGGCGGAGTCGAAGTCCTGGTCCGCACGGTGCAGCCAGCACAGCACGGGGGCGCGCAGCCCGGCGCGGCGCAGGGCGAGCGCCTCCTCCAGGGAGGTCACGCCCAGCCAGGTCGCTCCGGCCTCCAGGGAGGCGCGGGCGACCTCCACGGCCCCGTGGCCGAAGCCGTTCGCCTTGACGACGGCAAGAATTTCGGAATTGGTCCGCTTTGCCATGAACCGTACATTGTGGGCGATCGCGCTTATATCAACGAGGGCCTCACCCAGGGGCGAGGCCGGGTGGCCGGGGAGGTGGAGCGAGTGCTCCCCGGGGTCGGTCGACGGCATGACCAAAAAGTAGACACGACGCGCTGTGAACAGAGTGTGAGCGCCCCCCTCGCCACGTCCTACAGAAACGCCCGCCGCGCGGAGGGAGAAGGAAGAGCGTATGAGGGTCTTGGTCGTGGACCACGGAGAGGACCCCGCACAGCCGACCGCCTCATGGCTGCGGGAGGCCGGTTTCGCCGTGGACACCGCCCCTGACGGGGAGACGGCGCTCTACAAGCTCGCCGTCAACGAGTACGGGGTCATGCTGCTCGAACGGGCTCTGCCGGGGCTGAGCGGGAACGAGGTGTGCCGCGTGGCCACCGCCCTGCACGGTCAGGTGCGGGTGCTCATGGTGAGTTCTCCCACCAGCCCGAAGGAGCGGCTCGCCGGTTTCGAGCTGGGCGCGGACGACTACCTCATCAGGCCCCTCGACCGCGAGGAGATGATCGCCCGGGTCCGCGCCCTGGCCCGGAGGCCCGGCCTGGCCGAACCGCCGGTTCTGGAGCGCTCGGGCCTGCGGCTCAACTCCACCCGCTACGAGGCCTTCCGCGACGGCAGGCCGCTGCACCTGTCGCCCAAGCAGTTCGGGGTGCTGGAGGAGCTGCTGCGCGCCGACGGCGCCCCGGTGTCGGCGGAGGCGCTGCTGGAGAGGGTGTGGGACGAGAACATCGACCCGTTCACCACGATCGTGCGCGTGACCATCCGCTCCCTGCGGCGCAAGCTGGGCACCCCGAACCCCATCCAGACCGTGCCCCGCGTGGGTTACCGGCTGCCGTGACCCGGGTGCCGGGCGGAACGGGGACCGCCGGACCGGGGCGGTGACCGGGGCCGGCCGCCGAGCGCCGACGTGTCCCATCGCACGTCCCGCGCCGAGGGAGCGCACCCGCTCCCTCCGCCACCCGGATCCTCGGCAACCGTGGGTGGTCACGGGCCCACCCGGGTCGGGATCCCGGCCTTCGCCCTATTTTGCGACTGATTCGTGACCTGCATCACTGGAATCTGAGGTCGCAGGTACCTGCGGGACGCAGGTAGTCTCGCGTTGACTTCTTGCGGACCGGATCTTTGCGTTCGGCACCACCTCTCGCCCACGCACACGTGAAGAGCTCCTGAGGATCCCTCTGACGTCCCCGGAAGTCCCATCCCGCGCCACAAGCCCTGGGCTCACTCTTGTGCACACCCATATCAGAGTGAACCAGCAGCATGCGCGCGGAGTCCTACAGATCATCCGATTCCCCAGGTCAACGCGGACCAACGGAGGAGGCAGCGTGACGGTCACCCAAGCGGTCGAAGCGGTTCCGGGCATGCCGGGGGACACCGCTCCCGCGCTCATGCCCGTGGACGTCCGGCAACGCGTCTCCGCCCTCGCCAGAACCTCACGGCTCCTGGTGGCCTGCGACTACGACGGCGCCCTCTCCACGGTCGACCCGGCCGACCGGCGCCCGCTGCCCGAGGCCCTGCGTGCGCTGCGCGACCTGGCCGACCTGCCGGGCACCGTGTGCGCGGTCATCTCCGGCCGTCCCCTGCGCGACCTGGCCGCGCTCTCGCGCCTGCCCGCCGAGGTGCGCCTCGTGGGCGCCCACGGCACCGAGTTCGACACCGACGTGACCGTCGATCCCGACCACCGCGACGCCGACTCGCCCTCGGACAAGGCGGCCGCCCTGGAGCTGCTGCGCGACCAGGTCGAGGCCACCGCCATCCTCTACATCGGCGGCGGCGAGGGCGAGGAGCCCGTCTTCATGCGGCTGACCGGCGCCGACGCGGGCGTGCGGGTCGGCGAGGGGCCCACCGTGGCCTCCCACCGCGTGGCCGACACCCCGACCGCCGCGGCCCTGCTGTCCGCGCTGGCGGCCGAGCGCCGCTTCTGGGTCTTCGGCGAGCGCCCCACGCCCATCGAGCGCATGTCGATGCTCTCCAACCAGGGCTCCGTGGCCCTCGTCGGCCCGGACGCGCGCCTGCTGTGGTTCTGCCACCCCGAGCCCGACTCGAACGCCGTGTTCGCCGAGGTCCTGGGCGGCCGCCAGGCGGGCGTGTTCGCCGTCGCCCCCGCCCACGGAGGCCGTCCGCTGGGCCAGCGCTACCTGCCCGGCACCATGACCGTGCGCACCCGCTGGTCGCGCATGGACGTCACCGACTACCTCGCCCACGGCACCCCCCAGGGGCGCACCGACCTGATCCGGGTGATCAGCGGCGTCACCCCGGCCACGGTGGAGTTCGCCCCCCGTCCCGACTTCGGCCGTGCGCCGGTGCGCATCACGCCGCAGGAGAACGGCCTGCTCGTCAAGGGCGCCGACTTCCCGATGGCCCTGTACTCGCCCGGCGTGGAGTGGGAGATCGACCACGACGGCGTCTCCGACCTCGCCCGCGCGGTCGTCCACCCGCGCTCGGAGCAGCCCGTGGTGCTGGAGCTGCGCTGCGGCACCGACTCCCTCGTGCACGGCACCCTGCCCGAGTCCGAGCGTCAGCGGACCTCCGGCGAGCACTGGTCGCGCTGGCTCGACGGACTCACCCTGCCCGACACCGCCCAGCAGCTGGCGGCGCGCTCCGCGCTCACCCTGCGCGGGCTGTGCACCCCCTCCGGGGGCGTGATGGCCGCCGCGACCACGTCGCTGCCCGAGGAGATCGGCGGCGTCCGCAACTGGGACTACCGGTACTGCTGGCTGCGCGACGGCGCCCTGACCGTGCAGTCGCTGGTCTCCCTGGGCTCGACCGCCGAGGCCGAGGAGTTCCTGGACTGGGTGCACCGGGTCGTGGACTCGCTGCCCGGCCCGGAGATGCTGCGCCCGCTGTACTCGCTGCGGGGCACGAACCTGGGCCCGGAGGAGGTCATCGAGTCGCTGTCCGGGTACGCGGGCTCGCGGCCGGTGCGGATCGGCAACCTGGCCGACCACCAGGTGCAGCTGGACGTGTTCGGCCCCGTCGTGGAGCTGATCGAGAAGCTGTCCTCGGTGCGCGGCACCCTGGCCGACCGCGACTGGGACCTGGTGCGGTCGATGGCCGAGGCGGTCGCACGCCGCTGGCACGAGCCCGACCACGGCATCTGGGAGGAGCGCGACGAGCCCCGCCAGCGCATCTACTCCAAGGTGATGTGCTGGGTGACCCTGGACCGCGCCGTCTCCCTGGCCCGTGCCTACGGCCGCGAGGTGGACCCGTCCTGGCCGGACCTGCGCGACGGCATCGCCGCCGAGGTGCTGGACAAGGGCTGGAACGAGGAGGCGCAGGCCTTCACCACCGCCTACGACGGCACCGACCTGGACGCCGCGTCCCTGCACATCGGCCTGTCCGGGCTGATCGACCCGGCCGACGAGCGCTTCCAGGCCACCGTGACCGCCGTGGAGGCGGAGCTGCGCAGCGGCCCGACCGTGTACCGGTACCACCGCGACGACGGCCTGCCGGGCGGCGAGGGCGGCTTCCACCTGTGCACCGCGTGGCTGATCGAGGCGTACCTGCTGACCGGCCGCCGCGCGGAGGCGGACGAGCTGTTCAAGCACCTGGTGGACTGCGCCGGACCGACCGGGCTCATCCCGGAGGAGTTCGACCCGGTCACCGAGCGGGCGCTGGGCAACCACCCGCAGGCGTACTCGCACCTGGGCCTGATCCGCTGCGCCCAGCTGCTCGACCGCCTCTGAAGGACCCCAAGGGGCGTCCGCGGCGCGCTCCCCGGCCCGTGAGGGCCGTGGGAGCGGGTCCGCGGACGCCCCTTCGCCATGGGAGGGACCCGCGGTGTCGGGCGGGACCGCTCAGTGACCGGTGGGACCCGTCTGGCCGGGGTGGCCGCCGGGGCCGGGGTGGCCCGGCTGTTCCCCGTAGCCCGGCTGGCCCGGGTGACCCGGGTGGCCCGGCTGACCGCCCTGGCCGGGGTATCCGCCCGGCAGGGGCCGGTACCCGGGGTCGGTCACGCGGAACCACTCCTGGGCGCTCTCGGTCCGGACGAGGATCACGATGACGACCATCAGGATCACGCCCACGGCCGGGTTGGAGGCGTCGCTGAGCAGGTTGAGGAGCGCGCTGGCGAGCCCCAGGCCCACGACCACGAGCACGAGTGTGCGCGCTCTGGCCCCGCCCTTCTTCAGGGCGATCACGACGTAGGCCTCGAAGGCCGTGAGGGCGAGGCCGTAGACCAGGATGGCCGCGAGTCCGCCCACGCCCATGCCCATCTCCGCCTCGACCTGCGCGCTGGGCAGGTTGACGAGGGCGACGAGACCGATCAGGGCCAGGGAGTAGAGGACGACGGCGAGCACGATCCTGATGACGAGGATGACGCGGACCGCCTTGAGCGTGCCGGGCATCGGGGGTGCGGGGATGTGGGGGTTCACGGGGGAGACGCCTTCCCGGTCGGAGTCGTGAGCGGGACGAAGGATGTTTCGGGTCTACGACTTCCGCGGGGCGGGAACGGTTCCCCCCCGGGCGGAACCCGTGCCCGCAGGGCGGGCGGCTCCCAGGGGACGGGAGCCGCCCGTGACACCGGGGGGCGGTGTTGAGGGTGATGTCTTCCCTTCGTTCGGCGTCCTAACCATCCGCAGGTTCGGGCACGGGTGAGCCCGTCCGCCGCCGACGCGGGCCTCACCGGAAGCGCGGGCCCTCCTCCAGGCGCTCGCGCACGCCCGGCCACTCGTTGCGCAGCACCGAGTAGTACACGGCGTCCCGGCGGCGCCCGCCCGGCATGACGTTGTAGCTGCGCAGGACACCCTCCTCCGTGGCGCCGATGGAGCGCAGGCCGCGCCGGGCCCGCTCGTTGAGCACGTCGGTCTTGAACTCGACCCGCTCGGCGCCCATCTCCTCGAAGGCGTGCCGCAGCAGCAGGTACTTGGACCAGTGGTTGACTCCCCGGCCCCGGAAGTCGCGCCCCAGCCAGGAGCTGCCGATCTCCAGCCGCAGGTCGGGCTCGGACATGTGCCCGTAGCTCATGCTGCCCGCGATGCGCCCGCTCGCCTTGTCGGTGACGGTGAACGTGGAGCGCTCTCCGCCGTCGCTGGCGGCCAGGTAGGAGTAGAAGAACCGGACGAAGCTCGCCTCGTCGTCCACACGGGCCACGAAGTGCGTCCAGATGTCGGGGTCCATGGCCTGTTCACGCCACCCCTCGCGGTCCGTCTCCACCAGGGGAGTGAGCAGCACGTGCTCGTTCTCCAACCGGACACGCGACTGCTCGGACCACGACATGGGCACTCCTCCGGTGTACGGCGTTATGTCCGTTGCGGATTGTAGTGTCGCCCCTCGGGCCGCCCGTCGAGTGGGGTACCCCACACAGCCGACGCCCCACCCGCCGCCCGTCCGCCGTCCGGGGACGCACCGGGCCGCCCCGCGCGCGACGCCCGCCTGTCGGACCCGGCCGGTAGTGTGCCCCCACCGACCGGCAATCCTGGAGGAACCGAGCGATGGCCGCCACCGACACCGTCCTCTCCCGGCGTGCGCTGGGCCGCGCCACCCTCGCCCGACAGTTCCTCCTGCGGCGCGTGGACCGGCCGGTGACCGAGGTCGTCTCCCACCTGGTCGGCCTCCAGGCGCAGACCACGCACACCTGGTACGTCGGGCTCCAGAACCGGATCGAGGCCCCCTCCCCCGAGGACGTCGGCCGCCAGCTCACCGACGGCGAACTCGTCCGCGCCACCCTCATGCGCGGCACCCTGCACCTGGTCACCCCCGAGGACTTCCGCGCGCTGCGCCCCACGGTCCAGCCCGTCATCGCCCGCGGCCTGGCGCACAGCGGCCACGGGAAGGCCCTCGCCGGGACCGACCTGGACGCCGTGGTGGACGCCGGGCGCGCTCTGTTGGTGAAGGAGCCGCTCACCCCCGGCGATCTGGGCGCACGCCTGGCCGAGCGGTGGCCCGGGGTTCCCGGCGACGACCTGTCCTACGCGGTGCGCTCCCTGCTGCCCGTCGTCCAGATACCCCCGCGCGGGGTGTGGGGCTCCTCCGGACCGCCCGCGTTCGCGCCCGCCGACACCTGGACCGGGCTGGCCATGGACGCCGAGCCCGATCCGGAGTCGCTCGTCCTGCGCTACCTGGCCGCGTTCGGACCGGCCACCGTGAAGGACGTGCAGGCCTGGTCGGGGCTGACCCGGCTGCGCGCGGTGGTCGACCGCCTGCGCGAGCGCTTGGTGGTCCTGCGCGGCGAGGACGGCGCCGAGCTGTTCGACCTCCCCGACGCCCCGCGCCCCGGCCCGGACGTCCCGGCGCCGGTCCGCTTCCTCTACGACTTCGACAACGTGCTGCGCGGCCACGCCGACCGCGGCCGGGTACTCTCCGCCGAGGACCTGAAGCGGCTCGCCTCCCGCAACGGGATGCCGCCCGCCACGGTGCTCGTGGACGGCGAGGTACGCGGCTCCTGGAAGGTGGTCCGCGCCGGGGGGAAGGCGGCCGTGGAGGTGACGCCGTTCCGGCCGATCGGGGCCGCCGACCGCGAGGAGGCGGAGGCCGAGGGGCTGCGGCTGCTGGCCTTCCTGGCGCCGGAGCGCGAGGCGCACGAGGTCCGGTTCGTGTCGCCCGCCTGACCGCCGCACGTCCCGGTGGACGCGGGCGGATCCTCGCCGACGGGATCCTTTCGGTGTCCGACATCGGCGCATGTGACCGGACCACGGACACTACGTGTGGGTATGGAAGGATTCACAGGTGACCGATGAGTTCCGCGCCGCGTTCCAACGCGTGCTCGACACCGCAGCCAGCCAGGCACCCGCGTTTCCGGCGGCCGTGCACGACGTGTTCCGGCTGTCCTCCCAGGTGCCCGTCGAAGAACTCGCCATCGCCATGGAGGCACTGGCCCCGGTTCTGGGCGACAGTGAACCCGTCGCCGGGATCGCGGCCGACCTCGCCGTCCTGGCCGGCGCCCTCGTGGAGGCCGGAGCGCCCGCGGGACAGGTGGGGCTGGAGGTGCTGCGCCAGCTGGGAAGTTACGGTCAGGCCGCAGTGGCCTTCATGCACGCGTGGGACAAGACCGGCGGCGGACAGCTGCCCGCGCCCAACGACGTGTCGGCGGCCGACGAGCAGCGCGTCGAGGAGGTCCTCGGGGAGAACGCCCCGCTGGCCACCGTGGGCTGGTGGACGTCCCTGCGCTACGGGCTGGCCGCCAAGGCCATGCTGGGCGACCCCGGGGTGCGGGCGGCCGTGCGCGCCGACTCCAGCGCCCTGGAGGGGCTGACCCAGATCGTGCACGCGCTGTCCACACAGCTCAGTGAGTTCGTCGAGGTGAACGAACTGCTGCGGATGGCGGAGGCGAGCACGCTCCTGGTGCTGGACCGGACCTCGCGCCGGGGCTTCCAGGTGCGCTTCGACGGGATCGGCGACAACTTCCAGCTGCACACGCTGCTCGCGGACGCGCTGATCGGCAAGGAGGGGCGGCTGGTGCCCGGCACCCGGCCCGACCCCCGGTGGACCGCCGCGTGCCTGGACGCGCCGGTGGACCCGCTGGCGGACGTGGTGCGCGGCGAGTGGGACCTGGTCGGCGGCGACGGCACGTGGGTGGGCAACGAGGCCCTTCCCGGGGACATCCCGCTGGTCGACGGCACGCGGGTGCTGGTGCTGGAGCCGCAGTCGCTCAGCCACTCCTGGCGCGCGGGGCGCAGGCACCCGCACATCCCGGGGTCGCTGGAGGTGCTGGAGGAGCTGCGCCACGAGGACGCGGCCGCGTGGTGGACGCGGATCCACATGGCCGGTTCGGTGCGCCATCCGATGGCGCCGCCGATCGAGCACGACGAGACCGGAACCCACCGGACGCAGGCGCCCCGCCACTTCGGTGTGGCCGCGCACTTCGCCGAGGTGGACTCGGGTCCGATGTCGGCCTCCTTCCGATCGCTGGAACCGGAGGCCGACGACCCGATTCCCGGGGAGACCGGCGCCGCGTCCGCGGAACCGCAGTCCCCGCCGGACCCGTGGGAGACCCCGTCGCAGGACCGGGACGGGTCCCCGGGGACCGAAGCGCCCGAACCGCACCCGTGGGCCGCCGACCCGCTGCCCTCCCGCACGCGCCCGGAGCCGCCGGAGGCCCCCCTGGCCGGGGACCCGCTCGCGGACCCGCTTTCGGACCCCTTCTCGGACCCGCTCTCGGGTCCGAGGGAGCCCTGGCGGTCCGGAGGAACGGTGGAGGAACCGGACTCCTGGAGCGCCGCGGAGCCGATGGGCGAGTGGCGCAGCCCCGAGCCGCTGGGCTTCCGGACCCCCACGGAGGCCGACGAGAGCACGGACCGGGCCCAGCCCTGGCCCCTGGCCGCTTCGGAGAACTCCTGGAGCGCCGAGGAGCCGATGAGCGATTGGCGCAGCCCCGAGCCGCTGGACTCCCGGCCCCCCGCGGAACCCGAGGAGCACATGGGGCAGGCGGGCCGGACGGGCCCGGACCGGTCCTGGAACACCGTGGCCCCGGAGGACCCGTTGGGCGCCTGGGGGCAGCCGGAGGCTCCGGAGAACCGGGCGGCGGGCCCGGCCCACCCCCTGGACGCGACGGATCCGGCGGAGACGGAGGACACGGCGGACTCCGGGGGCCAGGGCGACGACAGGCGCCCCGGCGCCCGTCTGCTGCCGCCCATGCCGCCGGGAGTCTCGGACAGCTGGGCGTGGGCTCCGGGCTGGAAGTGGCCCGCGCCTCCCGGTTCGTCCGACTGAGTACGGCCCGCGGCGCCCGGCCGGGAAGGGCGTTTCCGGCCGCGGGCCGGGTGACGGTCACGGGTCCGGGGTACGTGCTCGGGACCGCCGACCCGGGCCCCGCTCCGGTACCGCCGTATGACAGGTGTCATGCCGCGACACAGGCGGCTCTCACACCGACCCGGTGACTCCTGCGTCTGGGGGCGGGCCTCCCCGGTCGGCCAAGCTTGGGGGTATGACGACGTTGAACAGCGACCGCCCCGGCACCGACGCCGAGTCCGGAGCCGGAACGGGTTCCGGGCCCGAGTCCGAGGCCGGAACCGGGTCCGCGTCCGGGACCGCGCCCGCCGGTGAGGACTCCCCGCGCGCGGACGGCGCACCCCTGTCCACGGAGGAGCGCAAGGCCGCCGAGAGGGAGGCGCAGAAGGAGGAGGCCCGGGCCGCCCTGCGCGCGATCAAACCCTGGGAGGGCAGGGCGACCCGGCAGGACAAGGCGCTGATGGCCGCCTTCGTCGGCGTTCCCCTCTTCTTCATGGCGCTGACGCCGGTCAAGCCCTTCCTGATCGCCCACCACCCGGTCCTGCTGGAGTTCGTCACCGGCAGCAACGCGGCGATCGGCGCGGCCGCGGCGTTCGCGCGGATCGGGGAGATCCCCCTGTGGCTGGTCGTGGTCGCGGGCGTCGTCGGCAAGGTGAAGATCGACTGGCTGTTCTGGTGGGTCGGCAGGCGCTGGGGCCGCGGTTTCGTCAACCTCATCGCGCCGGGCGACAGGGCGCAGCGCTTCGCCGACCGGGCACAGGACATGAACCCGTGGATCATGCCGGTCGCACTCGTCCTCAGCTACCTGCCGGGCGTTCCCACCGTGTTCGTCCTCGTCATCGCGGGCTGGACCGGGATGCGCCTGGTGCCCTTCCTCCTGCTGGACGCCCTAGGGGCACTGGTCCTCACCGCGTCCGTGGCCTCGGTCGGCTACGCGGCGGGCCAGACCGGGGTCGACATCGTCCTGCTGGTCGACAGGTACGCCCTCTGGTTCACCCTGGCCATCGTCGTCGTCATGGCCTTCGTCCCCGTGTTCAAGCAGAACCGCGCGCAGAAGAGGGCCAAGGCCGCCGAGGAGGCTAAGGCCGCCGAGGAGACCGCGACCGCAGACGGGGCCGGGGCGGCAGAGGAGGCCGCGACCGCAGAGGAAGCCGAGGCCGTGGAGAGGGCCGGGGCGGCGCGGGGCGACGAGAGGGCGCGGGACCCGCGGGACTGACACCGCGGAACCGGCACCGCGGACCGGGATCTCCCGCCGCCGAACGCGCGCGACCCGCTGCGACCAGGCGCTTCCACGGAAAGTACCGTGAAGGAAGCGGCTGGTCACCCACGCGCCGGGGGCACCCGACTAGGCTGGCGTTCGGCAATCCGACAACCCGGGCAAGCCGACTGCGCTGGGTGCGTCACAAACACACTCAAGGAGATCCCGTCATGGGACAGCGACACTTCGATCTGGTGGTTCTCGGCGCGGGCCCCGGCGGCTACGTGACCGCCATCCGCGCCGCCCAGCTCGGACTGAAGACCGCCGTCATCGAGGAGAAGTACTGGGGCGGGGTCTGCCTCAACGTGGGCTGCATCCCCTCCAAGGCGCTGCTGCGCAACGCCGAACTCGCCCACCTGTTCCAGAACGAGGCCGACTTCTTCGGCATCAAGGTCGACGGCAAGGTGGAGTTCGACTTCGGCAAGGCGCACAGCCGCAGCCGCGAGGTGGCGGACGGCCGGGTCAAGGGCGTCCACTACCTGATGAAGAAGAACAAGATCACCGAGCTGAACGGCCGGGGCACCTTCACCGACGACCACACCGTCGAGGTCAGCGGTGAGGACGGTGCCACCGAGACCGTCACCTTCGACCACGCGGTGATCGCGGCGGGCTCCTCCACCAAGCTGCTGCCCGGCACCGAGCTGTCCGAGCGGGTCGTCACCTACGAGGAGCAGATCCTCACCGACACCCTGCCGGGGAGCATCGTCATCGCCGGCGCGGGCGCCATCGGCGTCGAGTTCGCCTACGTCCTGGCCAACTACGGCGTGGACGTGACGATCGTGGAGTTCCTCGACCGCCTCGTGCCCACCGAGGACGAGGAGGTCTCCAAGGAGCTGGGCCGCGCCTACAAGAAGCTGGGCGTCAAGGTGATGACCTCCACCCGCGTGGAGTCGGTCGAGGACACCGGTGAGGGCGTGCGCGTCACCGTCAGCGGCGGAGGCGAGGAGCAGACCCTGGAGGCCGACAAGCTCCTCCAGGCCATCGGCTTCGCCCCCAACGTGGAGGGCTACGGCCTGGAGAAGACCGGCGTCGAGCTGACCGACCGGGGCGCGATCGGCATCGACTCCCGGGGGCGCACCAACGTCCCGCACATCTTCGCGATCGGCGACGTCACCGCCAAGCTGATGCTGGCCCACACCGCCGAGGCCATGGGCATCGTCGCCGCGGAGACCATCGCGGGCGCCGAGACCCAGGAGATCGACTACCGGTTCATCCCGCGCGCCACCTACTGCCAGCCGCAGATCGCCAGCTTCGGCTACAGCGAGAAGGAGGCGCGGGAGGCGGGCTTCGACGTCCAGGTCGCCAAGTTCCCGTTCATGGCCAACGGCAAGGCGCACGGCCTCGGGGACACGCGCGGTTTCGTCAAGATCCTCTCCGACGGCAAGTACGGGGAGTTCCTCGGCGCGCACATGATCGGTCCGGACGTGACCGAGCTGCTGCCCGAGCTGACCCTGGCCCAGCAGTGGGACCTGACCGTGCACGAGGTGGCGCGCAACATCCACGCGCACCCCACGCTCAGCGAGGCGGTCAAGGAGGCCGTGCACGGCCTGGCCGGCCACATGATCAACATGTGACGCACCGGCGCCCTCGGCCCCGCCGCCCCGGGAGGGCGGCGGGGCCGCACCGTACCCGCGGGGGCGCCGCCCGTCGGAAGCGGGCGGCGACCCCTGCCGCGGGCGCTCCGCGGACTTGCTAAGTTTCGTGTGTCCCCGCCGGATCCCCACCCCGAACTCCGGCGCTCCCCCGACCGAAAGCCATCCATGCGCCTGATCCCGTCCACTCCCCTGTCGTGCCTGGGCACGGCCGCCGCCGTCGCCGTCGTCGGCGGGTTCGCCCTCGTCGGTTTCGGCGTGATCGACTTCGACGAGTTCGAGATGGACCTGTCCTTCGGAGACGGCGTGGACCTGCCCTTCGGGGACGGTGAGGAGGCGCCGGAGCAGGAGGCCGGAGCCTCGCCCGGCCCCGAGGAGGAACAGTCGGAGCAGGCCGCGCCGGAGTACGGGCTGCCCGAGTCGTGCGCGGCCGCCGGCGCCGCGGAGGTGGTCGGCGAGCTGGCCCCGGGACAGGTGCTCACCGAGGAGGTCGGTGAGGTGGAGGGCGTCGACGGCGCCGAGCAGGTCGTGTGCTCGTTCAGCGACGGGAGCACCGGACCCGGCGCCTCCTCGTTCACGCTGGTGTTCACCCTCAACGCCGACCCGAGCACCAACCCGGACGTGGTGCGGGTGCCCGGGGAGCAGGAGCAGATGAACTGGGAGGTGGACGTCGACGTGGACGTGGACACCTACCACACCGAGGAGTCCGACTCCCTGGGCGGCGACCTGGAGTACGTGGGCACCGTGGACGGCTCCAGCCGCCACCTGTACCTGGCGCTGCCCGACGAGCTGTACGTCACCGCCATCGCCTACGGCGAGGAGGTGCCGCGCGAGGACCTGGAGCGGGTGGTCATGCTGGCCGCCGAGCGCATCCGGGGCTGACCCGCGACGCGAACGACCGAGGGGGCCGCCGGTCGGCGGCCCCCTCGCGTGCTCGGACGTTCCCCGCGCCCCGTGGCCCGTTCCCGGGCACGGTGCCCGGGCCTGCCCCCGGGCTGTCGGCCCTACGTCGACGTCCCCGTTCCTCGGACGTCTCCTCCGGGCCTCCAACCCCGCCGGGCTCCTCGTCAACCTCCAGCGGCACGGGAGAACATCCGAAAGAACGGGCCCTAGTACTCCACGGGGATCTCCTCGAACTCACCGAACGGGCCCGCCCGCAGGGTCAGCTCCTCCACGTCCACCGGCGGCGCGGGGAAGACCGCGACCAGGCTGTAGGTGTTGTCGGGCTGGAGCATGTGGACCTCCTCGGCGAAGCTGCTGTAGCGCCCCTCGCCGAAGTCCATCTGGGCCACGTAGCGCACCAGGCCGCTCTCCGGCTCCAGCAGCTGGAAGCCGCCGAGCGTGCCCTTGTTGAACTGCTCGGGGCCGCCCGCCTGGACGGCCTCCTGCCCGCCCATGTCGGGCATGGTCGGCTCGTCGGTGGTGTTGGTCAGCGCCACGGTGCCGATGACGTACGCGCCGTCGCGGCGCAGCGGGTAGACCTCCAGGCGCACCCCGTCCAGCTCGCCCTCGGCCACCACGGATCCCGGGTCGTCGTCGTAGGGCGCGGGCCAGGTGACGTTGCGCTGGGCCGCGCCCAGGGCGTCGTCGTCGTACTCCTCTTCCTCCGTGGCCTCCACGGTGGTGTTGAAGACGTAGGAGAACTCCACCCGCCGGTTGCGCGCCCGCGCCTCGTCGTCGTCGGGGCCGCCCTCGCGGGCGATCGGCTCGCGCTCGCCGCGGCCCTCCACCTCAAGGGTGTAGTCGGTGCCCAGCTCCTCGGCGAGCAGGTCGCGCACGCTCTCGGCCCTCTGCACCGACAGGTTGTCGTTGTAGGCGTCGTCGCCGATGCTGTCGGTGTGGCCGATGACGGTGATGACGGGCTCGTCGGGATCGACGTTGCGGGCCAGGCTGGTGGCCGCGCGCCTCACCACGTCCTCGGCCTCGGAGGTCAGGTCCGAGCGGTCGAACTCGAACATGACGTCGGAGTGCAGGG
This sequence comes from Nocardiopsis sp. CNS-639, assembly GCF_000381685.1. Taxonomy (NCBI): domain Bacteria; kingdom Bacillati; phylum Actinomycetota; class Actinomycetes; order Streptosporangiales; family Nocardiopsidaceae; genus Nocardiopsis; species Nocardiopsis sp. CNS-639. Next base: position 59,150 of record NZ_KB906875.1, read on the forward strand.
AGATGATCTCCCGGTCGCCGTCGCGGGTGGTGGAGGCGATCTCGGAGTCCACGAAGCTCTGCACCCAGCCCTCGTCGGCCACGGCGTCCGCGTCCGGGCGGCGGTTGGCGAAGGTGAGGTTCTCCCCGCCCGGCGGCGGGTCGTCCGGGGTGAGGTGGTCGGCCCCGTTGGGGTCCTGCGGGTCGGCCCGCTCCTCCTCCACGTCCACGACGGGGATGCCGGTCATGGCCCCGAGCCCGCTGCCGACGAACGTGACCTGCCGGACCTCGTCGGGCAGGCGCGGGAAGTAGCGCACGTACTCGTTGGTGACCCCGTCGTGGACCGGGTAGAGGCCGTCCTGGTTGGGGCTCTCGGAGCCGTACTTGAGGCCCTCCCCGTCCAGGAACTGCCGGTAGACGCGGCCGGTGAGCGGATCGACGAGGGTGTGGGCCATGCTCATGTTCCGGTTGGGCCCGGTGAACTCGTCGAGGTAGGTGACCTCGTAGTACATGACGGTGTACTCGTCGGTGCGCTCCAGACCGGTGACGGCGAAACGCATCTCGTTGTCCCGGCCGGTGTCCTGGAAGATGCGGCCCTCACGGACGTAGGGGAACTCCTCCCTGACCTCGGGCGGGCCCGACGCGTTTCCGAAGGTCTCGGACCACCAGTCGGACACCCCCTCGGTGACCGTGCAGCCGCTGAGCAGGAGGCTGCCCGAGACCGCCAGCGCGACCAGGGGTAGGGGCGACTTCCTCGCCATGTGGGGGAACTCCGATCGTTGAGGAGACGTACGGGCAACATCCTCCTGCACCCGCGGGGCGGAACCGACCGCCCTGCCCGCTGTTGGCGGGTTACGTCCGCTTAGCGACCGGTGCCCGGTGCGGGGCGGTCCGGTCGGCGCGAAAGCCCCGGACGGGTCCCGGACGGGCCTCGAACGGGTTCCGGGAGCGGGGCCCGGAGGAGTCCCCGGCGGGCGGCGGGGGCGCCCCGGACGGGTGACGGGCAACGGGCGGCGCTCTGTCGGCCGCTGACGGCCCCACGTCACCGCAGGTCACGGGCTTTCTCACGCGGTACGGAAAAAATTCCGCGGAAACACCCATCCGCCCCCGCGTCAGCCGCGAATGACCGACGTGACCACCGAGACACGCGGGAACACCCCGCCACGCGACAGGCGACGGGTCGTCGTCGGATCAGTCGTGGGGCTGCTCACGGTCGGCGCCTCACTGGGCACCGCCGAGCTGGCCGCAGGACTGCTCCGCACCGTGTCTCCGGTGGTCGCCGTCGGCGACACGGTCGTCGACACCACACCGCCCTCCCTGGTGGAGGCGGCGATCGACCTGCTGGGCAGAGCCGACAAGGTCGTGCTCGTGGCCGGGATCATCGCCGTCCTCCTGGGTGTCGGGGCCGTACTCGGCACGGCGTCGCTCCGGCGGCCCGTCGTCGGGTACACGGGGTTGGCGGTGTTCACCGCGGTCGGGCTGGCCGCCGTGCTTCCGCACCGCTCCGACGACCCGGGTACCCCGGTGCCCGTGCTCGTCGGGGCGGTCGCGGGGGCTCTGGCCCTGGCGCTCCTGGTGCGCGGCGCGCGCGGGACGCTCCGGCCCGAGGCGGACCCCGGACCACAGGGGGTGGGCGGTCCGAGGCCACCGGCGGGCGCGGAGGGAGCTCCTCCCGAGGCCGGACCGGACCGGGGCCCGGGCAGACGCGGTTTCGTGCTGACCGCGGCGGGCGTCCTGGCCGTGTCCGGCACCGCCGGTGGCCTCGGACGCCTGCTGCCGACCCTCAGCGGAGACGCGGGCTCGCGCTCCGCCCTCGCCCTTCCCGCGGCGGCGAACCCGCTGCCGCCGCTGCCCGCCGCGACCGAACTGGGCGTTCCGGGGCTGACCCCCTTCACCACGCCCAACCGGGAGTTCTACCGGATCGACACCGCCCTCACCGTTCCACGGCTGGACTCCACCCGGTGGACGCTGAGGGTGCACGGGATGGTGGACCGCCCCTTCGAGATCGACATGGACGAACTGCTCGCCGGGGAGCTCGTCGAGGCCGACATCACCATGACGTGCGTGTCGAACCAGGTCGGCGGCGACCTCGCGGGCAACACCCGCTGGCTGGGCTTCCCCCTGGCCGACCTGCTGCGGCGGGCGGGCGTGCGGTCCGGCGCGGACCAGATCCTCAGCACCTCCGACGACGGCTGGACCTGCGGCACGCCGACCGAGGTCGTCATGGACGGTCGCGACGCGCTCCTGGCCGTGGGCATGAACGGAGAACCCCTCCCCCACGTGCACGGCTACCCGGCGCGCATGGTCGTCCCCGGCCTCTACGGGTTCGTCAGCGCCACCAAGTGGGTCACCGACATCAAGCTGACCCGCTTCGCCGACGAGCGGGCCTACTGGGCGCAGCGCGGCTGGGCCGTGCGCGCCCCCGTCAAGACCATGTCCCGCGTGGACGTGCCCGCGCCCCTGAGCCGGGTGGACGCCGGAGAGGTCGTCCTGGCCGGAGTGGCCTGGGCGCAGCACCGCGGGATCGACGCCGTGGAGGTGCGTGTGGACGGGGGCGGGTGGCAGCGGGCCGAACTCGCCGCGGTCCCCGGCGTCGACACCTGGGTCCAGTGGGTGGCCGAGACCACCGTCGAGCCCGGCCAGCACTCCGTGGAGGTCCGGGCCACCGACGCCACCGGGTTCACCCAGCCCGCCGAACGGGTGGATCCCGTGCCCGACGGCGCCACCGGCTGGCACGGCATCCGGTTCACCGCCGAGTAGACGTACCCCTCGACCAACACCGGCGCAAGTCGGTGACGTGAGCCAACAGAAGTTAACCAAGTTGAAGGAGCAAACAATGGTCCGCAAGAGCAGCCTCACCATCACGGCCGCCGCTGCCGCGCTCGCCTTCGGTCTGACCGCCTGTGGCGGCGACATGGGCGGCGAGGAGGAGGCCGCCGAGGAGACCCCCACCGCGGCCGAGTCCGAGAGCGGCGGCATGGGCGGCGAGGAGGGCACCACCGAGATGGCGGGCGAGAACTTCGGTTCCGGCTGCGCCGAGGTGCCCGCCGACGGCGAGGGCAGCTTCGAGGGCATGGCGGACGACCCGGTCGCCACCGCCGCGTCCAACAACCCGGTGCTGTCCACGCTGGTGACGGCCGTGACCGAGGCGGACCTGGTGGACACGCTCAACTCGGCCGAGGACATCACGGTCTTCGCCCCGGCCGACCCCGCGTTCGAGGCGATCCCGCAGGAGGACCTCGACGCGCTGCTGGCCGACCAGGAGCAGCTGACCGAGGTGCTGACCTACCACGTGGTCGAGGGCCGCCAGACCCCGGCCGACCTGGAGGACGGCACGTTCACCTCGCTCCAGGGCGGAGAGGTCACCACCGAGGGCTCCGGCGAGGAGTTCACGGTGAACGGCGAGGCGGCCGTCATCTGCGGCAACGTGCAGACGGCCAACGCCACGGTGTACATCATCGACGGCGTGCTGATGCCCGCCTAACGGCCTCCGGCACGGTGCGACCCCCGGGCGGTCCGAGCGTTGACGCCGGGCCGTCCGGGACCGCCACCGCACCCGCGCCCGGCGGGGCTCCGTGGTGTCCACGGAGCCCCGCCGGGCGCGCTACGGAAGAACAGCCGGACGACGGCACGGCTGACGTGCGACTCTGAAGGGATCGGGATCCTTCGGGGCACACCCGGGCCCGCCCGGCGCACGGACGAGGCGAGCAGCGCAGGACCACCAGGAAGAGGAGCGGATGGACGAGCACGCCGCGATACCCCGGGGCCCCCGCGGGGCGGAGGCGGAGCCTCCGGTTCCGCCGGCCCAGCGGCTCACGGAGCTGCTCCGCCAAGTGGCCCGGGGTGAGGAGAGCGCGTTCGGCGAGGTGTACGACCTGGTCATCCCGTCGGTGTACGGGCTCGTCCGCCGTGTGCTGCGCGACCCCGCCCAGTCCGAGGAGGTCGCCCAGGAGGTGATGGTGGAGGTGTGGCGCACCGCCTGCCGTTACGACGAGCGGCGCGGCAGCCCCCAGGCGTGGGTGATGACGCTCGCGCACCGCCGGGCGGTGGACCGGGTGCGCTCCGAGCAGGCCGCCACCGACCGGGAGGCCAGGGTGGCGGCGGCGAGCACTCAGCGCCCCTACGACGAGGTGGCCGAGGAGGCCACGAACCGTCTGGAGCGCGAGCGGGTGCGCCGCTGTCTGGAGACCCTGACCGAACTCCAGGGCCAGTCCGTACGTCTGGCCTACTACGGCGGATACACCTATCGTGAGGTGGCCCGCCTGCTTTCGACGCCGTTGGGCACCGTGAAGACGCGGATGCGCGACGGCCTGATCCGGCTGCGGGACTGCTTGGGGGTGGAGTGGTGAGGAGGACACTGGGCCAGGATCCGCACATCCTCTCGGGTGCCTACGCCCTGGGCGCCCTGTCGCCGAGTGAGAGCGTGCGGTTCGAGGACCACCTGGCCGAATGCGACTCCTGTGTACAGGAGACGCGTGGTTTCACCGAGACCGTCGCGCTCCTGGGCACCGCGGCCGCCGGTACGCCGCCCGCCGGACTGCGCGAGCGCGTGCTGGAGGAGGTCGCGCGCACCCGCCAGCTCGCCCCCGCTCCCGAACGCCTGCCCGTGCCGCGTCCGGGGCGCTGGACCCGGGGCCTGGGACTGGCGCTGGCCGCCTGCCTGGCCGTCATGGTCGCGCTGGGCGCGGTCGTCATCGACCAGGTGCGCCAGGTACGGGACCTGCGGGAGAACGAGCGGCAGATCGCGGCGGTGCTCTCCGACCCCGACGCCGACCACACCACGGCCCAGCCCATGGAGGGCGTGTCCGTGACGGTGGTGCACTCCGAGAGCAGCGGACGGCTGGTGTTCAGCGCCCACGGACTGGAGCGGCTGGAGGACGAGGACTACCAGCTCTGGCTGACCCGTGACGACGGCAGCGTCTACTCGGCCGGGGTGCTCTCCGTGGACGAGTCGGGCTTCGTGCTCCCGGTGCTGGCCGCGCCGCAGGACGAGGCGACCGGGGGCGTGGCCGTCACCGTCGAGCCCGAGGGCGGCTCCGAGCAGCCCACCTCCGATCCGCTCATGGCGATGCCCTTCGAGGGCTGAGGGCCGGTCGCCGGACGGCCCCGACCGGGCGGCGACCGGCTTCACTCCGATCGTCGGATGATCGGTGACCGGCCCCCGAGCCGGGCCGCCTCCCGTCACCCGGGCGGCGGTCCGGACACCCGACCGGCCGTGGCCCGACCGCTCGGCCCCTTCGGGGGGCGGGGCCGCGATCGGGCCACGGCCACCTCCTCTGATCGGCACAGACGGCCCCGGGTCCGGGGCCGCCCTCCGGCCCTTCCGTGCCCCGTTACCGGGTCTCCCGTGAGTGGTTGTGTCGGGACAGCTGCGCGAGTACCCACGGGTGTTCGGGCTGCTCCCGGAGCTTGCGTTCCAGCTGTTCGGGAGTGGGCTCGACGTGGGAGCGGTGCGGGGCGCTCCGGTCGTGGGCGGTGGCCACCCAGTACGAGCCGGTCCACGCCACGTGGTGCGTGTGCTCCCAGCGTGCGCGGAGCCTGGCCAGGGTCGCCCTGGGCGGCTCCCACCGGTAGCCGCGCACGGACACGTGGTCGCCGTCGTGCCCGGCGTCCTCCGCGCACACGTGGTGTCGGCAGGTGCGGTCGAGCACGGTCTCACGGCACGCCTGAGGAATCATGGGGCGCCCTCGTCCCAGACGGCCTTGTAAGGCGGTTCCGCAGCGTGGATGTACAGCCACCCGGCCAGCCTTTCCAGGTCGGGGAGCCTCCCTTCGCCCCGCAGGCTCAGGAGCGCGTCACGGGCGTGCGCGACGCGGTCGCGCAGCAGGGCGTGGAACTGCCGTTCCGTCTCCGGGTTGGCTTGCAACGGGCGCGGCACGTACAGGGTTTCGGAGAGCGCCTCGACCAGGTCGGACAGGCCGATCAGGTCAGGCGGCTGGTTCCGCCGCTCGTAACTCACGCGACCACCACCGTACGGTGGCAGCCACGGTGACTGTCACGGTGGCGGCCACCGGACGGCTGTCCACAGCGGCGCTGGAGAACGTCGATCGGCGCTGGAGCGGGAGCGAGGGTCCGCCAGGGCAGTGCCTTCGGTGCGGGCAGCGGCGGGGCGGCCGTGCCGGTGGTCTGGCTGGGCAGGATCAGCGGGATCGGTCCCGTGATGACGTGCGGACGGGGCGGAAGCGGGGCGGCGGCGTACCGCCGGACACGGGCCCCGCGGCGGCGGACGGCGTGGGCGGCCGCGCGGGCGACCAGCCACAGCGCGGACGCAATCAGGAGCAGGTAGCGCACGGGGCGCCTCCTTACACAAGGTGCCGCTGGATGAAGGCGGCGGGATGGATGCAAGCACCATCATGAATACTTCAGACTGAAGCGTCAATAGGAACGCTTCAAACTGAGCGAAATGTCCTGATCAGAGAGCCGCGTCATATGATCAGCACGCCATCCACCCACAACACAGGGACATCCATGCCGCAGTCACCCACCGTGCGAAAGCGCCGACTGGTGCGCGAGCTACGCCGCATGCGCGAAGAGGCGGGCATGTCCATCGAGGAGGCCCGGCACGCGCTCGGATGGACCTCCGGTCGCCTGAACCACATGGAAGCCGGACGTTCCAGACCGGACTCCAGCGCGCTCAAGGACTTGATGACGACCTACGGCGTCACCGACACCGCGCGCCGGGAAGCGATCCTGGAACTCGGCAGGCAGTCCAAGCAGAAGGACTGGTTCCGCAAGTACGACGACGTCTTGCCGGATGATTTCATCGGTTTCGAGGCCGAAGCATCGAAGATCAGCACCTTCCAGCCGATCGTCATGCCGGGCCTGCTCCAAGTCCCCGCCTACGCAGCCCTCTCAGCCCGCGCGTCCCTCGCACGTACAGAGGATGAGATCGAGCGCATCGTCGCTGTCAGGGTGAGACGGCAGGAGATCCTCCAGCGCGCCGACGCCCCCGAGCTGCACGCCGTCATCACCGAGGAAGCGCTCCTCCGGCTACACCACAGTGACCCAAGGCTCGCCCGCGAGCAGATCGGCCACCTTGTCAAGGTGGCGGAGGCCCTGAACTCCGTCACGATCCAGGTGCATCCGCTGGCCGCAGGCATCTTCGCGTCGACATCGGGGGCGTTCACGATCCTCGACTACACCGACGACATGGACGCGCCCTTGGTCTACATCGACACCGTGCAGACCGGGGCTTACCTGGAGGACGCCGACCAAGTCACCGAATACAAGACCACATTCGACCACGTCAGCATGGACGCGCTGTCGAAAGCGGCGTCCATCGACCTCATGAAGACCATCATCAACTAGAGGCAGAACATGCATCCATCCACGCTCCAGTTCCGCAAGTCCTCCTACAGTGCAAACGCTTCTGACTGCGTCGAGGTCGCCGACCTTCCTGGAGGCGGCGCGGCCCTCCGCGACACGAAGCATCGCGGGCTCGGGCACGTCCCGGTGGCCGAAGCTCCGGCGTGGCTCGCGCTTCTGGCCGTCGCCAAGCACGACGCCCTGTAGAACGCGGAAGGGCCCTCCCCTTGTCGGGAAGGCCCTTCTTTGCATCCATCCGTACGGAGTCTACCGGCCGAGGCGGACCCCCGACCAGGCCGCGACTCAGTCGGTTCCGGTCCCGCTCGGCCAGACCATCCCAAACCTCCGGCGGTGGCGGGACGGGGAAAGGGCTCGGAGCCAGGCAGGGGCGCGCGGCCTCAGGCCGTCTGCGGTCTGGTCGTCTTGCCGTCGAGCCAGAGCTCGGTCGAGGCGTCCCGATGGGTACCGGTGGTGCCCACGTGCTTGGCGCTGATCCGCGGGCCCTTCTTGATGACGTGGACCAGGGCCATCGCGTGGCCGCGCCCCAGACCGTAGTCCTCGGCCAGCCACTGGACGATGGCGCCCGCCTTGACGGAAGGGTCGTCGTAGCCCTTCTCCCTGGCGCGGTCGACCAGCGTGCGCGGGGTCAGACCCGTCTTGTCCTCGACGGCATCCAGATAAGCCTGGAACGACATGGGGGCCTCCTCGACTGGGCAGGTCCCGATACTCACACGCGCCTACGACATTCCGGCGGCAGCGGCACCGGTCTCCGAGGCGGGCCGCAGGCGTGCAGGCGCTGGAGCGCGCGGGGGCCGCAAGCGCGCAGGAGCTGGAGCGCGCAGGGCCGGAGCCCGCGAGGTCAGGAGGCCAAGCGCGCGGGTTCAGGATGCGGAGCGCGTGGGGTCAGGAGCCAGAGCGCGTGGGGGCCGGAGCCCGCGAGGTCAGGAGGCCCAGCGCGCGGGCTCAGAAGGGCTGTCCACAGGCGTGACAGCGGGGTGGTGGACGGCTCCCGGGAGGGGCATGCTGTTGATGGGGGTGCCCGGCCTCCGCGCCGTGGAACACGTCCCCCGTGACAGGTATGCCCACCGCGGTCCCGGCACCACCCCGCGCTCCCCGGCCTGTGGACGACCGCCTAGCCTTGCCGGATGCCCCTTCCGCCCCCGATGCCCGTCTCCACCCCATGACGCCGTGGGTCGTGGCCGTGGTCCTGCTCGCGGCGCTGCTGCACGCGGGCTGGAACGCGATCGCCCACTCCATCACCGACCGCCTGCTCGGGTTCGCCCTGATCGGCCTCGGCGGAATGCTCGCCGCCCTGCCCCTGCTCCCGGTCGTGGGGCCGCCCCCGCGCGAGGCATGGCCGGTCCTGCTCGCCTCCCTCGCCACCCACCTGCTGTACATGAGCCTGCTGATGGCCTCCTACCGGACCGGCGAGTTCGGCCAGGTGTACCCGATGGCACGCGGCACGGCGCCGTGGGTGGTCGCCCTGACCGGCATCCTCCTGCTCGGCGAGTCGATGCCCCCGTCCGACCTGGCCGGGGTCCTGGTCGTCTCCGCCGGGCTGACGACGCTGGTGTTCGCGGGCGGCCGCCCCTCCCGCGCACAGCTCCCCGCGCTGCTGGCGGCCTTCGCCACCGGCGTCAGCATCGCCGTCTACACCGTGGTCGACGCCCACGGGGTCCGCCTCACCCAGGATCCGCTGGGCTACATCACATGGCTCATGATCCTTCAGGGACCGGTGTTCTTCGTGGTGGCGGTGTTCACCCGCCGCGGCGCACTTCCACGCCAGCTCAAGCCGGTCTGGAAGTTCGGCCTCCTGGGCGGCGTGGTCAGCGCGGTCGCCTACGGGCTCGTGCTGTGGGCGCAGCTGACCGGCGCGGTCGCGGGCATCGCCGCGCTGCGCGAGACGAGCATCGTCTTCGCCGCGGTGCTGGGCGCCCTGCTGTTCGGGGAGCGGTTCGGCCCGGTGCGGGTCGCCGCCTCCGTCATCGTCGTGACCGGAGTAATCCTCCTGGCTTTCTGAGCGTCTTCATGACTCTGACCAGCGCTTACCCGTATCGTTTCCGGCGTGACACGAGCCTCGTCCTTCTCCGGGTCCGCCACAACGGACACCGGCACCGAAACCCGTTCCGACACCGCCGCCGGAACCGATCCCGGGTCCTCCCGCACGACGGATACCGCGCACGAACACGGGCCCGAGTCCGCCGCCGTACGCGCGGTCTGGCAGGGCCTGGGACTCCCCGGACTCATCGACGTCCACACCCACTTCATGCCCGACAACGTGCTGCGCAAGGTGTGGGCCCACTTCGACGCCCTCGGCGGCCTGTGGCCGATCAACTACCGCTTCGACGAGGACGAACGCCTGTCCCTGCTCCGGGGCTTCGGGGTGCGGCACTTCACCGCCCTCTCCTACCCGCACCGGCCCGGCATGGCCGCCTGGCTCAACGACTGGGCGGGCGACTTCGCCGACCGCAACCCCGACTGCCTGCGCAGCGCCACCTTCTACCCCGAGCCGGAGGCCCGCGACTACGTGGCCGCGGCGTTGGAGGCGGGTACCCGCGTGTTCAAGGCGCACCTCCAAGTCGGCCGCTACGACCCGCGCGATCCGCTGCTGGCCGACGTGTGGGGGCTGATCGCGGACGCGGGCACGCCCGTGGTGATCCACTGCGGTTCGAGCCCGGAGGAGGGCCCCTTCACCGGCCCCGAACCCTTCGCCGAGACCCTGCGCGCCCACCCCGGGCTCACCGCGGTCATCGCCCACGCCGGGGCTCCCGACTACCGCGCGTTCCTGGACCTGGCCGAGCACCACGAGCGCGTCCACCTGGACACCACGATGGTGTTCACCGAGTTCTCCAAGGACTGGGCGCCCTTCCCCGACCAGGAGGTGCCCCGGCTCAAGGGCATCGCGGACCGGATCCTGTTCGGCACGGACTTCCCGAACATCCCCTATCCCTACCTCGAACAGATCGAGGCCCTTGCCTGGCTCGGCCTGGGTGACGACTGGCTTCGGGGAGTGCTGTACGGCAACGCCGCACGTCTGTTCGGTCTCTGAGGCCCCCGGCCCGGACGGATCACCCCTGGACAGCCGGCGGCCGTCCGGTGATGGTGGTCGTGGGGCGACCGCCCCGACCACCGCCCACCATCACCGACGCGGAAAGGCATCCCGGCACCATGGAACTCGCCCTGACTCCCCTGGAGTTCGCCCGCCGCACCCGAAGACTGCACCCCCGGCGCGAGGCGGTGGTGGACCGTGGCCTCCGGCTCACCTACGAGGAGTTCTTCGACCGCTGCGACCGCTGGTCCCGCGCACTCCAGAACATGGGGGTCTCCAAGGGCGACCGCGTCGCCTACATCTCCCCCAACACCCACGCCCAGCTGGAGTCCTTCTACGCCGTGCCGCAGCTCGGCGCGGTGCTGGTACCGGTCAACTTCCGGCTGTCGGCGGACGACTTCGTCTACATCGTCAACCACTCCGGGGCCCGGGTCCTGTGCGTGCACGCCGACCAGCTCGACGCTGTAGACGGCGTCCGCGACCAGATGCCGGACGTGGAGCGGTTCGTCGCCCTGGAGGGGGCGCGCCCCGGCTGGGAGGACTACGAGACCCTCGTCGCGCAGGCCGCGGCGGACTACACCCGTCCCGAGATCGACGAGACCGACCTGCTGACCATCAACTACACCAGCGGGACCACGGCCCGACCCAAGGGCGTCATGATCACCCACCGCAACGCGTACATGAACTCGGTGGGCACCCTCCTCCACCTGCGGATCGGCATCGACGACCGGTACCTGTGGACGCTGCCGATGTTCCACGCCAACGGCTGGACCTACACATGGACGGTGACCGCCGCGGCCGCCACCCACGTGTGCCTGCCCGCGATGGACCCGGCCACCGTGTACGAACTGATCCGCTCCGAGGGGGTCACCTGGCTGTGCGCGGCCCCCACCGTGCTGATCATGCTGTCCAACGCCCCCGAGGAGGTGCGCGGCGAGGTTCCGTCCGGCGTGCACGTGGTGACGGCCGGGGCTTCCCCCGCCGCCGACACCATCGAGCGCCTGGAGGACGGTTTCGGGTGGACCGTCACCCATGTCTACGGGCTGACCGAGACCACGCCGTTCATCACCGTGTGCGAGCCGCGCGCCGAGCACGGCGGCCTGTCCCCGCGCGACCGCGCCGCCGTCAAGGCACGCCAGGGGGTCGAGCTGATCACCTCCGGCGAGCTGCGGGTGGTGGACGCCGACGGCGTCGAGGTGCCCTGGGACGGCACGACGGTCGGAGAGATCACCGTGCGCGGGAACGTGGTGATGAAGGGCTACTACAACGACCCGGAGGCCACCCGGAAGGCCATGGGCGACGGCTGGTTCCACACCGGCGACGCGGCGGTCACCCACCCGGACGGGTACGTGGAGATCCAGGACCGGATCAAGGACGTCATCATCTCCGGCGGGGAGAACATCTCGTCCGTCGAGGTGGAGGGGGTCCTGCTGCGGCACCCGGCCGTGCTGGAGGCGGCCGTCGTGGGCGTGCCGCACGAGCGCTGGGGCGAGTCGCCGAAGGCGTCCGTGGTGCTGCGCGAGGGCGCCGCGGCCACGGAGGAGGAGCTGATCGCCTTCGCCCGCGACAACCTGGCGCACTTCAAGGCGCCCACACAGGTGGAGTTCGTGGAGCAGCTTCCCAAGACGGCCACCGGCAAGATCCAGAAGTTCGTGCTGCGCGGGGGCGCGTCCGCGGTGTCGCGGCAGTAGCCGCCGGGTTCCGGCCGGGGCCCGCGCCCTGCAGGGCGCGGGCCCCGGCCGTGCGGTGCCGGTGTCACCCGGGCGGCCAGTTGAGCAGGACGAACCCGGCCTGGAAGGGGTCGGAGCAGACCATGCGGCGTCCCACGCCCGAGATGTTCTCCAGCTCCGTGTGCACGTGTCCTCCCGCGGCCACGACCCTCTCCGCGACGGCGTCGCAGTCGGCCACCGCGAACACCGGGTGCCAGTCCTCCTCCCCGCCGAACCGGCCCCTGTCCCCGGGGCCCGCCTGCAGGATGCCCCCGTGGGTGCGCTCGTCACCGGTGCCCGCGGGGCGCAGGACCGTGTACCCGCCGACCTCCTCCCCTCCGAGGGACGGGTCGAACGGGCTGAGGTCCCACTTGAAGACCCCGGTGTAGAACTCGGCCGCGCCGCGCGCGTCGGTGGTTCGCAGCTCCACCCAGCAGAGGCTGTTGACCCGTCCCACCAGGCCGAGGTACATCTCCCCCCGCCAGACGCCGAAGGAGGCGCCCTGGGGATCGCGGAACAGTGCCTGGCGGCCCAGGTCGAAGATGTCGAACGGCTCCACCAGGAGGGAGCCGCCCAGCCGCTCCACCCGTGTGATGGTGTCCTCGATGTCGGAGTCGGCGAAGTACACCGTCCACGAGGGGTGGTCGCTCTCCCCCATGACCGGGCTGACCCCCGCCGCGGCGAGCCCCTCAGCGCACAGGAACTTGTAGCCCTCCAGCTGCCGGATGTGCGTCTCGGCGCTCCAGCCGAACACGTGCCCGTAGAAAGCTGTCGAGGCCTCGACGTCGGGTGAGGACACCTCGACCCAGCAGGGGGCCCCGGGCGTGAAATCCGTACTGATCATCGCTGTCCCTCTCCGTGACGGCACACCACCCTTCGGTTCCTTCCCTGGTGAGGGAGGTTTCGGGGATCGGAGGGGCAAAGTCTCACACAACTCGCCGTTGCCGAGCCCGTCCGCGGACGGGACGCGGCGCTCCCGCCGAGGGGTAAGGGGACGTCCGGGCCCGGCGGCTCCGCGCACGCCGGCCCGCCGCCGGCCGCGGCGCGGACGCACTCAGTGCCTGAAGTGCACGAACAGGCGCCCGAAGTTCTTGGAGTCCTTCTCGACCCGGTGGTAGCGGGCCTTGACGTCCTTGCGGTCGAGGAAGCGCAGCACCCGCTTCTTGAGCTGCCCGGACCCCTTGCCGGGGATGATCTCGATGCTCTTGGCGCCCGTGCGCTCGGCCTCGTCCATGATGTCGTTGAGGGCCCGGTCGATGTCCCGTCCCTTGTTGAAGATGTCGTGCAGGTCGAGTTTGAGCCGCACCGTGCCTCCTCCGCGTCCGGTAGCCGGATCATACGCGTCGCGAGGCCGCGCGCCGGGGCCGCGGCGCGGCCTCCTCCTCCGGTGCTCGCGGCGTCCCCTGTCACGCCCCGAGGCGCAGGGTGAAGACCATCCGGTCCACGCCCGGCCCCTCGTAGTCGGCGTGCGGTCCGGTGACGGCGAAGCCGTGGGCGCGGTGGAAGGCGATCGAGCGCTCGTTGGCGGGGGAGGTGACCGCGCGCACGACCGTGCACCCGTGCTCCCGCGCCCCGTCAGTGAAGCGCCGGTACAGCCCGTTCGCGAGCCCCGTCCTGCGGTGTCCCGGGGCCACCCCGGCGAAGTGCACGTACGCCTCCTCGGGCACGGACGGCGAGGGGAAGCCGATCAGGAAGCCCGCCAGTTCCCCCTCCGCCTCGGCGATGAGGCTGGTGGTGTGGAAGTGGTCGAGGAAGAGCCGGGGGAGGATGTGCGCCACGGGGCGCCCCCACCAGTCGTCGCAGACCGCCAGGATGCGCGGGTGGTCGGAGGGGAGGGCGGTCCGGACACGGACGTCGGCCATGCGGGGGCTCCTGCTCGTCGTCGGAGGGGTGTTCCGGGTCCGGCGATACCCGCCGACGGGTCCGCGAACCGCTTTCGCGGACCCGCCCGCTCCGGGTGCGGCGAACCGCTCAGGAGCGCCCGGACCCCTGCTCCGGGACCGGCGCGCTCCACTCACCCGTTCCTGCCTCCTCCGTGCACGCCTGCGCCAGGGGTTTTCGCCGTCCGGGCACCGCCCCGGTATCCGACCGAAAAGCCCTGGCCCGACCGGAGGCCCGGCGGGGATCATCGGAGCCATGAACCGGAGAGAACTCGTACGCGCCTCCAAGTTGCTGTCGCGCGTGCTCCGCCACGACCCCGCCCGTGTGGGAGTGCGGCTCGACCCGCAGGGGTGGGCCGGGGTGGACGAACTCCTCGCGGGCTGTAGAAGAGCTGGGGTGCGCCTCAACCGCGCGGCCCTCCAGGAGGTCGTCGACACCAACGACAAGAAGCGCTTCGTCCTGAGCCCGGACGGCACCCGCATCCGCGCCCAACAGGGCCACTCCGTCCGCGTCGACCTGGGACTGGAGCCGAGCACGCCCCCCGCCCTGCTCTACCACGGCACCGTGGGCCGACTCCTGCCCGCCATCACCGCTGAGGGGCTGCGGCCGATGCGGCGGCACGACGTCCACCTGTCCCCCGACACCGCGACCGCCCGCCGGGTGGGCGCCCGGCGCGGCGCGCCGGTGGTCCTCACCATCGCCTCCGGACGCATGCACGACGACGGCTACGTCTTCCGGGTCACCGGCAACGGAGTGTGGCTGGTACCCGCCGTGCCCCCGGAGTACCTCGGCGAGCCCGTCTAGGGCCGTGGCACCGCGGCACCGGGGCGCCGCCCTCCCGCTCCGTCAGGAACTCAGGGCCGGACCGCCGAGAAGATCGCGGTGCCGGGGATCAACCGGCCGCGCACCGGCCCCCAGCCGCCCCACACCCGGTCGAGCCCCTCGGGCCACTCCGGTTCGACCACGTCCCGCAGGACCAGGCCCGCGCGGGCGATCCCGCGCACCCAGTCGCCCACCGTGTGGTGGTGCTCCACGTAGACCGCGTCCCCGCCGTCGTCCTCCTCCACGTAGGCGCGGCGGTCGAAGTAGGACTGGTTCACGGTGAACCCGTCCTCTCCGGGGTCGTCCGGGAAGCTCCACCGGACCGGATGGGTCACCGAGAACACCAGCCGCCCGCCGGGCCTGAGCACCCGCGCGGCCTCGGCCAGGGCGTCGTCGGCCGAGGGCACGAACGGGAAGGCCCCGAAGGAGGAGAACACCACGTCGAAGGCGGAGTCGGCGAACGGCAGCCGCTGGGCGTCGGCCTGCACGGCCGCGAGCGCGTGCCCGGTCCCCGCGTCGATCCTGCGCGAATGCTGGAGCTGGCGGAAGGACAGGTCGAACCCGACCACCTCGCGCACCCCCTGGGCGCGCAGCCACCGCCCGCACTGGCCCGCGCCGCAGCCCACCTCCAGGATCCGGGCCCGCAGGAGGTCCTCCGGGCCGCCGAGCAGGCGCGCCTCCGCCTCGGTCAGGCCCTCCGGGCACCACACGAACTCGGCGTCGCCGAGGAAGGCCCCGTGCTCGGCCTGGTAGGCGTCGGCCGCGCCGTCCCACCACTGGCGTCCGGCGCGGGCGCTCTCCTCCGCGTCCACGGTGCGACGCGCCACGCGCCCGGGATCCGGATAGCCGTCATCGTTCATGGGCCCCAGCCTTCCAGAAGGGCGGGCGTGCACGGGGCCCGGACGCCCACACGCCTTCGCGGTCGGGTTCCGGAGACAGAAGCCCCGTGGTCGTACCGGACGCGTCCCCGGGCTAGGCGCCCCCGGGCCTGCCCGTGCCCGCGGTCGCACCGGAGTCCTCGCCGGACCCCTCAGGCCCCTTGGAACTCCGGCCGGACTCCACGGCCTCGGTGGTCTCGGCGGGCTCGGAAGGCTGCGCGGCATCGGCTGTCGCACCGGACTCCACGGTCTCAGCGGACCCTGCGACCTCCGCGGTCTCACCGGGCTCCACAGCCTCGGCGGTCTCAGCAGACCCTGCGACCTCCGCGGTCTCACCGGACTCCCCCGCCCCGGCCTCGCGGGCGTCCCGGATCTCACGGCGGACGAGGAAGACCCATCCGCCCACGGCGACGACGGCGAACACCCACCACTGCACGGCGTAGGACGCGCTCATCCCCGCGTCCTCCTCGTGCAGGACGACCGGCTCGGGCGCCGCCTCCGGCATCGGGTCCTGGCGGGTCAGGTCGACGTACCCGCCGTAGACGGGGTAGGGCAGGTCCGCGGCGATCTGGTCCACGTCGACCATCATCAGCTGCCCCTCGGGCAGGTCGTCGCGGTTGCGCAGCCCGGTGTTCTCCTCGGTCTCGGAGTAGTGCAGGCGCCCGGCCACCTCCACGGTGCCCTCGGGCGCGGGCGGCACCTCCGGCTGGTCGAGGGCGGTCTCGCCGCGCTCGACCCATCCGCGGTTGACCAGGACCGCGGTCCCCTCCTCGGTGACCAGCGGGGTCAGCACGTGGAAGCCCACGCCCCCGGAGCCGTCGCGGTTGCGCAGCAGCAGCTCGTGCTCGGTGTCCCAGGTGCCGGCGGCCTCGACGGTGCGCCAGCGGTCGTCGGGGTCGACGTCCTCGCCGACCCGGGTCAGCTCGGCCACCGGCACGGGGTCGGCAGCGAGGTTGGACTGCTGGAGGTCGACCGCCGCGCCGCGCTGCCCGGCCCGGTCCAGCTGCCAGAAGCCCAGCCAGACGAAGCTGGGCACCAGCACCAGCACCAGCGCGTGGAAGGCCAGCATGCGTTGCGAGAACAGGACTTTGAGCACGTCTTCGAGGTTATGAGACTCCTCCGGCCGCCTCGCACCGCCCCTCGCCTCCCCGCACCGCGCGGCCCCCGGCCCGCCTGACCGGACCCTCCGCCGCGGTCGGGGCCGACCGCCGTCGGCCGCGCCCCTCCGACGGTCCGCACGCGAACGGGGCCGCCGGTCACCGGCGGCCCCGCGTGTATGGTCGGGGGACCCGGGTCCCCCGACCGTGCTACTCGTCGTCGCCGGTCACGGCGGCGGCCTTGCGCTTGCGGGCGAAGTACAGCCCGGCGCCGCCCGCGCCGACCGCGGCGACGCCCGCGGCGACCAGACCGGCCAGGGCGCCACCGGTCACGGGGAGCTGCTCGTCGGCCTGGGGCTCGGTCGGCTCCTCACCGGTGCTGGAGTCGTCCTCGCCCTTGTCCTCCTCGCGGGGCACCTCGGGCTTCTCCTCACCCGGCTCCTCGGGCTGCTCCTCCTCCGGCTTCTCCTCCTCGGGCTGGCCGGGCTCCTCGGGCTTCTCCTCGCCGGGCTCCTCCGGCCGCTCCTCCTCGGAGATGATCTCCATGCATGAGCCCTCAGCCAGGCCGAGCACGGACACGGCGTTGCCGCAGATGTCGACGGCCGCGTCCACCGGGACCACGACCTGGTTGCCGCTGCCGATCCCGCCCGCGCCGCTGGTGGCGGCGTCGGGGGCGCCCTCGTTCTCGGGGGAGGCCTGGATGATGTTGATGATGGTGGTGCACTTGGCGCTGGAGCCGCCCAGGATGGCCACCGAGTTGCCGCAGATGTCGATGGCGGCGTCCACGGGGACGATGATCTGGTTGCCGCTGGCCACACCGCCGGAGCCGTCGGTCCTGGTGGTGGGCGCGTCGGCGCTCTCCTCCTCCAGGACCTCGACCACCTCGACGCACTCGGCCTGGCTGATACCGCCGACCGCGACCGAGTTGCCGCAGGCGTCGATGGCGGCGTCCACGGGGACGATGATCTGGTTGCCGCTGGCCACACCGCCGGAGCCGTCCGTGGCGGCTCCGCCCTGGCCGCTGGCCTCGTAGAGGACCTCCGAGACCTGGGTGCACGTGGCGCTGGAGATGCCGAGGATCGCGATCGAGTTGCCGCACAGCTCGGCTTCGATGTCCACGGGCACGACGACCTGGTTCCCGCTGCCGATCCCGCCCGCGCCGCTGGTGGTGGTGTCGGCGAAGGCCGCCGCCACGGGCGCCACGACCAGTCCGGCGGTCATGACGGTGGCGAAGGAGTAACGGAGTGTGTTGCGCATGTGCGGAGGTGACCTTTCACGGGTACGGCTCGGGGATCGCGCCGTTGCGGCGCTGGTCCGCGACGGGACCGGTGCCCGCGTCGTCTCGCGGGTCCGGCTGTCCACGGCGGTGCGGGTCCGCCAGCAGAGAGGACTGCGTGGCGGCGGGGCGACCCGCATGTGTGAAGTCGCGGTTCGAAAGTTCGCGGAACCGCCGACGGACCGAAACGTTAGCAAGCCACCGAAGGCTCGCAGGCGTTTTCGGGAAATACTCTTCCCCAGTATAAGTACAGTCCGCAACAGATTTGCTACACGAAGTCATAACGGCAGCTCACAGCATGCCCCATTGACTACCCCTTGCTTATGATCACCTACTCCATGTTGCCACAGGAAAAGAAAATTTTCCCGGTAAACCCCAGAACCGAACCTACTAAGCAACTTCGCAGATTCGCACCCAAGTCACCCCTTGGCACCCGAAACCCCGTGCCATGTTTCCCTCCCGCGCAAAGATAATTCCCTTTTGGGCGAAAAGCTGGGAAAAGGGAATGCCCACGGAGTCCCGCCGGCGGCGCCGTACCGCCCGGAGGGCGCGACCGCCGGAAGCGTGTGATGTGCGTTCCCCTTATCAGGACATGCCCCGTTTCCCCGCCCACCGGAACGTGCGGGCAACCCGTCCTCGCCCGCCTGGGACCACGGCGACCGTTCGCGGTCCCGCACATCACACCGGCGACGGTTCCGGCCGGGACGCTAGCGCGGCGCCGCGACCTTCGCCGAGTCGACGCCGTGGCGCGCGGCGACCTCGCCGATCTCGGCCAGCAGCGCGTGGCGGCGGGCCGCGCCCAGGTAGGAGGCGTGCACGCCGTTCGCGGCGAGCCCGACCAGGTCGGCGGCGTCCAGGCCCAGGGCGTGCGCGGCACGGTACTCGCCGTTCAGGTCGGTGCCGAACATGGTCGGGTCGTCGGTGTTGAGGGTGACCAGCAGACCGGCCTCCAGCATGCGGGGCAGCGGGTGGTCGCCCAGCTCGGCCACGGCGCGGGTGCACACGTTGGAGGTGGGGCTGACATCCACCGGGATCCGCCCCTCCGCCAGCCGGTCGACCAGCGCCTCGTCGAGCATGGAGTCGATGCCGTGGCCGATGCGCTCGGCGCCGAGCGCGTCCAGGGCCTCGCGCACCCGCTCGGGACCGCCGTGCTCACCGGCGTGCGGCAGGCTGGCCAGCCCGGCGGCCCGCGCCCTGCCGAACACCCCGGCGTACTGCTCCAGCGGGGTCTCCACACCGCCGACGCCGAAGCCGACGACGCTGGGCGGCGCGTCGCGCAGGACCGCCTCCACGGTGGCCTCCGCGCTCTCCAGGCCGAAGTCGGCGGGGAAGTCGGGGATCCACCGCAGCTGGATGCCGTGCCGGCTCTCGGCCGCGCGGCGAGCCTCCTCGATGCCGTCGAAGACCACGCGGGCGGGCACCCCGCGCATCAGGTGGGTGTAGAGGCTGACGTGCATCTCGGCGTAGCGCACGTTCTGCGCGGCCAGGCGTTCGGCGACCGCCGAGGCCAGGAGTGCGAAGTCCTGCTCCTCGCGCAGGGTCGCGACCGAGGCGAGGTAGACCTCGACGAAGTGCGGGAAGTCGGTGAAGACGTACCAGTCCCGGAGCGCCTCCAGGGTGTCGGGGACGTCGGTGACGCCGTGCCTTCGGGCGAGGTCGAACAGGGTGTCGGCCGGCATCGACCCCTCCAGGTGGACGTGCAGTTCCACCTTGGGCAGGTCCCGGATGAGCGCCTCGACGTCGGGAGGCGTGGAGTGGGTGTGCATGGCGACAAGTTACGCGTGCCGGGCAGCCGCCC
Organism: Nocardiopsis sp. CNS-639; assembly: GCF_000381685.1. NCBI lineage: Bacteria > Bacillati > Actinomycetota > Actinomycetes > Streptosporangiales > Nocardiopsidaceae > Nocardiopsis > Nocardiopsis sp. CNS-639. The sequence continues at coordinate 78,943 of NZ_KB906875.1, forward strand.
CAAGCCCCTGCCGGTCAAGTTCACAGCCGTCCGTCAGAAGCGGGCCCGGATACGGTGGGGAGGTGATCCCCCAGCCCCCGCCGCCGTCCCCGCGTCCCCCGTCAGGCACCGCCGTGTTCCGCGCGCGCAACCTGATCCGCGCGCAAACCAGGCCACGTCTCTTCGCCTATCTGGTCTTCGGAGCCGTCCTCCTCCTGCTCTGGCTGGTCTTCCTGATCCCGGCCAGCGAACTCACCGACTCCCGTGCGCAGTTCCTGGCCTACTCCGGTGTCGGACTGGCCCTGGTCGTCGGGGTGACCGTGCTCGTCGGTGAACTGTCCGCCCGGAGTGTGCGCCGCTCCTTCGGTGACGTTCCCCTGCCGCCCGACGCCGATCCGTACCGGCTGGCGATGGCCGAGAAGCTGGTGGCGGAGGGGGTACTGAGCCACGACCCCGGGACCAACTGGTTGGCCCGGATCATGGCCGAACGAAAACTGAGGGAGTACGGAATCCGGTTCCCCCGCCGCACGTCCGCCATCTGGGCGGCGGTGTCGTGCGTGCAGGCAGGGTTCCTGGTGTGGTGGCTGTCGACGGAGGGCCTCTCCGTGGAGACCGGGTGGCTCCTCTTCACCCTCCTGTGCAACGTGCTGTTCGTGTTCCTGCACCCGTCCATGGCGGCTCGGGACAGGCGTTGCGCCGAGGCGGTCCGCGACACCTACGACCGCTACGCCGCCGGAGGATGGCACCCCTAGGCAGCGTTCTTTGGACCTCCGCTCCGCTTCGGTCCGTGTACGGGCGCCCGCGGCACGGGAACCTTCGGCGCCTACGACACCTCCGGAATCCCGTGGGCGCCCCCCACAAGCTGAGGCCGGTTCAAAAAACAGACCCTAGGACTCACTCACCGCGCCCCTCACGACTCCGCGTACGACGCGCCCCCGCTCCGGAAGGCGGCCCGGCACGTCCCCTCGGCGTGCTCCTCCGCCCCTGTGCCGGCCCGGGGACCGGCCCCCGCCACGCACACGAACCCCCGAAGCCGCGTCCGGCACGTCCGCGGTCGGACCACCGACGAGGCACCCGCCGGGCACGTCGGCCGACGCGCCCGGCGAGTTGGTCAGGCGGAGGGAGCGGCGCCGTTCACGCGGCGCGGCACGCCCAGCGGGTTGTCGTCGCGCAGCTCCCGGGGCAGCAGCGACTGCGGCACCGACTGGTAGGTGACCGGGCGCAGGAAGCGACGGATCGCCGTGGTGCCCACCGACGTGTGCAGCGGCGCGGTGGTGGCCGGGTAGGGGCCGCCGTGGGTCATGGCGTGGGTGACCGCGACCCCGGTAGGCCAGCTGTTCCAGAGCACCCGTCCGGCCAGGGACGCGCCCAGCGCCAGCAGCGCGGGCGCGATCTCGTCGTCCTCCTCGCCGTGCACGGTCACGGTGAGCTGGCCGCCGAACACCCCGGCCGCCTCCAGCAGCCGCCGCTCGTCGGGGTAGGTGACCACGAGTGTCGCCGGGCCGAAGCACTCCTCCAGGAGGGTCTCGGCGTTCTCCAGCAGGGAGTCCAGGTCGGTGCGCAGCAGGGACGGGGTCCAGTCGTCACCGGTGCGCACGCCCTGGACCAGTACCTCGGTGGCCGGGTGGGCGCTCAGGGCGTCCAGCCCGCGCACGAAGCCCTCGGAGACCCGCTCGTTGAGCAGCGGGGCGGCGGCGCGCCCGCCGAAGTCGGCGACGAGGGCGTCGAGCTTGGTCTCCTCCGGCACGAACAGCACGCCGGGCTTGGTGCAGAACTGGCCCGAGCCCATGGTGGCCGAGTCCGCGTACCCGCCCAGGATCTCGTCGCCGCGCGCGGCGGCGGCCGCGCGGGTGACGAACACCGGGTTCACGCTGCCGAGCTCCCCGTAGAAGGGGATCGGGTCCGGTCGCGAGACCGCCAGGTCGAACAGGGCCCGCCCGCCGGGGATGGACCCGGTGAAGCCCACGGCCCGGGTGAGCGGGTGGGTGACCGCGCGTTTGCCCGTCTCCACCCCCTCGACCAGCGCGAAACAGCCCTCGGGCGCCCCGGCGCCGTCGAGCGCCGCGACCACGATCTCCGCGGTGCGCCGGGCGAGCCGGAGGTGCCCGGGGTGAGCCTTGACGACCACGGGGCATCCGGCGGCCAGGGCGGAGGCGCTGTCCCCTCCGGCCGTGGCGAACGCGAACGGGAAGTTGCTCGCCCCGAACACCACCACCGGCCCCAGCGGGACCAGCAGGCGGCGCACGTCCGGGCGCGGGGTGCCCCAGTCGGGGTCGGCCGGGTCCACGGCGGCCTCCAGGTAGGAGCCCTCCTCCAGGGTCTCGGCGAACAGGCGCAGCTGGAAGGTGGTGCGGCCCAGCTCCCCCCGGCAGCGCGCCTCGGGGTAGTGCGCCTCCTCCATCGCGATCGGCACGAGCTCGTCGGCGGCGCCGTCCAGGGCGTCGGCGACGGCGCGCAGCAGCCCGGCGCGCTCGTCCGGGGTGAGCGCGGCCAGGAGCGGCGCCGCCGCGGCGGCCCGTTCCATCACGGCGTCGAGTTCCTCCGGTGTGGTGTCCGGGGCGGTGGTCATGGCTCTCAGCCTCCAGGAGGGTGTGTACGCTGCGTCGGCCCTGATCCAACCATGCCAGAGCCCAACAGGAAAGCGCTATCCAAACGTGGGGCGCGCTCCGGGCACGCAGCGCCCGGGAGCCCCCGGCCGGGGCTCCCCCCGCTCCGGACCGCTGGCCCCGCTCCGGGAGGGGCGGTGGAACGAAACTGGAATTTCCCCGGAACCAGGTGATTCCGGAAAGGCATCATAGGAGCTGTGACGACAAACTCCCGAAGCTCAACACCCCCGCGGTCACGACGTTCCCCAGGCAGCACGGGGGGCGACCACGCGTCACGCGAGGGCCGTGGACGAGCCAGCGTCGCCCACGACGAACTCGCCTTCGCGCAGGCGCCGCTGCGGAGGCTGCCCGCCCAGCAGCGCAGCATGCTCAGGGTCCAGCGCATGCTCGACTGCTGCGCCGAACTCCTCGACGAGGTCGGCTACGACAACCTCTCCACGACCAGGATCGCCGAGCGCGCCGGGGTCGCCATCGGCTCCGTCTACCAGTTCTTCCCGGACAAGAAGGCCATCACCCAGGCCCTCGGTCTGCGCTTCCTCGACCAGTTCGGCACGCGCGTCACCGAGCGCCTCGCCGACGCCTCCTTCAGCCACTGGACCCTGGCCGTGGACGCGGTGGTCGACGAGTACATCGACATGCACCGCCACGTGCCGGGCTTCCGCAGCCTGCACTTCGGTGACATCGTCGACACACGCCTCCTCAACGGAGGCGCCGACAACAACCGCGTCATCTCCATCCGCCTGCGCAGGATCATCGTCTCTGTCACAGGCATCCCCGACAATGAGGAGCTCGACCGGGCCATCGACGTCGCCGTCGAGGCCGCGGACGCCGTGCTCAAGCTCGCCTTCCGCGACGACCCCGAGGGCGACCCCGCGCTCGTCCGCGAGGCCAAGCACCTGGTCAGCAGTTACCTGTCCCACTTCTCCCAACGCAACGGAGGCGACCATCCGTGGTAGCCGACGCCGGCACCCTCTCCCGGCCCGTCACCGGAACGGCCGCCGGAGTGCCCTTCCTGGCCCTTCCGCCCGCCAGCGGTGACGTCCCCGCCCCGCTCGTGCTGGGCCTGCACGCCTTCGAGCCTCCCCGGGCCGAGGCCGCCCTGGCCGGAACCGTGCCCATGGCCCCGCTCCCGGCCTGGCGGGTCTACCTGGGCCTGCCCCTGTTCGGGGCCCGGCTCCCCGAGGGCGGCGTCGCCGAGATCAACCGGCGCGGCGAGCGCGACTACCTCGTCGAACTGTTCGGCCCGGTGGTGGAGGAGGCCGCCGCCGAGCTCCACCGCGTCACCGCCGAACTGCGCGCCGCCTTCCCCGTCACCGACGCGCCCGTCGGGCTGGTCGGCGTGGGCGCCGGAGCCGCGGCCGTCCTGCTCACCCTGGCCGAGGGGCGCCTGCCCGTCGGCGCCGCCGCCGTCGTCAACCCGGTCGTGGACCCCGCCCTGGTCATCGCCGCGCGGGAGCGGCGCACCGGCACGGCCTACGAGTGGACCGATCAGGCCCTGAGCACCCGCGACTGGCTGGACTTCGGCGGCCGCGCCGAGGAGGTCTCCCGCGACCGCGTCCCCCTGCTCGTCGTCAGCGGGGGCCGGGACGAGGTCGTGCCCCCCGAGCACGGCCGGGCGCTGCACGACGCCGTGGCGGCCCACGCACCCGAACATGCGCTCCGTCACATCGTGGTCCCCGACCTGGCCCACGCCATCGGTCCGGAGCCGGGCCTGCGACCCGGCCCGCTCACCCCGGCCGGCGTCCTCACCGACCGGGCGCTGACCGAGTGGTTCCACCAGCACCTCAGCTCTTCCGACCAGGTCCGGACGGCCGAGTAGGGGCTCCGGCGGGCCCCGCCGGGCGCTTCGTCCGCTTTGCGGTCCGGTGCGAAACCCCCCGTTCACCGGGTGCACCCTGGCACCTCCTCCGGCGTCCCCTCAACGGACGCCGCCGCGACAGCTGGTGCGCGTTCCATGGGATCATCCAGTGGCGGCCGCACAGAGCGGCCCACCTGACCGTTTCGACTCATCCTTCAGGAGGGCGAACCACGTGACGGAACCGGCACCGGTCTTTGCCAGCGGGGTCGACAACGAGCGGTTGAACGCGCAACTCCGCTTCCTTCTGGAAGTCGACAAACTCAAGCGCATCCTGCGGCAGTCCCTCCTGGTGGACGGCTCCCGGCGGGAGAACTCGGCCGAGCACTCCTGGCACCTGGCCCTGTCAGCCCGCACCTTCGCCGAGTACGCGCCCGAGGGCACCGACATCGACCGCGTGGTCGAGATGCTGGTCCTCCACGACATCGTCGAGATCGACGCCGGGGACACCTTCCTCTTCGACACCGTCAACTCCCGGACCCAGGCGGAGCGCGAGCGGGCCGCGGCCGACCGCATCTTCCCCCTCCTGCCCGAGGACCAGGCCGAGCGGGCCCGAGAGCTGTGGGAGGAGTTCGAGGCGCGCGCCACCGCCGAGGCGCGGTTCGCCCGCGCGGTCGACCGGCTCTCGCCCATGCTCGCCAACTGGCACAACGAGGGCGGCACGTGGGTGCGCTTCGGGATCACCCGGGCGCAGGTGATGGAGAAGGTCAAGCTGATCCAGGAGGGGTCGGAGGCGCTGGGCGCCTACGCGACCGCCCTGGTGGACGACGCCGACCGCCGCGGCTACTTCCGGACCTGACCCCGACGGGGCCCGGCGCGAAGCTCTCTCACAGGGCGTCGCGGGTCCATGCGAGGGGATCGGCGGGGCGGGGTCAGACCCGGCCCATGATGATCTGGACCGCGGCCGACAGTCCCACCAGGACCAGGCACACCCGCAGGGCGGCCGGGCTGAGCTTGCGCCCGAACCTTCCGCCCAGGTACCCGCCGATGATGGTCCCGCAGGCGATGAGGCCGACCACCGGCCAGGCGGGCTCGGCCAGGATGATGTAGAACACCGAGGCCGTGGTGTTGACGATGGTGGCGAGCATGTTCTTCAGGGCGTTGAGCCGCTGGATCTCCTCGTCCAGGGCGGTGCCCAGGATGCTCATGAGGATGATCCCCTGGGCGGCGGCGAAGTAGCCGCCGTAGGCGCCGGTCGCGTAGGCGCCCAGCGGCAGCAGAGGGCCGCCGTCCCTGTGGGCGGGCCTGCGCGAGCGGACCCACCGGGTGATCCGCGGCTGGAGGACGATCAGCACGCAGGCGAGGCCGATCATGAACGGGACCACGGCCTCGAACACGCCCGGAGGCAGGTAGATCAGCAGCAGGGCGCCGGTCACCGCTCCGAGGAAGGACATGCTGCCCAGCCGGAGGATGCGGGCACGCTGGCCCGCCAGCTCCCGGCGGTAGGCGATGGTGCCGCTGAGCGTCCCGGGGGCCAGGCCGATGCTGTTGGAGACGGTCGCCGTGATCGGCGGGTAGCCGAGCGCCAGGAGCACGGGGAAGGTGAACAGCGTCCCCGACCCCGCGATGGCGTTGATCCCGCCGGCCGCCACACCGGCGAGAAGGATGACCGCCGCCTCCCAGAGTTCCATCCGCCCAGCTCTCCCTGTCCGCCCCCGACGGTCGAGGACGACAACAGACTACGAGAGCGGGTCATCGGATGATCATGCCGGGATACGCGGAGAGCCCGAGCCCGGTACTGGACCGGGCTCGGGCCCTCGCGGTCCGGCCCTCAGTCAGCCGGTCCGACGCCGCGGAACCGGTTCGCGGGGCGGGCCCCGCCGCGCGGGACGCGCACCCGGACGGCCGGGCGGCGGAGCCGGGTCAGGGGGCCCGGACCACGTCGTCGCGCAGCCGGTCGAACGCGGCGCTGACCCCCTTGAGCGCCTGGCCCATCTCGGCCGGGACGACCCACACCTTGTTGGCGTCGCCCCTGGCGATCTCCGGGAGCTTCTGGAGGTAGTGGTAGGCCAGCACGTCCGGGTCGACCCGGCTGGTGTGCAGGGCCTTGAACACCATGTGGATGGCGTCGGCCTCACCGCGGGCCCGGGTGGTCTGCGCCTCGGCGTCGGCCTTGGAGGTGAGCGCCTGCGCCTCGGCCGCGCCCCTGGCCCGCAGCACCGCGGCCGAGCGCTCACCCTCGGCGCGCAGGACCGCGGACTGCTTCTCGCCCTCGGCGCTGAGCAGCTGGGCGCGCTTCTCGCGGTCGGCGCGCATCTGCATCTCCATCGCCTCCTGCACGGAGGACGGCGGCTCGATGCCCTTGAGCTCGATGCGGCTGATCTCGATGCCCCAGTCGCTGGTGGCCTCGTCCAGCACGGCCTTCAGCTCGCGGTTGATCGCGTCCCGGGAGGTGAGCGTCCCCTCCAGGTTCATGCCGCCGATGACGTTGCGCAGCGTGGCCAAAGTCAGCTGCTCGACGGCCTGGATGAAGTTGGCCACCTCGTAGGTGGCCCGGTAGGCGTCCACGACCCTGATGTAGACCGCCGAGTCGACCTCGACCGCGAGGTTGTCCTCGGTGATGGCCGACTGCGGCGGGAAGCTCACGACCTGGACGCGGCGGTCGATGCGTTCGCGCACGTGGTCCACACCGGGGATGACGATGTTGAAACCCGAGCTCAACGTCCGGTGGAACTTACCGAAACGCTCGACGACGTCCTCCATCGAGTGCGGAACGATACGCACGCTCCGCCAGAAGACGAGCAGAAGAACCGCGACGAAAAGCGCCACGATGATGATCATGGTCATGGGGCCGCCCCGGTTTCCGGACGGAGGGCGTCATTCGGTATCGGCATCTGGGCAGCTCCGGATCTCCAGACGGGGGTGACAAGCGGGCACGGACCGCACCCGGCGGCCCCGCCCACCCGAAGATCATAAAGCGCGCCGAAATGGAGCGATCCGCTCACCGTCCGCTGACGCTACCCCATATGCGCCGGGGCGACCACATCCGGACAGAAACACTGTTTATGGTCAATACATTTGCTCCGTTAATGCAATCCAATAAGAGGGAATCTGTCGTCGGGGGCTCATGCGCACGGACGGAACACCTGCCCGGACGGCCGGGTGTCCGCACGCCCGGGGCCCGGGCCAGGGCATCCGCCCGGACGGACTCCGGCGCACCCGTGCCGCCAGCCCTCAGGCGGCCGGGACCCTCAGACGGCCCGGGCGCTCCAGCGCTCGCCGTCCCTCTCCACCTTCAGCGCGAGCCCGAAGGTCTCCGACAGGTGGTCCGCGGTCAGGACCCCGTCGATCGGACCGGCCTGCACCACCGAACCCCCGCGCAGCAGCAGGGCGTGCGTGGTCCCGGCGGGGATCTCCTCCACGTGGTGGGACACCACCACCAGCGCGGGCGCGGCCTCGTTGCGGGCCAAGCTCCCCAGACGGCGCACCAGGTCCTCACGACCGCCCAGGTCCAGCCCGGCGGCGGGCTCGTCCAGGAGCAGCAGCTCCGGGTCCGACATCAGCGCACGGGCGATGAGCACGCGCTTGCGCTCGCCCTCGGAGAGGGTGTGGAACCGGCGGTCGGCCAGGTCGGCGACGCCCCAGTGGCCCAGCAGGGCGCGGGCGCGGCCGTAGTCCGGGTTCCCGTACTCCTCCCGGAAGCGGCCCACGTAGCCGTAGGCGGCGCTCAGCACGATGTCGAGGACCTCGGTGCCCTCCTCGATCCGCGACGCCACCGAGGCGCCCGCGTAGCCGATGAGCGGGCGCAGCTCGAACACGTCCACCCGGCCCAGCCGCTCACCGAGGATCTCCACCTCGCCCGCGGTCGGGTGCGTCTGGCTGTAGGCCACGTTGAGCAGCGTGGTCTTGCCCGCACCGTTGGGGCCCAGGACGACCCAGCGCTCGCCCTCCAGGACCGTCCAGTCCACCCCGTCCAGCAGATGGGCGTCGCCCCTCCGCACCGTGACCCCGCTCAGGCCCAGAACACGCCCGTCCATCGTCCTCCCTCACGTCACGTCCCACGCCGGTGCACGGGCCGCCCTACCCTGAAGCAATGCATCTCTCGTCCGCACCACTCGTCGCCTGGGGCAACGCCTGGCTGGCCGGACACGTCGGCCTCGACGAGGCCGTCGACGCCGTCGAGCGGCGCGGTGGTCCCAACCTGATCGGGACAGTACCGGCAGTGGACCTGCCCTTCGACAGCGGCGTACCGCTGCGGGCCGCACTGACACGGCTGCGCGGCCTGGGGCTGTCCGCCTTCCGGTTGGCCCTGCCCACCTGGGGCGATCCCCTCGGGCTCGTGGGCCCCAAGGAACTCAACCAGGCCGCCGTCGAGGCGCGGGAGGGGGTGCTGGTGCGGCTCGCCGACCGGCAGGTGGGCCTGGTGCCCTCCGCCGACCGGCGTGGTTCATCCTATGTGGGCGTTTCGTGGACACCGTATCCGGCGAACGACGCACTGCCGCAGGTACCCGGCCTGGCCGAGGCGGAGCAGGCGCTGAAGCTCGCCCTCATCGAGGCCGTCCAGACCATGGAGGGCGTGGACGACGTCGCCCCGTTCGCACCGGACGTGCACCGTCGGCTGGGCGAACTGGACGGCGGCCCGCCCTCGCTGGCGCGCGGGTACCCGCCCCGGGCCCACCGGGTGGCGGAGCAGGCGGCACGGCTGGCCGGGGTGGTGGAGCTGGCCGAGCCGTCGTCGGGACGGGGACTGACCGCCCACCAGGCCACGGCCCGCTCCGAGGGGCTGCGCAGGCTCGACGCGGCGGTGCGCAGGGCCCTGGTGGCCGCGCACGGGGCGATCGACCCGTCCGGCCGGGGCGTTCCGGGGCGCTGAGCGGACCCGGGAGCGGCCGGGAGGCGAGCACCGGCCCCCGGCCCGGGAACGAACGGGAAGCCGGGACGGCCGTGCCCGCCCCCGGGCTGCCCCGGTCGCTCAGCCCGACGCGCGCTCCGCCCTCCCGCCGGTACCGCCTGTTCCACGGTGCGCCGACACCAGACGGACGACGCGGACCGAGGCGACCGTCGCACAGGCCAGGGCGAGTATGACAAGGGCCACCCAGAAGGACGTGAAGAGGTAGGGCACCTGGAACCACGCCACGTCCCTGCCCCGGTAGAGCCACCCGACCACCTCGTGCAGGAGCGCCAACAGCAGCGGCGGCGCGGTGTAGGGCAGCAGGCGCGCCGCCGCGGCCCACCACGGGCGTCCCCCGTGTGCGCGGGCCCAGTCACCCGCGCGCCGGACGCCGCGCCAGGCGAGCGGTACGGCGGCGGCGCCCAGGGCGAGCAGGACGGCGTCCGCGACCAGCACCAGCGTTCCCGTCGGCGGTGCGGGCGCACGCCCGGAGTCGATCAGCTCCACGAGCGCGGCGGCCAGGCCGGAGGCGCCGCTGCCCGCCGACCCGCTGTTGGCCATGACCGCCACACCGTGACCGCTCTCGGGCAGCAGCGCCTGATGCGCGGTGGCGGTCATCAGGTTGCCGCTGTGCTCGACCACCGGCGCCCCCGAACGGGTCTGGTCCAAAGACCACCCCAGGGCGTAGGAGCCCCCGGAGACCGGCGAGGGGGTGTGCAGGGCATCGATCCCCTCCTCGGAAAGGATCCGTTCGCCGCCGGGGCCCCGACCGCCGTTGTCGTGCGCGACGAGCCACGCACCCATGTCCGCGGCGGTGCTGATGACGCCGCCCGAGCCGTTGCCGAACCCGGGGGGTTCGTCCGCCGGGAACGGGAGGCCGAGCACGCTGATGTGGCCGCGCGCGCTGGGCGGCAGGTCGAGGTCGGTGTCGACGGTGGTCGTGTCGTCCATCCCCAGCGGCGAGAGGACCCGCTCGTCCAGGTGGTCGGCGAAGGACCGCCCGCCGGCCACCTCGACCAGGCGGGCGGCGACCTGGAAGTTGGGGTTGTGGTACTCCCACCGCGTGCCGGGTTCGGCGGCCAGACCCGCGTCGCGCAGGTCCTCGACGGACTGGCGCAGGGTGAGGGTGCTCCGGCCCCGGCTGTAGGAGGCGAACTCGGAGTCGGACATGCCGGAGGTCTGGTCGAGCAGCTGGCGGACGGTGATCCGCCCCGCGCGGGGGTCGGCCATCGTGAACTCGGGCAGGTGCTCCCGCACCGGGTCGTCCAGGCCGAGCTCTCCCGCCTCGACCAGCTGGAGGACCGCCAGCGCGGTGAAGGACTTGCTCACCGAGGCCACGGCCATGGGCGTGCGCTCGGTGACGGGCTCCCCGCCGGGGGTGGTGCCGTACCCCTGCGCGTGGACGACCTCCGTGCCGTGGGTCAGGACCACCGCCGCGCCGGGAAGGCCGGTGGCTTCCCGGTACTCCTCCACGAGGGTGTCGACCGCGGCGGGGGTCGGGGTCCGCAGGGGCTCGGCGGAGGCGGGGGCCGCGTGCAGGAACAGCAGCGCGGCGGCCCCCAGGACGCGGAGGACGCGGCGTCCGCCGCGTGGCCCCGGGCATGGAGCCTGTACCGGGTGTGGGCCTGGGCGGGGGCGGGCGCGTGGGTCGGGAGCCATGCGGCCACGCTAGGGAGGGCGGCGGGGCGCCCTCCATGGTGCGGACCCCGGAACCGTCCTGGGGTCCCCGCCACCGCGACCCTGCGGTGCGCACCACCCGCGGTCCCGTGCCCGGTCCCGGCACGCGTCCGACCGACCGCGGGTTCGGCCGGACGCGGAGGCGTTGAGCAGGGACGGGGCGGGGGTTGTTCCACGTGCTCTCGCGGGCCACTCTGGAGGGGGGCGGGAACACCCTGGGACGGGGAACGGAATTCTCGGGGTCGGGCCAGGGGCGTTACCTGATCCCGTGGAGGCGGAGAATACCGATACTGGTTGTGTGGCCGGCCGGACCCGGCCCCACGGAAGGAACGAGGAGACCCGTCATCATGCAGCCCGAGCACATCCGAGCCTCCGACGCGGACCGGGACAAGGTTGCCGAGCGGCTGCGCGAGGCCCTGGCCGAGGGGCGGCTGACACCGGTCGAGCACGAGGAGCGACTGGACACCCTCTACAAGGCCAAGACCATGGGCGAGCTCGGCCCCATCGTGGAGGACCTGCCCGTGCCCGGCCACGGGTACGACTACGCGTCGATGGAACGGCGTTCCGACGCGCCCAGCGGCATGGAGATCCTGGGCAGCGAGGCGCGTGACCTGGCCGGACAGAGCAAGGGCTCGGAGAACCTGGTCGCGGTGTTCGGCGGCTGCGAGCGCAAGGGCCGCTGGCTGGTCGAACCGCGCACGAACGTGTCCGTGCTGTGCGGCGGGGTGGAACTGGACCTGCGCGAGGCTGTGCTCAGCCAGCACGAGGTGACCATCCAGGTCGCGGTGATCATGGGCGGAGTGGACATCGTCGTGCCCCACGGGGTCAGGGTGATCAACAACACGTCCGGGATCCTGGGCGGCGCCGATCTGCACGGAACGGACCAGGTCACCGACCCGAACGCCCCGGTCGTCCGTCTGACGGGAACCTGCATGCTGGGCGGGGTGGACGTCAAGGCCAAGGGCCCCAAGCGAAAGAAGAAGAGTCGGAAGGACAGGTGACGTACGTCGCGCCTACAGCTGTCCACATAGTGAACTAGCTGGGAAAAGGGTCAGCCCTGCGCGACGCCCCTCCGGGACGGCCGAGTACCGTGGACACCGCCATGAATGAGAAATCCACGCTGTTGGTGACGGTGACCGGCCACGACCGTCCGGGCATCAGTGCTCGTCTGCTGAGCACCCTCTCCGTCTTTCCGGTGACCATCGCCGACCTGGAACAGGTGGTCCTCGCGGGCCGCCTCGTGCTGGGCGCGGTCCTGGAGGTGGACGAGCGGGTGGCTCCCGGTGTGAGTCCCTCGCGGGTCTTCGAGGAGGTCCGCAACGCGCTCGACAAGACCGCGATCGACCTCGACATGGAGGTCGGCTACGGCAAGAGCGGCGGGAAGGACAACGGCCGTGTGAAGGCGGTCGTCCACGACCGGCTGCACGTGACCGTCCTGGCCGACCCGCTGCGTCCCGGCGCCCTGGGCGCCCTCACCTCGTGCGTCGCGCGCGCGGGAGCGAACATCGACCGGATCGAGCGGCTGTCCAGCTTCCCGGTGACCTCCGTGGAGATGGAGATCTCCGGCGGTGACGCCGACCAGCTGCGCGCCGAACTCGCCATGGAGGGGTCCACCCAGGGGGTGGACGTGGCCGTGCAGCCCAGCGGCCTGCACCGGCGGGCCAAGCACCTCATCGTCATGGACGTGGACTCCACGCTGATCCAGGGCGAGGTCATCGAGCTGCTGGCCGCGCACGCCGGATGCGCGGACGAGGTCGCCCGGGTCACCGAGGAGGCCATGCGCGGCGAGCTGGACTTCGAGGAGTCGCTGCGCCGCCGGGTGATGCTGCTGAGGGGCCTGGACGCCTCCGCCATTCCCAAGGTGTGCGAGGAGATCCAGCTGACTCCGGGCGCCAGGACGCTGGTGCGCACCCTGAAGCGCCTGGGTTACGAGTGCGGGATCGTCAGCGGCGGCTTCACGCAGTTCACGGACGTGCTCGTGGAGCGCCTCGGGTTGGACTACGCCGCCGCGAACACCCTGGAGATCGTCGACGGCAAGCTCACCGGCGAACTGGTGGGGCCGATCATCGACCGCAAGGGCAAGGCGACCACCCTGGAGCGGTTCGCCGCGGAGGCCGGTGTGCCCCTGGAGCAGACCGTGGCCGTGGGCGACGGCGCGAACGACCTGGACATGCTGCAGGCGGCGGGGCTGGGCGTGGCGTTCAACGCCAAGCCGGTCGTGCGGCAGCAGGCCGACACATCGGTGAGCGTGCCCTACCTGGACACGATCGCGTTCATCCTCGGGATCACCCGGGAGGAGATCGAGGCCGCGGACATGCGGGACCAGATCGATCCGGTGTCGGGTTCGGTGCCGCACGACTGACGTCTCCGACTGGCTCCCCGGAACCACCAGGCCCCGCTCCCGCACCCGGGAACGGGGCCTTTTGTCCACAGGACGCAAGACGCTCTGGCACCGCCACCCCCACACCCGGTTGACTAGAACACAGGGGGCCCACCCCCACCCCCGCACCCCCACACACCCCCGCATTCACAAACGCACAAACACCACCACAAAAAAAGAGGCCGCCCCCACCGACAACCCCCCACACACAAAAAAGAAGAGGGGCCGCCCCACAAGGCGACCCCCCTCAACAAAAAACCGTGGCAGCGACCTACTCTCCCACCCCACCACAGGGCAGTACCATCAGCGCAAAGAGACTTAACGACCGGGTTCGGAAAGAGACCGGGTGTGACCCTCCAGCAATAACCACCACGGAAACCACACACCACCCACCCGACTCCACCCACCCCAAGAGGCAGGGAATCACCGTGAGCAGCAAGCTCCGTGAAAAATGTGCGCGAACATCCAATTATCTGCAGCGGACAAGCCCTCGGCCTATTAGTACCGGTCAGCTCCACCCCTCACAGGGCTTCCACACCCGGCCTATCAACCCCATCGTCTATAGGGAGCCTTACCCTCTCAAAGGAG
>NZ_KB906876.1:0-80171 GCF_000381685.1 Nocardiopsis sp. CNS-639
GACCTTCTACGAAGGTGAACAGGTCGTGCTGGTCTGGGACGGGCTTTCCGCGCACTGGAGCCGGGCCATGCGTACCTGGGTCGCTGAGCAGGACTGGCTGACTCTGGAACGGCTGCCCGCCTATGCCCCCGAACTCAACCCCGTGGAGATGCTGTGGTCAGCGATCAAGACCCGGGAGTTGGCCAACGTGGCCGGTGACCACCTGGCCGATGTCGCCGACGCGGCGGAGCAAGGCATCAACCGTGTCTGCGAAGAGGACCGACTCCCATGGGCCTTCCTGGCTCACACCGGGCTGGAGATCCACCCTCCAACCCCACACAACTAACGAAAAACTCAGTAGCCGCCGGACCGGAAAGGTCGCCGGTGCGAACCAGGAGGCCCTCCTTCGCGGTGGTCTTGTACCTCCAGCGCGCCTCGGACGCCCGACCTCGCTACAGGTACGAGACCACCGCGGTCCGGAGCCGGTTGGCGAACCGTTCCGGCCGCGGCGCCGGGCAGCTGTCGGCGCCGCCCCGCCGCCCGGCGGGGTGCCGACGCGGACGGTGCTTACGGAAGTCCGCCGGGAAGCCGTCCGCGTACCCGGCTCTGGAGCAAGGAGGAAAGAAGCTCCAGGTTGTGCGCGGTGGACGTGAACCTGATCAGGCGGTTCCGCTCGAACACCTTCGCCCTGAGTCCCCCCTCCCGGACGACACCGGCCAGTACGTCCCACCACACACCGTCCATGGAAGCGGTGACGAAGTTGGTGTTCTGGTCGGAGACGACCGTGATTCCATCCGTCTGCTCCAACACGCCCGCGATGGCACCGGTGATACCGAGCACCCGGTGAGCTCTGTCCTGGCTCTCCGCCAGGAAGGAGGACTCGCCGATGGCATGGCACACGCCCAGCTGGAACAGGTCCAGCGGAAAGTCCGGCTGTAGTTTCCGTAGCTGCCCGAGGACCTCGGGGTCGGCCGCCATCGCACCGATCCTGACCCCGGCCAACGAGTGCGATTTGGACAGGCTCAGGCACTGGACGACGTTCGGGTGCTCGTACCGCAGAAAGGCTTCCGCCCCGGGGTGGAAGAGCGCGTACGTCAGGTCCAGGATCACCAGACCGATACTCGTGTCGGCCAGACGGTCCAGTTCCGGGACCGTCCAGAGGGGGCCGACCGGGTTCCCCGGCGAACCCAGCACCACCGCCCGCGCACTCCGGTCCGGCAGGGTGCTCACGTGTCGGACGAGTTCGGAGGGCGCGGTCCGCGCGTCGTAGGTGTGGTGGTCCGCCCCGAAGGTGCGCAGAACGCGGGCATAGCCGGGATAGGAGGGGACCGGCACGTGGAGCGCCATGCCGCGGTGGTGTGCGTGGAGGAAGGCGCACCGCAGTGCCTCGGTGCAGCCGGAGGTGAGGGAGAGGCGTCCGGGAGCCACACCGAGCGCGTCGGCCAGGTGTTCCGAGGCGTTGACCGGTATGCGCTCCGGATAGCGGTTCCACGGTTCCTCGACGAGGACGCGGACGACCCGTTCCTTGAAACGCGTGTCCGCGTCCAGATCCGACTCGGTCAGGTCCACCCCGGGCACGGGCGGATCCGAGAAGCGCGTGCCCGCGGGCGGCCCGGTTGCCTCCGTCAACGCGCTGCCTCCGTCCGTAACACGAAACGCCTGGCCGTGTACACCGTGTACAGGGCGAATCCGGCGCGGGCCGTGACCAGGACCAGCCACAGGGACAGCAGGTTCAGGAGTCCGGCCAGGGCCAACAGCGCGATCACCGGCAGAGCGGTGCACCACAGCAGGACGACGAGGCCGCGCACGGTGGCGTGGGGTGCGACGACGACCTTGAGCACCGACGACAGGAAACCCGCCCAGGGTTCCAGCAGCAGTTGGACGCCCACCAGTCGCACACCCCAGAGCACCAGGGGCTCCTGTTCCAGGCCCAGCAGTCCGGCGATCGGGCCGGGAGCGGCCAGGAACAGCAGCGCGACCGGCCACAGCACAAGAGCCATGGACGCGGTGAACAGGCGCAGCCGGCGCGTGGGGTCCTCGGGAACGCCTTCGGCGGTGCGCAGGAGTCGGCCCGCCACCATGCCGTAGGGCTTGAGCGGTACCACCAGTGTGCGGACGACCGTGATGAAGGCGACGGTGGCGGCGGCCTGGGCCACCGGCAGGGAGGTGGCGATCTGCGCGACCAGAGCGAAGGTCACCACCAGCACGAGGACGTCGAACGATCCCGAGAAGGAGCCCGGAACGGAGCGCATCACGTGCGCCGAGAACATCCTCCGGGCGCCGGTGCGCACCGCCCTGACGGCGGCGGTCCTCGCCCGTGGCTCAGTGCGCAGCACGGTGCGGACGAGCGTCGCGAGGTCGATCAGGGAGCAGCCCGCGCCGATCACCACCAGCGCGACCACCGGCGGCGGCTGCCACAGGAACACCGCGGCGGCGAGTACCGCGTAACCGGCGAAGTTCTCCGCGCTCGTGCGCAGGCGCACGCCCTCCTGGCCGGTGACCACCAGGATCCCCCCGGCGGCGTACATCAGGGGAGCGATGAACACGGACGGAAGGCAGGCGAGGTAGTAGGCGGCGAACAGGGCGGGTGAGTGCTGGAAGAAGAGGGCGCCGCCTCCCGCCACGAGGGCGGCCGCGGAGAGGAACACGGAGCCGGCCAGCACCACGGCGGCGAGGGCGGCCGGTTTCTCCGTGTCCCGCAGGAGCGTTTCCCCGCGCAGGCGGGCGACCACGAGGATCTGGTAGGCCGTGCCCAGGGACATGACCACCAGCAGAAGGGAGAGCGTGCTCCCGTAGGACGCCGGGACTTCGGGACCGTAGGCGCTCAGAGCGGAGAAGAAGACCAGGACCCTGGCTCCGGGGAGGAACATGGCCAGGGCCATCTTCGTGCCACGCGACAGGAAGTCCCGTGTGGCTCTGCCTTTTCCCTTGACGGGTTTTGCTGGCATGTGTTTTTCAGCGTTCCAGGTTGTTGATCTGCTCCAGAGTCAGGTTGAACTCCTGTTGGAGGAACTGCACGACTGCCCAGTCCTTCGCGGTCTCCGGGGTGAACTCGCCGAAAGTCTCCAGGTAGTCAGGAACCCATTCCAGGAACTGGGAAACGGCTTTGTGCTTCCCGATGCGCTCTCCGTATTCGGCGAACCCGACGCTCTGGTGGTGGATGTAACGCTTTCCGGGAAGCGATTCGCAGAGGTCCATGTAGAACTTCGTCTGTACGATCATCTCGTGCCAGACCTCATCCGCCTCGCGGGTGAGCGGGATGAACCGCCCCTTGTTCACCGAGACGATGTGGAGGAACTTCAGGCACTCGTCGATCTGCCGGTGAACCTCTTCCCGGCTGCGGTCCTCGAAGTGCTCGACCACCAGTTCTCGGTACTCGTCCGGTATGTTGACCAGGGTTGCTGTACTCACAGGGCTACTCCTCGGTGCGGGGGGCGGGGCGGGCCCGGAGGAGTGTCCGCGCCCGCCCCGGTTCGTCGATCTAGTAGATCTCGGCGCAGCAGGACTGGGCGTACTCCTCGAGCTTCTCGGCGAGCTCGTTGTCGATCTTGTCCTTCAGCTCTTCGAGCGACATGCGGTCTTCCTCTCGCTGTTGAATCGGGTCGTGGTCGGCAGGTGGGCGCGCTCTGCGCCCAGAGAAGTCCACTGGCTTGGCTGGACAGGAACCTCTCTCCGTTCCAGTGGAATTTATCCCTGGCTCCATCGGATTTTGACGGGGGTCGAGGAGTTCCTGAAACGTATCGTGAGATTAGCATGGCTTTCTGTGTTCGAGTCAAGGGGTGATTGTTCCGTGGAACGCTTGCCGGATGGATCGAAAGCGCTGGACAGGAAGCCGGCGAGTTCGCGGAACGGTGCGGGGGTGGCCGGTTCCGGCCATTTCCATGAGCGGGTGCGCGGTGGCGGGGAAATCGAGCGGTTCCGCCCTTGCCTGAATGCGCGGACGGGTGCGGTCCTCACGGTCGTCGGGGCGTCCGATCCGGTCGGCGGCGGAGGAGGGCCTCCCGAGCGGCCGACCGCCGGGGCCGGGGCCGGCGAGACGCACGGGGAGTGGCGGGCCTCACTTCCCCGCGTGGCGTGGGCCTCTCGTGCGGGCCCGGGCCGCCCATGACCCCGGCGGCCGAGACCCCTGGGACAAACCGGGTATCCCCTTCCACGCCGGGCTTCCGCGCCCCCCAGTGCGGCGGCCCGGCGCGCCCCCGCGTCCCGCTTCGTCCCTGTTGGGCGGGGTGTGGGGGATCAATAATGAAAACGGTTGTCATATGCTGCTCTGGTCCGCTGAGGCGTCCGCGCGCCGCGGCGGCCTCCCCGCCCCCGACCCGGAAGAACCGCCGTGCACCTGCGCAAGATCCCTCCCGGCGCCTGCCTGGCCGCCGCCTCCGCCCTCCTGCTGACCGCCTGCCTCCCCTCCGGCGGCGACACCGCCGCCTCCGAGGAGGACGGGCGCATCGCGGTGGCGATGCTGCTGCCGCCGAGGTCGGCCCTCTCGCCGCTCACCGACGACGCCTTCAAGCTCTCGCGCTGGAGCACCGCCGAGACCCTCGTCGTCCTGGACGAGGTCGGCGACCCCCAGCCCGGCCTGGCCACCGACTGGACCCAGGTGGACGACACCACCTGGACCTTCACCATCCGCGACGGGGTGACCTTCCACGACGGCACGGAGCTGACCGCCGACGTGGCCGCCCACTCCCTGGAGTACGCCGCGCAGGCC
Organism: Nocardiopsis sp. CNS-639; assembly: GCF_000381685.1. Taxonomy (NCBI): domain Bacteria; kingdom Bacillati; phylum Actinomycetota; class Actinomycetes; order Streptosporangiales; family Nocardiopsidaceae; genus Nocardiopsis; species Nocardiopsis sp. CNS-639. The sequence continues at coordinate 4,688 of NZ_KB906876.1, forward strand.
TCGCCCAAGCCGCGCATCCTCGACGGCGTCGAACTCGGGGTCGAGGCCGAGGGCGACACGGTCACCGTCACCACCGCCGAGGCCGACCCGCTCGTCCCCCAGCGCCTGTCCTCGCCGCAGCTGTCGATCCTGGCCGAGAGCGCCTACGAGGGCGACACGGTCAGCCCGGTCGGCACCGGCTCGGGCCCCTTCGAACTGGTCGAGGTCAACGGCACCACCTCCGCGAGCCTGGACCGCTACGACGGCTACTGGGGTGAGGCCGCCCTGGCCCCGGGCATCGACGTCAGCTTCGTGCCCGACGGCACCGCCCGCGCCGCCGCCCTGCGCACCGGCGAGGCCGACATCGTCGAGGCCGTGCCCACGTCCCAGGCCGCCCTGCTGGACCCGGAACTCATCACCGAGGTCCCGATGCCGCGCACCAACACCCTCTACCTCAACACCCAGGACGGGCCCTTCACCGACCCCGGCCTGCGCGCCGCAGCCCGCGAGGCCATCGACCGCCCGACGCTGGTGGACGGCGTCTACGAGGGGCGCGCGGACGTGGCCGAGGGACTGCTGGGCCCCGCGCTGCCCTGGGCCGCCGACCGCCCCGAACGCCCGGAGGCCACCGGGGCCGCCGACCCCGACGGCGCCGCCATCACCCTGGCCACCTTCACCGACCGCCCCGAGCTGCCCGAGGTGGCCACCGTCCTGGAGCAGCAGCTGGAGGAGGCCGGGTTCGAGGTCGAACAAGTCGTGCGCGAGTACGCCAACATCGAGGAGGACGCCCTCAACGGCGAGTTCGACGCGTTCATCCTCTCCCGCGCCACCGTCCTGGACTCCGGCGACCCGGTCGCCTACATGACGAGCGACTTCTCCTGCGACGGCTCCTTCAACATCGCCCAGCTGTGCGACGAGGAGGTGGACGCGGCCCTGGAGGAGGCCGAGCGCACCCCCGCGGGCGACGAGCGGCGCGCCGCGATCCTGGAGGCCGAGGCAGCCGTCCTGGCCACCGACGCCGCCATCCCCATGCTGCACGAACGCGTCATCCAGGGCGACGCCGCCAACGTCGTGGACTCGGCCAAGGACCCGCGCGAGCGCCTGCTCGTCACCCCGCGGACCCGGCTGAACTGATGGACGCCGCCGCTCCCGACCGCACCGGCGCCCGCGGGACCGGGTGGCTCCTGCCCCTGGTCTCGCGCGTCGCCGCCCTGGTCCTGGTCACGGTCGTCGTCGGGCTCCTGCCCTGGCTGTCCGGACGCGACCCCGCCCTGTCGGTGCTGCGCGCCCGCTCGGCCGAGCAGGCGCCCACGCCCGAGGTGCTCGACGCCATCCGCGAGGACCTCGGCCTGGCCGACGGTCCCGCGGTGACCCTCGCCCGCTGGTTCGGCGGCGTACTCCAGGGCGACCTGGGCCGGTCCTGGGTCTCCGACGCGCCCGTGCTGCCCTCGGTCGTCTCGGCCATGGGCGTGTCCCTGACGGTCATGGGCGCCGCGCTCGCCGTCGCCCTGCTCGTCGCGGCCGTGCTGTGCGCCCCCACGCTGGTGCGCGGGGCGCGCGGCACCCTGCGCCCGGGCGGGTCGGGCAGCGGGGCCGCCGCCGCGATGCTCACGGCCCTGCCCGAGTTCCTCGTCGCCGTCCTGCTCATGGTCGCCCTCTCGGTGTGGCTGGGTTGGCTGCCGCCCTACGGCTGGCAGGAGCCGGTGAACCTCGTGCTCCCGGCGCTGGCGCTGGGCCTGCCCGCGGGAGGACTGCTGGGACGGCTGCTCGACGACGCGCTGCCCGCCGTCCTCACCGAGCGCTGGGTGGGGCTGTGGACGGCCTCGGGCTGCTCCCCGGCCGCCGTCGCCGCCGCGGCACTGCGCCGGGCCACCCCCGCCCTCATCCCCCAGTTCGCCATGGTCGTCGTCGGCCTGACCGGCGGCGCCGTCGCGGTGGAGACGGTCTTCGCCGTCCCCGGGATCGGCCGCACCGCCCTGGGCGCCGCCCAGTCCCAGGACCTGCCGCTGCTCCAGGGCGCCGTGCTCGGCCTCGTGCTGCTCGGCACCGCGGCCGGGGTCGCCGCCCAGGCCGCCCGTCGCCTCCTGCTGGGCCCCGGCCTGAACGACGCGGCCCTGACCCTGCCCCCGCCGCCCACCGCCCCCGCGGGGGCCGTGCGCCGCTCGGTGCCCGCGGTGTGCGCGGCGCTGATCCTGGCGGTGTGCCTGTGGGGCCTGACCCGCGACGCCATGACCGTCGAGGTGGCCCAGCGCCTCGCCGCCCCCTCCTGGGACCACCCCCTGGGCACCGACGCGGTCGGCCGCGACGTCCTGGCCCGGCTCGGGCACGGCGCCCTGGCCACCGTGGGCACCGCGGCGCTGGTGTGCCTGGCCAGCCTGGCCGCGGCCCTGCTGATCGGGTTCGTTCCCGCGCTGTCGGCGGGCGCCTCGGAGATGGCCAACGCCCTGCCCCCGGTGATCGCCGGAATCCTGGTGGCCGCCATCGCCGGCCCCGGCCCCCTCGGCGCCGCCGTGGCCGTGGCCCTGGTCTCCTGGCCCCCGCTGGCCGCGCACACCTCCGCGCTGGTCCAGGAGACGCGCGCGGCCGCCTACCTGACCGCGCAGCGGGCCCTGGGCGCCGACGCCCGCTGGATCCTGGTCCGGCACGTGCTGCCCGCGGTCCTGGGGCCGGTGGCCCGCCACGCCGTGCTGCGCCTGCCGGGCATCGCGCTGGCCATCGCCTCGCTCGGCTTCCTCGGCCTGGGCTCGCAGCCGCCCTCGGCGGAGTGGGGCCTGAGCCTGTCGGAGTCCCTGGCCTACGTGGAGCGCGCGCCCCTGGCCGCGCTGGCCCCGGCCGCCATGCTCCTGCTGCTGGCCGCGTTCGCCGTCTCCTCGTCCACGCTTCCCCAGGGCTCGTGGACACTCCCGTGGCGCCGGGGTTCCCGTCCGGCCGCGACCGCACCGTCCCCAGGAGCCCTGACGTGACCTGCGAAGAAGGCGGGCTCCTCCCCGCGGGCCGCGCGGGCGCGGCGGTCGTCTGCCCGTCCCGGACGCGCGGCCGCGTCCGCCGCCCCGCCGCGCGGGGCCCGTTCCCCCTCTTCCCCGGCCCGAAGGCCGAACTCTCCCCGGAAGGACGCAGATGAGCGACGAGGCCCTGCTGTCGGTCCGCGACCTGCGGGTCACCCTGCCCGGGCGGCGAGGGGGCGGGGCCCGCGCCGTGCGCGGGCTCTCCTTCGACGTGCGCCCCGGCGAGGTGCTCGCGCTCGTGGGGGAGTCCGGGGCCGGGAAGTCGGTCACCGCCCGCGCCGTCCTGGGCATGGCGCCCTACGGCGCCTCCGTCACCGGAAGCGTCCGCCTGGACGGGCAGGAGCTGGTCGGCGCACCACCCGCCGTCCTGCGGCCCCTGCGCGGTCGGCGGATGTCCCTGGTGCCCCAGGACGCGCTCGCCGTGCTCAGCCCCGTGCACACCGTGGGCGCCCAGCTCGTACGCGCCCTGCGCTCCGTGCGTCGGATGAGCCGGGCCGCGGCGTGGGAGCGGGCGGTGGCCGCGCTGGACCGGGTCGGCATCCCCGACGCCGCCCGACGCGCGCACGCCTACCCGCACGAGTTCTCCGGCGGCATGCGCCAGCGGGCGGTCATCGCGATGGCCACGGTCAACGAACCCGCCCTGGTCTTCGCCGACGAGCCCACGACCGCCCTCGACCCCAGGATGCAGGCCCGGACGCTGGAACTGCTGTGCGGGCTGCGGGAGCGGACCGGCACCGCGGTCGTCCTGGTCACCCACGACCTGGGCGTCGTCGGCGGCTACGCCGACCGGGTGGTGGTCGTCTACGCCGGACGCCACGTCGAGTCGGGCCCGGTGGGGCCGGTCCTGACCCGGCCGCGCGCCCCCTACACCGCCGGCCTGGTCGCCGCGCTGCCCCGGCCCGGGACCGGGGACCGCCGCCTGCCCGCCATCGCCGGAACGCCCCCCTCACCGGAGGCGCTGCCCGGCGGCTGCGTCTTCGCGCCCCGCTGCCCGCTGGCGGAGGATCGGTGCCACGCCGAGGAGCCCTCACCCGCGGTAGCCGGGGAGTCGGGCAGGCTGGTCTCGTGCCACCGCTGGCAGGACCTGCCCGACCCGGCTTCCTCCCTGTTCACGGACACCGCGCACACACCACGGGAAAGGACGACATGACCACCCCACCGCTGCTGAGCGTGCGCGACCTGGTGGTGCGCTACCCGGGCCGCACCCGGCGGGCCGCCCCGGTCACGGCCGTCGACGGGATCTCCTTCGACGTCGGCGCGGGGGAGACGCTCGCCCTGGTCGGGGAGTCGGGGTGCGGCAAGTCCAGCACCGCCGCGGCCGTGATCGGGCTGCGCCGCCCCCAGGGCGGGACGGTGCTCTTCGAGGGCCGGGAGCTGACCGCCATGGGCGAGAGGGAGCTGCGCGCCCTGCGCCCCGCGATCCAGCCGGTGTTCCAGGACCCCTACGGCTCGCTCAGCCCGCGCCTGCGCGTGCGCGACGCCGTCGCCGAACCCCTGCGCATCCACGGCCGCTGGGACCGCGCGACCGGTCCCGCCCGGGTGGCCGAACTCCTGGAGAAGGTCGGACTGGACCCCGCGCACGGCGACCGGCTGCCGCACGAGCTCTCCGGCGGGCAGTGCCAGCGGGTGGGGATCGCCCGCGCGCTGGCCTGCGAGCCGCGCCTGCTGGTCCTGGACGAACCGGTGTCGGCCCTGGACTCCTCCGTGCGCGCCGGGGTGCTCAACCTGCTCACCGGTCTCCAGGACGAACTGGGACTGGGCTACCTGTTCATCTGCCACGACCTGGCGCTCGTCGGGCACGTCGCGCACCGCGCGGCGGTCATGCGCGCGGGACGGCTGGTGGAGACCGGCCCCGCCCATCGGGTGTGCTCCGACCCCGCCGACCCCTACACCCGCGAACTGGTGGAGGCCGTCCCGGCCCTCCCCGGCGCCTCCGGGGACCGGCCGCTGCCGAGCGCCCCGTGAGTCCGGCACGGCAGCCCCGCAGGAACGGACACGGGAGCAAGAGCGGGCACGGGAGCGGAAGCGGGCACGGGAACAAGAACGGGGGCGGGGACGAGATCGGGAACGGGAGCAGGGCCGGAACCGGGAGCGAGTCCGGGAACAGGGCCGGGAACAGGGCCGGGAGCGGGGTCGGGGACAGGGCTGGGAGCGGAAACGGGAGCGGGAACGTCCTGTCCCGGACCACCGCCCGCGGGGCCGCGGCGCTGCGCGACGTGTGCGGACTGCCCGCGCTGCCCCTGCTGCTGATCGGCTCGCAGTTCGCGTTCAACGTCGGCTTCTTCGCGGTCCTGCCCTACCTCGCCGACCACCTCGGCGGCGCTCTGGGCCTGGCCGGGTGGCTGGTCGGCCTCGTGCTGGGCCTGCGCACGTTCAGCCAGCAGGGTCTGTTCGTGGTGGGCGGCACGCTCACCGACCGGTTCGGTGCGCGCCCGGTGGTGCTGGCGGGCTGCGCGCTGCGCGTGGCCGGGTTCTGCTGGCTCGGCTTCGCGCAGGGCACCGCGTCGGTCATCGCCTCGGTACTGCTCATCGGTTTCGCCGCCGCGCTGTTCTCCCCGGCCGTGGAGACCGAGATCGTGCGCCAGGCAGTGCGGCACGAGCGGAGGACCGGTGAACCCCGCACCCGGATGCTCGCCCTGTTCTCCGTCGCGGGGCAGGCGGGAACCCTCGTCGGACCGCCGCTGGGCGCCCTGCTGCTGCTCGGCGGCTTCCGCGCCGCCTGCCTGGCCGGGGCCGCGGTCTTCGCCGCCGTGCTGGCCGGGCACCTGCGGCTGATGCCCCGCACCGCGCCGGGCGCGCCCGCAACAGCCGACCGGGGGACGCCGCGCCTGCGGGAGGGACTGCGGCTGCTGCTGGGCAACCGCCGGTTCCTGGCGCTGAGCCTGGCCTACAGCGGCTACCTGCTGGCCTACAACCAGCTCTACCTGGCCCTGCCGGCGGAGGTGGAGCGGGCGACCGGCTCCCAGACGGCGCTGGGCTGGCTGCTGGCCTGGGCGTCGCTGCTCTACATCGTCACGCAGATGCCGATGCTGCGCTGGGCCTCCGCCCGCCTGACGCGGCGCGCGACGCTGGTGTGGGGGCTGGTGCTGATCTGCCTGGGCTTCGCCGGGGCCGCCGCGTCGATGCCGGTCGGCGCGCTGGGCGGGCTCGTGCCCTCCGCGGTGTTCGTCACCGCGCTGACCCTGGGCCAGGTGCTCATCGTGCCCACGGTGCGGGCCTGGATCCCCGACCTGGTCGAGGACCGCCACCTGGGCCTGTTCACGGGCGCGCTGTCCTCGCTGTCGGGGCTGGTGGTGCTCCTGGGCAGTGTGCCCGCGGGGGCGCTGCTGGACCTGGGCGGGCCGCTGCCCTGGCTCCTGCTCGCCCTGGTGCCCCTCGCCGGAGCGGTGCTGGCCCCCGGCCGGGGCCGCCCCTGAACAAGGCACGGCCCCCGGTCCGCCGTGCCGACGGGCGCCCCGGAGCAGGGCGCCGGTCGGTACCGCCCTCACCACGGCGCGGTGTCGCACACGGGTCCACTGCGGGTCGCCCCACCCCACCGGCGCGGCCCGCCATGAGCGGGCGTGCCCACCGACGCGGGTGAGGGCTTTCGCCCCATGGACTTTCGCTGCGCACCAGGGAAGGGTAAGCGCTTTCCGGTATGGAGGCAAGGACGGAGGAATGGGAGGCCGTCCTGGTGCACATGGTGCGCATGGTGCGCGGTGCTCGGCGGTGCATGGTGCCCAACGGCACGCGAAGTCGGCGGTGCATGGTGTCCGGCTGTGTCCTGCGCCCAGTGGCATGCGGAGTCGGCGGTGCTCGGCGGCATGCGGACTCGGCAGTGCGCGTCGTCCCCCTTCCAGCGACCGTGCTGCCAGCGCCACCGTGGGCTCCGAAAGCATTGCTGGCAGCGAGAACACGCGTGGTGGCGGGCGCGTGGCGCGGAACCGGGGGTGCGCGGCGGGCCCGTGGAGGGGCGCGGAGAGCATGCGGCGGCGGGCCTGTGCGGTGCCGGGCGCGGCCGAAGGGGGCGCCGATGCGGCGGGGTGGTCCACCAGGCGGTCCATGGATGTGAACCATTGACACCCATGTGAACGCGGTGCTAGAAACTGAACATCATAGTCCTTGGATAGCGCTTACCAGACCACTTCGAGCCGTTTCTCCCCTGTGTTCCCACGCACACGTCCGTGTCCGCGTCCCCCCGGACGGCCGGGCGCGGACGCCCCCACCGAAGCCACAGCCGTCACCGGCGCGAGCCGGAAGCCGAAGGGAAACACCACCATGCGCGTACCCCCGGGCCGAGTGCGCCGACACGGCCGCCGCGGCACCGCCCTGTCCGCGACCGCCGCGGCCGCGGCGACGGTCCTGCTCGCCTCCGCCTGCTCGGGCTCCGACGACGGCACCGTCGAGCTGCGCTTCTCCTGGTGGGGCTCCAACGAGCGCCAGGCCACCATGCTCCAGGTCATCGAGAACTTCGAGGCGGACAACCCCGACATCCGGATCACGGCGGAGACCACCGACTGGTCCGCCTACTGGGACCGCCTGGCCACCACCACCGCGGCCAACGACTCCCCGGACGTCCTCATGCAGGAGGAGCGCTACCTGCGCGAGTACGCCGACCGCGGCGCCCTGCTCGACCTGAGCGAGGCCGAGGGCTTGGACCTGTCGCTGATCGACCCGCTGGTCGCCGAGAGCGGCCAGCTGGACGGGCAGACCTTCGGCGCGGCCAGCGGCGTCAACGCCTACTCCATCCACGCCGACCCCGAGGCCTTCGCCGCCGCGGGGGTGGAGATGCCCGACGACGACACCTGGACCTGGGCGGACTACGTGGAGATCGCCGGGCAGATCAGCGAGGGCACCGGCGGCGAGATCGCCGGCGCCCAGAGCATGAGCTACAACGAGGCCGGTTTCCAGGTCTTCGCCCGCCAGCACGGGGAGGCGCTCTACAACGAGGACGGCAGCCTCGGCTTCTCCCAGGAGACCCTGGAGGCCTGGTACGAGATCACCCAGGACCTGCTGGAGAACGGCGGCCAGCCCAGCGCGGCCCGGAGCGTGGAGATCCAGGCGGGCGGCATCGACCAGTCGGTCGTGGCCACCGGCGAGGGCGCCATGGCGCACTTCTGGAGCAACCAGCTCGGCAACGTGGTCGAGGCCTCCGGGCGCGAGATCCAGCTCCTGCGCTACCCCGGCGAGACCGAGTTCGACCGGACCGGCCTGTTCTTCAAACCGGCCATGTTCTACTCGATCTCCGCGGGCTCCGAGCACCCCGCGGAGGCGGCCCGCTTCGTCGACTACATGCTCAACGACCCGGCGGCGTCCGAGCTGCTCCTGGCCGACCTGGGCCTGCCCGCCAACACCGAGGTCCGCGAGGCCATCCTCGACGACCTGCCCGAGTCCGACGCCCGGATGGCCGAGTTCATGAGCGAGATCGAGGGCACGATCGTGGACGGCAACCCGCCCGCGCCGATCGGCGCCGGTCAGGTCGTGGACATCAGCAGCCGCGTCAGCGACGGGCTCGCCTTCGGCGACCTCACCCCGGCCGAGGCCGCCGAACAGTTCATGACCGAGGTCGAGGCGGCCATCGAGACCTCCTGAGCCGCCCGGCGCGGCCTCCGGTGCGGGCGGGCGCCGCGCCGGACGCCGTCCGGGGGCGACAGGCCACCGGCCGCGGGCGCGGCTCCGCCACGGTGGATACCCCGCCGTTCCCGTACACCCGGGTATCCGCGCACACGAGCACACGGCACCGCCCCGGCGGACGTTCGCCGTTCCCGCGCACGCACACACCCGCACACGAGCACGAGCACGAGAAAAGGACGTCCATGACCCCGCACGCCGGAGCGGCCACGCAGGACCGCATCACCAGCGTCACGATCTCCTCGGTCACCCTTCCCCTCAACACGCCCATCAGCGACGCCAAGGTCCTCACCGGGCGCCAGCGGCCGATGACCGAGGTCGCGATGCTCTTCGCCGAGATCACCACCGAGGCCGGGCACGAGGGCGTCGGGTTCGGCTACTCCAAGCGGGCGGGCGGCCCGGGGCAGTTCGCCCACGCCCGGGAGGTGGCCTCCGTCCTGCTGGGGGAGGACCCCAGCGACACGGGCAAGATCTGGGACAAGCTCGTCTGGGCGGGCGCCTCGGTGGGCCGCAGCGGGCTGGCCACCCAGGCGATCGCGCCCTTCGACATCGCCCTGTGGGACCTCAAGGCCAAGCGGGCGGGCCTGCCGCTGGCCAAGCTCCTCGGCAGCTACCGCGACTCGGTGCGCTGCTACAACACCTCGGGCGGCTTCCTCCACGCCCCCGTCGAGGAGGTCATGGAGAGGTCGGCCGCGGCGGTGGCCGACGGTATCGGCGGCATCAAGCTCAAGGTCGGCCACCCCGACAGCGCCACGGACCTGGCCCGGGTCGCGGCGGTGCGCGAACACCTGGGCGACGGCGTGCCGCTGATGGTGGACGCCAACCAGCAGTGGTCGCGGGCCGACGCCCAGCGCATGTGCCGGGCCTTCGAGGAGTTCGGGCTGGTCTGGATCGAGGAGCCGCTGGACGCCTACGACTTCGAGGGGCACGGGCGCCTGGCCGCGACCTTCGACACCTCCATCGCCACCGGGGAGATGCTCACCAGCGTCGCCGAGCACGCCGAGCTGATCCGCCACGGGGGCGCGGACATCATCCAGCCCGACGCGCCCCGGATCGGCGGCATCACGCAGTTCCTCCAGGTCATGGCGATGGCCGACCGGCGCCACCTCCAGCTGGCCCCGCACTTCGCGATGGAGGTCCACATCCACCTGGCCGCCGCCTACCGGCACGAGCCGTGGGTGGAGCACTTCGAGTGGCTCGACCCCCTCTTCAACGAGCACCTGGAGATCTCGGGCGGGCGCATGCACCTCTCCGACCGGCCCGGCCTGGGAGTGACCCTGAGCGACCAGGCGCGCGCGTGGACGGTCGACACCCACCGGGTCAAGGCCTGACCGCAGCGGTGTCCGGGCCGGGGCTCGTCCCGGCCCGGACACCGGTCCGCGGGTGCTGGACCCCGGACACCGGTCCACGGGCGCCGGTCCGGTGGCGTGAGGGCCGGGAACAGTTCGACCGCCGCCGAAGTGTCGGCCTCCTAGAGTCCCGGTCATGACCACCGACCAGCGAACGGCCCCGGGGCACGCCGCCGCGCCCCTCGCCCACCGCACCATCCGACCGCGCATCCTCTACTTCGGCACCCCCGTGGTGCTGCTCTCCACCGTCAACGAGGACGGCACCCCCAATCTCGCTCCGATCTCCTCGGCCTGGGCCCTGGGGTACCTGTTGGTACTGGGGCTGGGGGCCACCGGGCAGACCGCGCGCAACCTGTCCGAGCGCCCCGAACTCGTGGCCAGCTTCCCCGCCGCCGAGGACTGGGCCAGCGTCGAGCGGCTGGCCCCGCTCACCGGGCGCTCGCCCGTGCCCCCGGGCAAGCCGCCGGGCTGCCGCTTCGAGGCCGACAAGTTCGCCGCCGCGGGCCTGACCCCGCAGGAGTCGCAGCGGGTCGCGCCGCCCCGCGTGGCCGAGTGCCCGTTGCAGCTGGAGGCCCGGGCGGTGCGCGTGGACGCCGACGCCTCGGGCGACTTCACCGTGGTCCAGGCCGAGGTGCTGCGGGTGCACGCGGACGAGCGCCTGGTGGTGCCCGGCACCGACCACGTCGATCCCGCGCGCTGGAACCCGATGATCTACAACTTCCGCCACTACTTCGGGCTGGGGCGCCAGCACGGGCGCTCCCACCGCTCCGAGACGCCCGGCTCCTGACGGCCGCGAACATGTCGGCGCCCCGCACCGCCTTCTTCCCCGCTGACGGTGCGTGGCGGGGGAGGAGACGAAGCCGCACCGACGGACTGAGGACGGTACCCCCGGGGGGCGGTGCCGTCGGCCGGCCCGGGCCGCGGCCGGGCCCGCGCTCAGTCCAGGTCGGACATGTCGAGCACGAAGCGGTAGCGGACGTCGTTGCGTTCCAGGCGTTCGAGCGCCGTGTTCACCTGGGACGACGGCAGCAGCTCGATGTCGGCGGTGATGCCGTGTTCGGCGCAGAAGTCCAGCATGGCTGCGGTGGACGGGCGTCCGCCGCTGCCCGCAGAGCTGAGACTCTTGCGGCCGATGAGCAGGTCGGTGGTGTCGACGGTGACCGGGCCGAGGTGGCCGAGGTGGCTGAGGGTGCCGTCCATGGCGACCGTGCCCAGGTAGGGGGCCGGGTCGTGGGGAGCGGAGACGGTGTCGATGACCACGTCGAACCTGTTCCGGGCGGCTTCCATCTGCCCGGCGTCGGTGGAGACGACGAACCCGTCGGCGCCGAGGCCGCGTGCCCCCACCCCGGTCAACGGCCCGCCCAGGAAAGTCTGTCCGAGGAGTTTGCTGATTCTCGGGACAGGCGCCCTTGGTCCTGGCTACGGTCGTATCGAACACAGCGACGAAACCGGCAGGATTGGGAGGTGGGAAGGGATGTCAGGTACGGGCATGCGGCGGTTGCGGTCGATCGCCGACCCGTTCCTGGCTCCTGCTCCGACCGGGGTGAGCGTGCGTGATCGGCTCAAGGGCCTCACACCACGGGACGAGGCGGTGCTGCGGGCCGTGGGCGCGCACCTGGGGTCGCTCGCCTCCACGGACCTGGCCGCCCGGTGCGCGGACGGCACCGGCCACGGCAAGGACTCCTGGGCGGCCCGCAAACGGCAACTGACTCCCCAGTCCTCGTCGCGGTGGGCGGGGGCGATCACCAGGGCCTCGAACGAGCAGTGGGCGCTGGCCCGCCGCAGCCAGGCCGCCCACCTGCACCGCCTCCAGGCGGGGATCGACACCCTGCGCCACCGGCTCTCACAGCCCCTGGGGGCCAAGGGCAGTCAGGGCGCTCCGGGCGGGTACGCCTGTCGGTGGGAGTGGCACGCCAAGTCCCGACGCCTGGCCGCCTTGGAACATCGCCATGCGGCGGCGGTGGCCGACTGGGAGGCGGGCCGTGTACGGGTGGTGCGCGGTGGCAAGCGGCTGTTGAACACCCGCCACCACCTGGACCAGGCCGGACTCACCCAGGCCCAGTGGCGGTCCCGGTGGGAGGCCGCACGCTTCTTCCTGTCCGCTGCTGGTGAGTCCGGCAAACGCTACGGCAACGAGACGATCCGTATCACCCCTGAGGGGCAGGTCAGTATTCGGTTGCCCTCCCCGTTGGCGCATCTGGTCAACGCTGCGCATGGTCGGTACGTGCTCTCGGGCCGGGTGGTCTTCGCTCACCGGGGCGCGGAGTGGGCTGATCGGGTCGAGGCCGACGGGGCGGTGGCCTACCGGATCCACCTGGACACCGAGCGGGACCCTGGTCAGGGCCGGTGGTATGTGAGCGCGTCCTGGACCCCACAGGCGGTGCCTGCCCTGCCTATGCAAGCGGCGCTGGCCCGCGGGGTGGTGGGGGTGGACGCCAACGCCGACCACCTGGCCGCCTGGCGACTCGACGTGCACGGCAACCCGACCGGGAACGCGCGACGGTTCGCCTTCGAGTTGTCCGGCAGCGCGTCCCACCGGGACGCGCAGGTGCGTCATGCCCTGTCCCGGATGCTGCGCTGGACCACGACAAGCGGTGTGCGGGCCATCGCCGTGGAGGACCTGGACTTTTCCGCAGAGAAGTCCCGGGAGAAGTACGGACGGCGTAAGAAGTTTCGTCAGTTGATCAGTGGTTTTCCCACCGCTCGGTCGCGGTCCCGGTTGGTGTCGATGGCCCACGCCCTGGGGGTGGCGGTCATCACGGTGGATCCGGCTTATACATCAAGGTGGGGTGCCCAGCATTGGCAGCGACCCCTGTCCACCAAACGTAGGAAGGTCTCCCGGCACGATGCGGCGAGCATCGAGGTCGGGCGGCGCGCCCAGGGCCACCCGGTCCGGCGACGGACGGCACCGCCCCCACACCACCGGAGTGATGGTGTGGGGCATCGGACCGCTCAGGCCGGACCGGGGAGTTCGGGGCGTGAGGGAAACCGCCCACCCGTCACGGAGCGTGCACACGATGTGCGTGGCCGGACGGGGCAGGAACGCGGTGACCCAGCCCATCCAGCACCGTTCGGGATGGGTGCGGTGCCAGCGTGGCCCCCCGGGGTTACTTCTGATCACTGTTCAGGAACGGTTCCCAGACGGTGATCCCGGCGCGGAGCAGGGACGCCGCCACGCGGGAGTTCGCCCGGTACGGCATCGCCGGAGCCCGCGTCGAGCGGATCACCGCCGCCGCGCGGACCAACAAGGCGCAGCTCTACGGCTACTTCGGCAACAAGGAACGGCTCTTCGACGCGATCTTCCTCGCCTCGCTGGAGCGCATCACCAACGTCGCCCCCATCGACGCCGACGACCTGGCCGACTGGGCCGTGCGCCTCTACGACGAGTACCTCGCGCGCCCCGACCTCATCCGCCTCGCCACCTGGGCCCGTCTGGAACGGCGTCCGGAAGGGCACCTCGTCGCGGAGCACGAGAGTTACGACGACCACAAGCTCCGCGCGATCGCCGAGGCCCAGGCCGCCGGACGCGTCAGGCGGGGCGACCCCTTCGACGTGATGGCCGTGGTCATCGCCATGTCGATGGCCTGGCCGCCGGTGAGCAACGTCTACGCCGCCACCGCGGCGGAGCCCCCGGACGTACACGACCAGCGGCGGGCCCTGCTGAGGGACTGCGTCCGCCGCGCCGTCGCCCCGGAACAGGCGGCGACCGAGGGAACGTGAGCCGGGGCCGACCGCGACCGGCGACGCTCCCGGGCGTGCGGGTGACACGGGGCGGGGAGCAAGGTAGAACAGCACGAGCGCCCCGAGCACCGGAGCCCGCACGGCCGAGAACCCTGACGCCGCGGAGTCCGGCGCGTGTTCCACAGCTCCGCCGCGCACCACCGCGGGGGAGCGGGGCCGGTAACGACGAACGAGGAGCACGATCCTTGACCGACAACCCGTTCCTGTCCCCGAGCGAGCTTCCCTACCGGCTCCCCGACTTCGCGGCCATCCGCGAGGAGCACTTCCTGCCCGCGTTCGACAAGGGCGTGGCCGAGCACCTCGCCGAGGTGGACGCGATCGTCCGCGACCCGCAGCCCCCGACCTTCGACAACACCATCGCGGCACTGGAGCGCTCCGGCGCGCTCCTGGCCAGGGTGGAGACCGTCCTGCACACCCTGGCCGGTTCCGACGCCACCGACGGCATCGAGGAGATCGAGCGGGAGATCGCCCCGAGGGCCGCCCAGCACCGGGACGCCATCTCGCTGAACCGGGACTTGTGGGAGCGCGTGCGGCAGGTCACCGCCTCCGACCCGCAGGAGGCCTGGCTGCTGGAGCGGTACCGCCTCGACTTCGTCAAGGCGGGCGCCGACCTTGACGACGAGCAGCAGGCCCGGCTCCGCGAGCTCAACACCGAGCTCGCCGGACTGAGCACCGAGTTCTCCCGCAACGTGGTCCGGGCCACCCGCGAGGCCTCCCTCGTCACCGGCGACGTCTCCGACCTCGACGGCCTGGACGAGGCGCACATCAGCGCGATCGAGCGGGACGGGGAGTACGTCCTGCCCCTGCTCAACACCACCGTGCAGCCCGCGCTGGCCCAGCTCACCAACCGCGCCACCCGCGAGCGGCTCTACACCCTGAGCGCCGAGCGCGCCCCCGAGAACCTCGGCATCGCCGCGCGCATGGCCGTCCTGCGCGCCGAGCGGGCCGCGCTGCTCGGCTACCCCGACCACGCGGCCTACACGGTCGCCGACCAGACCGCCAAGACCGTCGACGCGGTCGAGGAGCGGCTCGGCCAGCTCGTCGGACCCGCCCGGCGCAACGTCGAGAAGGAGGCCCGGGCCCTGGCCGAGCACGCCGGGCACGACATCGAGCCCTGGGACTGGCCCTTCTACGCCGAGCAGGTGCGCAGGGAGCGCTACGACTTCGACGACAGCGTCCTGCGTCCCTACTTCGAACTCGGCAGGGTGGTCCGGGACGGCGTCTTCCACGCCGCGACGCTGCTGTACGGGATCACCTTCGCCGAGCGGCCCGACCTGCGCGGCTACCACGAGGACGTGCGGGTGTGGGAGGTGTTCGACCGGGACGGATCGCCCCTGGGGCTGTTCCTGCTGGACCCCTACGCCAGACCGACCAAGCGCGGCGGCGCGTGGATGCACAACCTGGTCGACCAGTCCTTCCTGCTGGACGAGCGGCCGGTGGTGGTGAACAACCTCAACATCACCAAGCCTGCCTCGGGCCCCACCCTGCTCACCTTCGACGAGGTCGAGACGGCCTTCCACGAGTTCGGCCACGCCCTGCACGGGCTGCTGTCGGCCGTGCGGTTCCCGCGCGTGCAGGGCACGAGCGTGCCGCGCGACTTCGTGGAGTTCCCCTCCCAGGTGAACGAGATGTGGGCGACCTGGCCGGAGGTCCTGTCCCACTACGCCCGCCACCACGAGACCGGTGAGCCGGTGCCCGCCGAACTCGTGGAGCGCCTGACGGCCGCCCGCCAGTTCAACCAGGGCTTCGCGACCTTCGAGTACCTGGCCGCGGCGCTCCTGGACTGGTCGTGGCACCGCCTGGCCCCGGGCGAGGCCGTGGAGGACCCGGCCTCCTTCGAGGCGCGCGCCCTGGAGGCGGCGGGGGCCCTGCACCCCCTGGTCCGTCCGCGCTACCGGTCGGCGTACTTCATGCACGTGTTCGCCAACGGCTACAGCGCGGGCTACTACTCCTACGTGTGGAGCGAGGTCCTGGACGCCGAGAGCGTGGAGTGGTTCACCGAGAACGGCGGCCTCACCCGGGAGGGCGGCGACCGCTTCCGGGAGAGGGTGCTGTCCGTGGGCGGCGGTGTGGACCCCATGGAGGCGGTCCGCGACTTCCTGGGCCGTGAGCCCCGGATGGAGCCCCTGCTGGTCCGCCGAGGGCTGGTCTGACCCGGGGCCGGGCGCACCGGGAGGCGGTGTGCCCGGCCCCTGCGGTCCGTGTCCCGCGGGCCCGGCCCCGCCGCCCGCGCGTCCGGGCCCCGGCAGGGGCGGGCCGCGCGGGAGGCGGGGACCCGACGGGCCCGCCGAGGAGAGGGTGCGGGCCCGCCTGCGAGCCCTACTCCTCGGTCTCCTCCCGGAGCAGCTCCGCGTAGGCCTCGGCGTCGAGCAGCCCGTCCACCGCCCCCGGGTCCGAGGGCCGGGCCCGGTAGAGCCAGCAGTCGTAGGGGTCGTCGTTGACCTGCTCGGGCTCCTCCGCGAGTTCGGTGTTGACCTCGACCACCTCGCATCCGAACGGCGCGTAGAACTCCGACACGGCCTTGACCGACTCCACCGTGCCCACCGCCTCCTCGACGTCGAAGCTGTCCCCGGCCTCGGGCAGCTCCAGGAAGACCACGTCGCCCAGTTGCCGCTGGGCGAAGTCGGTCAGTCCGACGGAGACCGTGCCGCCGGGCTCCCGGCGGACCCATTCGTGGGTCGTGGTGTAGAGCAGGTCGCCCGGAATGCTGGCCATGGCAGAACCCTTCGTGTCTTCGCGTCTTCGAAGCGCGATCGCCGCTGCTGGGCGACCGGCAAGGCCAGTGTGCTGGACCGGCGGGCGCGCGTGGGCGCCTTTGGCGCAACCGGGGGAGGGGAGTCGGTCCGACGGCTTCCGCCGCACGCCGCGCGCGTGGTGCGGGTGAATCCCAGTGCCCGGTTCGTCCGGTTCGCGTCGCACGCGCGTTCGGGAGGGGGCGGTCGCCCACGGTTGTCCTACTCGGCGGTAACATCGTGGCCGGTCACACCGAACGCACGGGAAGGCGTCAGATGAGCGAGGAACTGTCCGTCCGCCTCGACGGCCATGTCGCCGTCCTGGAGATCCACCGGCCGCCCAACAACCACTTCGACCACGCCCTCCTCAAAGAGCTGGCGGACACCGCCGAGGAACTGGTCGCCACCGGGGACCGCCGCGCCCTCGTGGTGTGCTCGGAGGGCAAGAACTTCTGCGCCGGGGTGGACTTCGCGGCGGGCGGGGTCGGCGACACCCCGGTCCGGACCCTCAGCGCCATCTACGGTGAGGCGCTGCGCCTGTTCGCCCTGCCGGTACCCGTGGTCGCCGCCGTCCAGGGCGCGGCGGTGGGCGGCGGCCTGGGCCTGGCCTGCGCGGCGGACTTCCGGGTGGCCGCGCCCTCCACCCGCTTCCACGCCAACTTCGGGCTCCTGGGCCTGCACCAGGGCTTCGGGCTGAGCGTGTCCCTGCCCGCGATCGTCGGCCGCCAGAAGGCCGCCGACATGTTCTACACCGCCCGCCGGGTCACCGGCACCGAGGCCCACGCCATCGGCCTGGCCGACCTGCTGGTGGACGAGGCCACCCTGCGGTCGGCGGCCGTGGACCACGCCCACCGTATCGCCGCCTCCGCCCCGCTGACCGTGCGCTCGATGAAGGCCACGCTCCGCGCCGACCTGCTCGCCGCGCTGCCCGCCGCCCTGGACCGGGAGGTCGTGGAGCAGAACAAGCAGCTCGGCACCAAGGACCACGAGGCCGGGGTCAGCGCCTCCCTGGCCCGGGTCAGGCCCTCCTTCACCGGCGAGTAGCCGCGGCGGCCACGCGGACACGGCAGGGGCACCGACGACCGTGGCTGGACTGTCGCTGGCCGGGGACACACTCGGTGCCATGAGTTCTCGGATCGGAGCCAACGAGCCCCGTAGCCCCCTTACGTGGATCGAGTCCATGGGCGGCCCGCTGCTCGCCATCCCCGTCTCCCTGCTTCCCGCGTGGGAGGGCTGTACCGAGACGGGGATGATCTGGGGGGAGACGGACACCCCTGACGACTACGACCGGGCCTGCACCGTGGACGGCCTGGCCGGGGTGATCGCCGTGGGAGACGGCGACGGGCGGGCACTGGTCCTGGGGGACGGCCCCGACCCCGGCTGTTACCTGCCTGAGCACCGTGCTTTCCTGCGCTGGATCGCCGCCGACTCCGAGGCCGACCTGAGAGCCGCGGCCGAGGCGGTCCTGGCCGATTCCGCCGTGGAATGGGAGGAGTGCGGTGTCTGGGTGACGGACGGCCCCGCCGTCCTCATGGACTCCGTCACTCCGGGGTCCTCTCCAGACACCGTCCACCCCGGAGAAGGGTCGCCCGAGCGTGCTCCTGTCCCGCTGCCCGCCGGTCGGTGGAGAGTGAGCGCCGCCCACGCCCGGACCGACGAGGGGACTCAGGTCAGCCTGGTGCGGCTCCTGCCTGCCGGGGACCTTTGAGGCCGGGCCCGGTCACGGGCCCGCGGCCGGTGGTGCGTGCGGCGTCTGGGAGCGCGGACTCCGGATTCCCGGTCCCACGGCGGCCGCCGGTCACTACACTGTTCGGACTCGGATCAGTGTGCGGACAGGGGGTCGCGATGGGCGCACCCGATGTGACGGCGTCCACCCAGTGGTGGCAGGGGCTCAACGCGGCCAAGGCCACCTCCACCCCCGCCGACCGGGTCCGGGCCCTGGTCAGGGAACACCAGCGCTGGTACCCCAGGGCCGACGTGGCGCTGCTGAGCCGGGCCTACGCCGTGGCCGAGCACCTGCACAAGGAGCAGAAGCGCAAGAGCGGCGAGCCGTTCATCATCCACCCGGTCGCCGTGGCCACCATCCTCGCCGAGATGGGCCTGGACACCGCGACGCTGGTCGCCGCCCTCCTGCACGACACGGTGGAGGACACCCCGTTCAGCCTGGCCCACCTCGCGGCGGAGTTCGGCACCGAGGTCGGGGTCATGGTGGACGGCGTCACCAAGGTGGACCGGTCCATGTACGGCAGCGCGGCGGCGGGGGAGACCTTCCGCAAGATGGTGGTGGCCGCCCGCGACGACCTGCGCGTGCTGCTGATCAAGCTCGCCGACCGGCTCCACAACCTGCGCACCCTCCAGTTCCAGCCCCCGCACAAGCGCGTCAAGATCGCCCAGGGCACCCGGGAGCTCCTCATCCCCCTCGCGGAGCGGCTGGGGGTGTACCGGCTCAAGCGCGACCTGGAGGACCTGTGCTTCGAGTACCTGGAGGGTGAGGACTTCGAACGGGTCAGCACGCGGGCGGCCCGGGTCCGCGAGGGCTGCGCCCACGAGATCGACGCGCTGCGCGTCTCCCTGCGCGACGGCCTGGCCTCCTTCCGCGTCAAGGCGCGGGTGGAGGTGCGCTCCCGCCACCCGTACTCGGTGTTCACCTCCGGAACCGGCCTGACCGGCGACCCCGACCCGCTGGACACCGTCCGGTACGTGGTCGTCGTCAAGGGCGACGAGCGCAACGCCTACCTGGCCCTGGGGGCGGTCCACGGGAGGTGGAAGCCCTACCCGGCCAAGTTCCGCGACTTCATCGCCACCCCCCGGTACAACCTGTACCGGGCGCTGCACACCACCGTCCTCACCGAGTCCGGCCGCCGCGTGCAGATCATCATCTGCGACTCCCACGCCCAGCAGGTCTCCGAGTACGGCATCATCGCCGACATCCGCCAGGCCACCGGCAGGGACGGCCGTCTGACCACCGAGCGCACCACCGACCCGGAGTGGCTGACCCGGCTGCTCGGGTGGCAGGAGCAGGCCTCGGCCGAGGAACTCCTGGAGGGCGTGCGCACCGACCTCGCCGACAGCATCACCGTGCTCACCGGGCAGGGCCAGGTCCTCACCCTCCCCGAGGGCGCCACACCGGTCGACGTGGCCTACGCGCTCGGCGCCGACACCGGCGACCGCTACTCGGCGGCGGCCATCGACGGACGCCTGGTCAGCCCCGCGACCCGGGTCCGCGAGGGGGAGACGGTGCACATCATCACCAAGTCCGTGCCCGCCCCCGACCGCGGGTGGCTGGACTCGGTCAGGACCGGCAGGGCGCGGGTCGCGATCGCCGCCTGGCACCGCACGCGCGCCCACGAGCAGGCGGAGCACACCGGCCGGGAGCGGATGATCGCCCTGGTGGGGGCGGACCGTCTCATCGAGGCCGAGTCGTCGGGGGCGATGACCGGGGTGGCGCGCCGTTCGGGGTACCCGTCCCTGGAGGAGCTGTACGTGGCCCTGGGCTACGAGCAGGTCAGCTCCGAGGACGTGGCCGCCCTCCTTCCGGCGTCGGCCTGAGTACGGTCGTCCTGAGGGCGGGCGGGCCGGGATGGCGCTCCGGGCGTCCCGGGCGTCCCGGGACTCCCGGAGCGGTTGCGGCTGACGCGTTCGTGGGCGGCGCCCGTCACGGGCGCCGCCCACGAACGGGTTCTCCGCAGCCGGGAGCGCAGGGGAAGTCCGCTCCCGGTACCGGTCACGCCGGAGCCCGCGCGGGGCCTCCGGCGCTTCCGACGGGTTCCCGGGCGGCGGACCCGGAGCCGTGTGGTCCGGGCCCGCGGGGCTCTGCTCCGCCCGGTTCAGGCCCCGCTGGCGACGCGCGGGCGGCCGACCGCGTAGCCGTACTGCTCGGGCCAGTGCGACTCGGCGCCCAGCTCCTCCGCGGCGCGGTGGGCCCAGTAGGGCTCGCGCAGCAGCTGCCGTCCCAGGAACACCGCGTCGGCGCGGCCCGAGGCGACGATCTCCTCGGCCTGGGCGGGTTCGGTGATCGCTCCGACCGCGCCGGTGGGCAGGCCGGTGGCGCCGCGGACCTGCTCGGCGAAGGGCACCTGGTAGTTCGGGCCCACGGGGATGAGGGCGTCGGCGACCAGGCCTCCGGTGGACACGTCGAGGAGGTCCACGCCCCGGGCCTGGAGCTCCTTGGCGAGCAGGACGGTGTCCTCGCCGGTCCAGCCCTCGCGCTCGTCGGCCTCGTTCTCGGTCAGCCAGTCGGTGGCCGAGGTGCGGAAGAACACGGGCAGGTGCTCGGGCCACACCTCGCGCACGGCCTCGACGACCTCCAGCGCGAAGCGCATCCGGTTCTCGGGGCTGCCGCCGTACTCGTCGGTGCGGTGGTTGGTGGCGGGCGACAGGAAGGAGTGCAGCAGGTAACCGTGCGCGCCATGAACCTCGGCCACCTGGAACCCGGCGGCCAGCGCCCGCTCGGCCGAGGCCGCGAAGTCGCGGACCAGCTGCCGGATCCCGTCGGCGGTCAGCTCGACCGGCGCGGGGTAGCCGGGGAAGGCCTCGGTGCCGGGACCCACCGTCGGCCAGCCGCCCTCGGACTCGGGGACGTACTGTCCGCCCAGCCAGGGCTTGTCCGTCGAGGCCTTGCGCCCGGCGTGCGCGAGCTGGATGGCCGGTACCGCGCCGTGGGCGCTGATCGCGGCGGTCACGCGTTTGAAGGCCTCCTGCTGGCGGCTGTTCCACAGGCCGAGGTCCCAGGGGCTGATCCGCCCGTCGGGCCGCACGCCGGTGGCCTCGACCATGACCAGACCGGTCCCGCCCGCGGCCCGGTCGGCCAGGTGCGCGAGGTGGAAGTCGGTCGGGGCGCCGGCGTCGGGCCCTTCGGAGGCGGCCGAGTACATGCACATCGGGGACATCCACACGCGGTTGGGGATCTCCAGCGACCTCAGCTTCAAGGGGGTGAACAGCGTGCTCAAGGGGTGTCCTTCCGTCTGGGGCGGGTGGTCGGCGTCCATCGGGGAGCGGGTCCGGCGCACGGAGGCCGAACTTTAATACGATGGATGTCGTACTACGGTAAGCAACGTACTACGAGGATTGTCAAACTACGACCGTCCTCGTACTTTGTGGTGGAAGTCGCACGGCGCACGGCAGTGGAGGTCATGGCATGCCCGGCAGGGAACGAGGGGCCCGAAGCGGTCGGCAACTGGAACACCCGCCCGCCGAGGAGATCCGGGTGGAGACGGTCATGCACGCCCTGGCCGACCCCGTGCGCCTGCGCATCGTGCGCGAACTGGCCCGGGGCCACGACGACATGGCCTGCATCGCCTTCGAACTGCCGGTGAGCAAGTCGACCTCCACCCACCACTTCCGCGTGCTGCGCGAGGCGGGGGTCATCCGCCAGTACTACGAGGGCACCTCGCGCATGAGCTGTCTGCGTACGGAGGACCTCGGTGCGCGCATGCCCGGACTCCTGGAGGCGGTCCTGCGGGCCGCGCACATCGCCGAGGGCGACGACGCCGCCGGTGAGTCCGCGGAGGGAAGCCCTGACGGGGCCGCCGCCCGGGTGAGCCCCTCCGGCCAGGCGTCCTGAACGGAAGGGGCAGGGCGGGCGGCCACGGTCGGCGGCCACGGGCCCGCCCGGCCGATCCCTCCTTCGAAGCAGTGGCGCCGCCTCCTGAGCGGTGGTGCCGTGAGCGTGTTCCGGCCAGGTGAGGGCCCCGCCCTCCGGGGGCGCCGGAGGACGGTCCGGCGCCCCCGGGCGGGCGGGCAGGGTTCAGTCCACGACGCGTCCCCGCGCCTCCGTGGTGCCGAGGGCGGCGCGCGCCGCCGCGGCCGCCCCCGCGTCGGCGGCGATCAGGTCCGCGTTGAGCGCTGCGCCCGCCTGCGTCCCCGACGCCGCCGCGACCGGGACGTTCGCCGTCACGTCGGCGACGTTGCCCGCGGCCCACACCCCCTCGACGCCGGTGAAGCCGCCCGCCTCCACGGCCAGCTGCGCGCCCATCCCGGTCGGGTGCTCCGTCAACGCCAGCCCCAGGTCGGCGAGGAAGTCCGCGCGGGCCGTGAACCGCGGCGCCACCGCCAACGTGTCCACCGCGATCTCCTTGCCGGAGGCCAGGCGCACGCCCGCCAGCCGGTCCCGGTCGTCGACCTCCAGGCCGCGGACCTCCCCCTCGACCACGCTGACGCCCAGCGCGGCCAGCTGTTCCCACTGCTCGTCGCCCAGGTCCACGCCGTTGTGCAGGAACAGCGTCACCCGCGACGACAGCTGCCGGAACATCAGCGCCTGGTGGAACGACCCCGGCCCGGTCCCCAGCACCCCGACGGCCCTGTCACGCACCTCCCAGCCGTGGCAGTACACGCAGTGCACCACGTCCCGACCCCACAGCCGCGCGAGGCCGGGGACGTCGGGCAGTTCGTCCACCAGCCCCGTGGTCAACAGCAGCCGCCGGGCCACCGCGCGGCCCCCGTCCTCGGTGCTCACCACCAGGTTCCCGTCCTCCCGGCGCACGCCCGCGACGCGGCCGGACACGACTCGCCCGCCGTAGGAGGCGACCTCCTCGCGCCCCAGCCGGAGCAGTTCCAGCGGCGGGATCCCGTCCCGGGACAGCAGGCCGTGCGCCCCGGCCGCCGGGGCGTTGCGCGGTTCCCCGGCGTCGACGACCAGCACCGAACGGCGGACCCGGGCCAGAGTCAGCGCGGCCGACAGGCCCGCCGCACCGCCCCCGACCACCACGACGTCCCACGCCTCACCGGATGCCGGTACCAACTCGTTCTCGCTCATACCGCCACGATGCGGCCGCGGCGCCGCGTTGCCAAAGTCCTTTGCCGAACCGGCAAAAACGGGGTGGACCAGAGGACCTCGGGACCCCCGGGCCACGGCCGCGGACCGCCGCGCGCCGGTGGTGTTTTCCCTGGAAAAACGGCATCCTGGCGCGATGACGGATACGTGGTACCGCGGTTCGGGGCCCTACTGCTACTCCAACTGCCTGGTCATGATGCTGGGTGGGGACGCGCCCGACGCCGCGGTGGTCGAGACGGTCACCGGCAGCCCCTTCGGCGTCCAACTGGAGGACGGGCTCGCCTTCTTCGACCCGTGCGGCTGGAACCCCGGCATCGGTGTGGACGAGGCGCTGACCGCCCTGGGCTGGACGGCGCGGACCACCAGCGGCGGCGACGCCGACACCGCGTTCGACCGCCTCATCGCGGCCCTGGCCGAGGGGCCGGTGATGGTCGGCCCCGTCGAGATGGGCCACCTGCGCCACCAGCCCGGCATGACCGGGCCGATCGGGGCGGACCACTACGTCGTCGTGCTCGGCGCCGACGACACCCACGTGACGCTGCACGACCCGCAGGGCCACCCCTACGCGCGGCTGCCGCGGGCCGCCTTCGCCGCCGCCTGGCGGGCCGAGAGCGTCGCCTACGCCGAGCCGTACACCATGCGCACCGAGTTCACCCGGGTCGGGCGGGTCGACGCGGCCCGGGCGGTCGGCGCGGCCGTCCCCCGGGCGGTCGACTGGCTCGGCGGAGCCAACGGCGACGCGGCACTGGCCCTCGCGGACCTGGTCGGGCGCGGCTGCGACCCTGAGCTGCGCGGCCACCTGGTCGGCTTCGCGGTCCGGGTCGGCGCCCGGCGCCTGGCGGACGCGGCGGCCTGCCTGCGCGGCGTCGGCCACGCGGACGCGGCCGCGACCCTGACCGGGCAGGCCCGCCTGGTCGGATCGTTGCAGTACCCACTCGTCACCGGCGACGACGGCGCGGCCGCCGCGGTTCTACGGGACCTGGCCCCCACCTACGGGGTCCTGCGCGACCAGCTGGCCGGGTTCCGGAACCGGGAGGGCGCGTCTACCGCCGCCCCGGGCGGGTCCGGCGGTAGATGAGCCGACGGAGCAGATACTCCGCCGGGCCGGGGTGGCCGGCGCGCTCCAGGGCGTAGGCCGCCACGACCGTGACCAGCCACACGGCCAGCGCGAACGCCGCCATGGACGCGCTGTTGAGGTGGGCGCCCAGCCCCAGACCCCAGGCGGCGAGCAGCGGCGAGAAGAGCAGCGAGTGGGCCATGTAACCCGACATGGAGCGCCTGCCCAGCGCCGCGACGGCGGTCACCGCCCGGCCCGCGCCGGTCCGGCCGACGCCGCCCCGCCGCGACAGCCGGTGCGCGGCCAGGGCGAACAGCGCGACGTAGCCCAGACCGCAGGCCAGCCCCGTGGCGGCCTGGACCGCGGGCAGCGGCCCCCCGTCCCCGACCGCGCCCGGGGCGGCCCCCACCAGCCCCGCGTGGACCAGCGCCGACGGCAGTCCGCCCAGCCAGCCGACCGGTATCCCCACCGCCGCCGTCCAGCCCAGCAGCCGCAGGTGGCGGTGCGGCTCCTCCAGGACGCGCCGCCGCGCCGCCCAGAAGCCCAGCAGGATCATGGCGAACCCGCCGAAGGACAGCAGGCCGCCCGCCAGGGTGACGAACGCCCAGGTGACCAGCCGTGTGCCCGCCGCCGCCAGCGGGTCCTCCTCCTGGGCGGCGTAGGCCAGGTAGGACGGCTCGGCCCCCGCGCCGCCGACGCCCTCCAGCCCGTGCGCCGCCAGGCTCCACGCCGCCTGTGCGGCGGGGACCGCGATGAGCAGGGCGAACACCGCCGCCCCCGCCAGCAGCACCCGGTCCCCGCGCCGGATGAACAGCCACACCAGCACCAGGCTCGCCACCCCGTACGAGCCGATGATGTCGCCCGCCATGAGCAGGGCGGCGTGCGCGAACCCGAACACGACCAGCCACAGACTGCGTCGGCGCAGCAGCGCCACGGCCGTGCGTTCGGAGGTCCCGTGCGCCCTCTGCCGCAGGAACAGCTGCGTCATCCCGTAGCCGAACAGGAAGGCGAACAGGGGATAGGCGCGCAGGTCCAGGCCGACGATCATGGCGAACCGGACCGCCCGGTCCGGCCACGAGCCGTCCACCGGGTGCCAGCCGGAGGGGCCGTGCTGGGCCGCCCACAGGTGGAACGCGGTGTTGGACAGCACGATGAGCAGCAGCATCATCCCGCGCGCCAGGTCCGGGGCCAGGGCGCGCTCACCCGGCAGGACGCCGCCGCGCGGGGCGCGTCCCGCGCCGCCGGGGCCGTCGTCCCGCCGCCTCCGGTCCCGTGCCGCGCCCCCGGCGCCGCCGTGTTCCTCTTCGTCCGTGGATCCGCGCATACCGCGACCCTAGGAACCGGGCCCGGTCCGCGGCCTCGGCCGATCGGCCCGGTCGCGCCGCCGTTCGGCCGCTTCCCCGGTCCGGGAGACGGAGGCGGCCGGCCCCCGTACCCCGACGTCCGGCCACCGCCGACGCGACGGACGCGGGGACGCCCCCTCTTTGCCCTCCGGTGGTATTCCCGCGCGCGCCGTCCGGGTAGCCGACGGGAGTCCGTCGCACGAGCACGCGAACCCGGGAGGAACCCATGGCCGACCTCAACCCCATCGAACTGCAGAAGGCGCTCAAGGGCGCCGACTACCCCGCCAGCCGCGACGACCTGGTGTCGCTGGCGAAGGGCAACGGTGCGGGCGACGACCTGGTCCAGAAGCTGTCCAACGCCGGTACGAGCCGGTTCGACGGCCCCGACGACGTGCAGAAGGCCCTCTTCGGCAAGTAGCGGTGCCGCCGGGGGAGCCGCCGGAGGAGCCGCCGGCCCGCGCGGCTCCCCGGCGCCCCCGCCGACAGCCACAGGGCCCCGCTTCCGCACCTGACGGCCTCTCGGGCCCCGCGCCCCCGCCCCCGCCGCTCAGGCGTGGGAGAGCGCGAAGGAGACCAGGAACCCGCAGACGGTGATGACGCCGATGGCCAGGTGGGTGTCCTCGAAGGCCTCGGGGATCATCGTGTCGGCGATCATGGCCAGGATGGCCCCGGCCGCCACGGCCGTCACCGTCGCCACCACGAACGCGGGCAGACCGCCCACCACGGCGTAGCCCACCATGGCGGAGACCATGCTGGCGGCGGCGATGGCCCCCCACACGCCGAAGACGTAACCCCTGCCGCGACCCGCCCGCCGCATCCCCGCCGAGCTGGACAGCCCCTCGGGGATGTTGCTGATGAACACCGCCGCCACGGTCACCGTGCTGACCGCGCCGCCCTGGGCCAGGCCGACGCCGATGACCGCCGACTCCGGAACGCCGTCCAGCAGCGCCCCCAGCGCCAGCGCGAGGCCCGACCCGGCCTGCTGGCCCTCCGAAGGCTGCTTCCCGGGCTGGGCGGACCGCTTGCGGTGCCGCGCGCCCCGCCGGGCCAGCGCGATGTTGCCCACGGTGTAGGCGCCCGCGCCCGCGAGGGTGCCGACCACCGCCGGGACCAGCCCGGCCTCCGCGTGCGCCTCGGCGATCAGCTCGAACGAGACCGCCGACAGCAGCACCCCGGCGCCGAAGGCCATCACCGAGGCGATCACCAGGCGCGGAATCCGCAGGGCGTACCCCAGCACCGCGCCCACCAGCAGCGCCGACCCGGCCAGCAGTCCCCAGGCGCCCGCCTCCACCACTCCCGACATTCCCAGCCCCCCCGCTACCGGCGCACAGCCGAACAGCACGCCTTCCCTTACGGGTGGTAGCAGGAAGGGGCGCCGGGTGCCGCGCGGCGCGCCCCTCAGGTCCGCGAACGTCCGCGAACGCCCGCGCGCCAGGGAAGACGGCCCGTCCGCACCGGGGGCGCGGGCGCGAAACTGTACCGGACGTAAGGTAAATTTCGGCCCATGGGCTCACATCAGACGCACGCGACGGCCATGACGGCGACACGCCGGTGGCTGCTGCTGGTGACCGTGGCGGCCGGACTGCTGCTCGTCACCGTGGACAACACGATCCTGTACACCGCCCTGCCGACCCTGACCGCTCAACTGGGGGCGACGGGCGCGCAGAGCCTGTGGATCATCAACGCCTACCCGGTGGTCATGGCCGGTCTGCTGCTGGGCAGCGGCACGCTGGGCGACCGGATCGGCCACGTGCGCATGTTCGTGGTCGGGCTGGTGGTCTTCGGCCTGGCCTCGCTGGTCGCCGCGTTCTCCCCCACGGCCTGGGTCCTCATCGCCTCGCGCGCGCTGCTGGCGGTGGGCGCGGCGGCGATGATGCCCGCCACCCTGGCGCTGATCAGGATCGCCTTCCCCATCGAACGCGAACGCAACATCGCCATCGCGGTCTGGGGCAGCGTCTCGGTGGTCGGCGGCGCGCTGGGGCCGATCGTGGGCGGGGTCCTGCTGGAGTTCTTCTGGTGGGGCTCGGTCTTCCTCCTCAACGTGCCCGTGGTCATCGTGGCGCTGGTCGCGACCGCGCTGATCGCGCCGCCCAACCTCCCCGACCCCGGCAAGCACTGGGACCTGGTCTCCTCGCTCCAGGCCATGGCCGGGCTGGTCGCCTCGGTGCTGGCGATCAAGGAGCTGGCGCACACGCCGCCGCGCTGGCCGGTCTTCGCCGTCGCCGTGGTCGTGGCCGTGGTGGCCTTCGTCCTGTTCACGCGTCGCCAGCGCCGTCTGGACGATCCGCTGCTGGACTTCGGGGTCTTCCGCAACCCCGCCTTCACCTCCGGTGTGCTGGCCGCGGCGTTCTCGATGTTCGCCATCGGCGGCATCCAGCTCGTCACCACCCAGCGCTTCCAGCTGGTCGTGGGCTTCACGCCGCTGGAGGCCGGGCTGCTGGTGGCCGCCGTGGCGGCGGGTTCGCTGCCGACCGCGCTGCTGGGCGGCGCGTTCCTGCACCGGACCGGCCTGCTGCCCCTGATCGCGGGAGGGCTCGCCGCGGGCGTGGCGGGTGTGGTCGTCTCGGTCCTGGGCTTCCAGACGGGCATCGGCTGGCTCGTCGCGGGGCTGCTGCTGACCGGCGCCGGGCTGGGTGCGGCGATGTCGGTGGCCTCCACGGCGATCATCGGCAACGCGCCCGCCAGCCGCGCCGGGATGGCCTCCTCGGTGGAGGAGGTCTCCTACGAGTTCGGCAACCTGACCGCGGTGGCCCTGATGGGCAGCCTGGTCACCTTCGTCTACGCGGCCGCCGTCCAGCTGCCGCAGGGCGCCCCGGAGGCCGCCGGGAGGAGCCTGGCCGACGCCCTGGCCTCGGCCGGGGGCGACGACGCGGTGGTCGCCGCGGCCCACGCCGCCTTCGACACCGGCTACCTGGTGGTCATGGTCGTGGTCGCGGCGGTCCTGGCGTGCGGCGCGGCCCTCACCTGGCGGCTGCTGCGCCACCATGGTCCCGGCACGTCCTCGTCGGAGTACGCGGACCACTGACACCGGGGGAGAGCATGCGCAAGAGCAACCGGACACAGATCCTGGACGCGGCCTTCCGCGTCGTCCAGCGCGACGGCGTCAGGGCCCTGACCTACGAGTCGGTGGCGGCCGAGACGGGTCTGACCAAGGGAGGGCTGCTCTACCACTTCCCCTCGCGCGAGTCCCTGCTCCAGGCCCTGCACGAACACCTGGCCCAGGGCTGGGACGACCACCTGGCGGAGGCCGCAGGGAGGGGCGCGGACCGGGCCACGCCCCGCGAGCGCCTGGCGGCCTACGCCCGCGTGGCCGCGCACAGCTCCACGCGCGCCGAGCTGCTGCTCCTGCTGGAGACCGCGAACGAACCGGACACGCGCGCCCCCTGGGACGAGGTGATGGGGCGCTGGACGTCCGAACCGTCCGCCGGGCCGCTGACGCCGGAGGAGATGGAGCTGTTCGTGCTGCGCCTGGCGGCGGACGGCCTGTGGCTGTACGAGTCGCTGTCCAGCGGCACGCTCCCGCCCCCGCTGCGCCGACAGGTCGCCGAGCACCTGGCCCGCGCCATCGCGCCCGGGCAGGACCGGGACGCGGAGCCGGACCGGGAAGCGCCGGTTCCCGGTCCGGACGCTTCGCGCGCCCCGGACGCGAACCCGGAGCCGGGCGCCGGAGCCCGCTGACCGGGGGCCGGGGTCTCCTGTCCGGGCGCGCGCTCCCACCGGGCGCTCGTCCCGCGACTTTCGGGCGGACGTTCCCACCGGCTGCCGCTCGCCCCGCGACTCGCGGGCGTGCGCTCCGCGCCGGGGAGCGCAGCCGGTCCGCCGCCCCTCAGGCCCCTCCGCTCACCAGGGCCTCGCCCAGCGGCGTGCGCGCGTGCATCACCCGTGTGCTCTCCCGGCGACCATCCACCAGCCCCGACCGCCGCAGGATCGACAGGTGGTGCGAGGCGGTGGAGACCGCCATCGCGCAGTCCTCGGCCACCTCCGACGTGGACCGGGGCCCGTCCAGGGCCAGCAGGACGCGGGCGCGCCCCGACCCGAGCAGTTCCTCCAATGCCTGCGCGGCGGCCGTGTCCTCACGCGTCCACGACGCCGACAGCCCGTGCACCGGGTAGAACAGCGTCGGCTGCACGGGCGGCTCGGTGAGCACCGAGCAGCGCGGCGTGCTCATCACGGAGGGCGTGAGCACCACGCCGCTGCCCTCGCAGGCCACGTCCTCGTCGTGCCTGCGCATCCCGACCTCGATCGCGTCCCGGTGCCAGCCCACGGACTCGTGCAGCGTGCCCACCATCGCCGCCACGCCGCCCGCGCCCATGCGCCGCACCCGCAGGTCGATGTCCGCGCCCAGCAGACGCCGGATCTGCGGCCAGTGCGGGGCCAGCGCGGCTTCCCAGACCGCCGTCCAGGCGTCCGAGACCAGCGCGCGGGTGCGCTCGGGGTGGGCGAACATGTCCGCCACCAGGGTGTGGCGGCGCCCCCGCGAGCGCGCGAGCACCTTGGTCAGGTCGGCCCGGACGGCTTCGGGCGGCACGCGCCGCAGGCGCTCGGCCTCCTCCTCGGGGGTCATGTCCCAGGACGGAGCGGCCGT
Source organism: Nocardiopsis sp. CNS-639 (assembly GCF_000381685.1). NCBI lineage: Bacteria > Bacillati > Actinomycetota > Actinomycetes > Streptosporangiales > Nocardiopsidaceae > Nocardiopsis > Nocardiopsis sp. CNS-639. Next base: position 34,861 of record NZ_KB906876.1, read on the forward strand.
GAGGAAGTCGGGGAAGTAGCCCTCGCGGCCGATCACCGTGGCCAGGTACTCGAACGACCGCCTCGGCAGCGACCCCCGCACCGCGCGCAGCCAGCCCCACTGGAGCGGATGGCTTGAGGGGTCGAGCAGGACCCGGACCGCGTGGCACAGTTCGTGGCCCGGTGAGACGCCGAACCGGATCGCCGAGACGTCGGCCGCCCCGATCCGGAAGCGGACCCTGTTTCGACGCACATCGAAAGTGTAGAGCGCGGCGCGCCCGCCCGGCCATGGTGGAGCCACACCGAGACGGGCACAGCGAAGGGACACCGCGATGAGGTCCGCACAGCTCCACCACCATGAACCCGCCGCTCCGGGCGGCGGGGCCGAGGCGTCCGACCGGTACGTCTTCGACGGCCCGCTGGTCCGTCGACGTCCGCCCCGTGACCGGGTTCGAGGAGTGAGCACCATGGAGAGCACGACACACGACCGGGTGGTCCCCGCCGACGAACTCCGGATGGGCGACTCGCGCACGCTGCGCTTCGAGGGCCGCCCCCACGGCTCGGGGATCTCGTTCTTCCTCGTGGACAACGACCCCGGGCAGGGGCCCGGCCTGCACCGCCACCCCTACACCGAGACGTGGACCGTCCTGGAGGGCGAGGCCGCGTTCGCCGTCGGCGACCGCCGGTTGGCCGCCGGGGCGGGCGACACCCTGGTCGTCCAGCCCGGGGTGTGGCACGGCTTCACCAACACCGGCACGGGACGGCTGCGCGTGATGTGCGTACACGCCTCCGACACCATGATCCAGGAGTGGAAGGACTGACCCCGGCCGGACGGCGCGCGCCGCCGGGCCCCGGGCCCGGCGGCATACCCGGCATAAACGGACAAAGGTGAATCTACGCCGTAAAGGAGCTGCGTTCCAGCCAGAACCAGCGAACTGATGACGAGATCACGAGGCCAGGTAGCGGCCCGCCCACCGTGCGAACGGCTCGCCGTAGCGGTCCCGCGCGCCCTCCAGCACGGCGGCGACCTCGGCGTCCGTGGGCAGGCCGCGTCCGAAGTGCTCCCGGAGCCAGGCGCGGTACCGGGCGCGCCGGGGCCCGTTCTCGTCCTGGGGCTCCCCGCGCAGGTAGGGCGGGTAGCCGTGGTCGACGCCGATCTCGGAGTCCGCACCCAGGAGCAGGACCAGCCCGCGGGGGTTCTCGGCCACCACCGCCACGGCGCCCTCGTCGCCGAGGACGACGACGGGCAGGTCGGCGGGGTCCTCGCGGTCGTCGTGGCGCCACAGGGCGTAGACGGAGCCGGAGCCGTTGGCCAGGGCGAAGGGGATGAGGCGGGACCGGAACGCCGGGTCCTCCGGCCAGCCGGTCAGCTGTTCCGGGTCGTCGTAGCCGAGCGTCTCGAAGCCGTCCGCGACGAAGTCACCGGCGGCCCGCTCCTCCAGTTCCCTGAGCAGGTTCAGTTCCGGTACGGGTGAGTAGTGGTCCACGGTTCCTCCTGGGCGGTGCGGTGCGCGGGCCCGAGGAACGTACCGCGCCACCACGACACCCGGGGCGGCCGGTGGACGTCGCGGTCGGCGACGGTGACGGTGCCGTGCCACCACGACACCCGGGCGGCCCCGGCGGGGCGGGCCGCCCGGGGGAGGGGCGTGCGGCCCTTCCCCCGGAGCGGACGCGGCGTGTGCGGGCCCCGTCGGACCGCGGTCCCCGCCGGATCGCTGAGCCCATGGGGGTGCGGAACCCCCTGTCCCGCCGCGCCTACCGGGGCGCGGGACGGAACCCGGCGATGGGGTTCTCCAGCGTGCCGACCAGTTGCAGGCCCGCGGACGGGTCCTCCAGGTCGACCATCTGGCGGTTGTTGCGCAGTTGCAGCCGGTTCAGGCACGAGAGTGCGAAGCGTTCCGCGAACAGGTCGTCGCGCGCGAAACGGTCGGCCAGGTGGGGCGCCGACGCCTGGTAGTCGGCGACGCAGGCGGCCACGGTGCGCCAGAAGTCGGTCTCGGACAGGACGCCCTCACCGGCGAGGATGCCGTTGAGGAAGCGCAGGAAGCAGTCGAAGACGTCGGTGAACAGCGACAGCACCCGCATGTCGTCGGGCACCGCGCCCTGAACCCGCTCGACCCCGGGGGGCAGTTCGGCGTCGTCGTTCATCACCGCGATCTCCTCGGCGATGTCCTTGAGCAGGACCCGCTGGGGCACCCCGTCGCGCAGGACGAGGATGACGTTCTCCCCGTGCGGCATGAACACCAGGTCGTGGGCGTAGAAGCAGTGCAGCAGGGGGACGAGGTAGGCGTCGAGGTAGCGGCGCAGCCACTCCGCGGGCTCCAGGCCCGACTCGGCGATGAGCTCCGCGGCGAGGGACCTGCCCTGGGCGTCGGTGTGCAGCAGCGAGGCCATCGTGGCCAGGCGCTCGCCGGACCGCAGCCGTGTCACCGGGCTCTCGCGCCACAGCGCGGCGGTCATCTTCAGGTAGGGCGACTTCTCCGTCGAAGCCTGCGCGTAGTGCGTGGTGCGGTAGCCCACCGCGGCCAGCTCGCGCAGGATCTCCACCCGCGTGGCGCGCAGGACGGGGTCGTCGGCCACGACCGAGGCGACCCAGTCGTTGATGGCCGGGGTGGCCTCCATGTACTTGGCGGACAGCCCGCGCAGGAAGCCCATGTTCAGCACCGACAGGGCGGTCTTGACGTAGTGGCGTTCGGGGGCCGAGGTGTTGAAGAAGGTGCGGATGGACTGCTGGGCGTGGTACTCGTCGGGGCCGTGGCCCAGGCACACCAGGTCGCGGCGGGCGACGTCGGCGGCGAAGGTGACCGCCAGCCGGTTCCACCACTGCCAGGGGTGGACCGGGATCAGGTGGTAGTCGCCGGGGTCCAGGCCCATGTCGGTCAGCCGCGCGTCGAAGACGGCCAGGGCCTGGGCGCCGAGTTCGCCGCGCAGCAGTTCCTCGCGGTCCAGGTCGGCGGAGCAGCTGAAGACCGTGCGCTCGCGCCGCGCGGCGACCCACACCAGCCGCACCGGGGCGGCGGCCTCGGGGGCGTAGGCGCGGTACTCCGCGGCGTCGAAGCCCAGGCGCCCGTTGTTGGCGACGAAGCACGGGTGGCCCTCGGTCATCCCCGCCTCGATCTCCTGGAACCCTGCGCGCGCCAGCTCGGCGGCGCTGGGTCGGGCGCCCGACATGCGGTAGGTGCTGCTGGCCAGGGTGCTGGTGATCTCCTCCAGGTAGACGGGCAGGACGTCCTCGTCGAGCGTGAGCGTCTTGCGCAGGTCCAGGATCAGGTCGAGGGCGTCCAGGGGCAGGTGCGCGCCGTCGCGCCGCAGGTCGCGGCGGACGATGCTGTCGGCCTCGATCCGCCAGTGCTCCAGGGCCATGACGCGGGCCGCGAACCGGTACTCGACGCCGCCGTCGTCGCTGGTGACCGAGAAGAGGCCGTCGGGGCCGGGTTCGGGGGTGATCAGCCGTTCGTGGGCGAACTCGGCCAGGGCCTTGCGCACGAGCAGCCGGTTGGCGCGCTCCCAGGTCTCGGGGGCCAGGTGGGTGACCGCGTCGCGGGGGTCGGGGAGGCGGGGCTGGCGGGTGTCGAGTCCGGTGGTGGGCGTGGTCATCGGCCGATGCCTCCTGTGGTCGGGGCCGCGGCGACGGCGGCGCGGAACTGGGCGCGGGTGCAGGTGCTCAGGTGGGCTTCCTTGTCCTTGAGGGTCACGGTGGTGAGGACCCGGAAGCCCATGGCGGCGTTGAGCGCGTGGACGGCGGTGTTGCGCACGTCCGGTTCGACGACGACGCGTTGGGCGGCGGGGTCGGAGAGGACGAGTTCCATGACGGTGGTGATCACGGCGCGGGTGAAGCCGTGTACGGGCGTGTCGGTGGGCGCCACCAGGAAGTGCATGCCGGTGTCGCCGGGGAGCACGGGGTAGTGGTCGGCGAGTTCGCTGTGGCCGGGGTCGTAGCGCTCGACCAGGAACCGGGGGGTGCCGCGCCACTCGCCGACGTAGGCGTGTTCGTGCGGGGAGGCGGCCATGGTGCGGTAGCCGTGGGCGACGTCCTCCTCGGTGGCCTCGGACATGAGCCAGAAGTGGGATTTGGGGTGGGTGAGCCAGCGGTGCAGGAGGGGGGCGTCGGCGTCGGGGTCCACGGGGCGGACGCCGAACTCGCCGAGTTCGGGGTCGGTGCGGGTGAAGACGGCCGCTGCCGCCTGGTCGGGTGCGGTCCGCGTCGGTGTCTGGTCCCTCATCGGCGCGCCGCCTTCCGTGCCGGGCCGGAGGCCGGGACGGCCGCCTCCAGCGTGCCTTCCCCGGTCGGGCCGTCGCCGCCCCGGGCGTCGGTGTGCGGTGCGCCCTGTTCGGGTGCGCCGAACTCCTGGAAGGCGATCGAGCGCTCGACGGCGTAGGGTTCGCGGCCCAGCATCGCGCGCAGGATGCAGGAGTTGCGGTAGGCGCCCATGCCCAGGTCGGGGGAGACGAAGCCGTGCGTGTGCAGTTCGGCGTTCTGCACGAAGACGGCGCCGCGGGCGAACCGCGGTCCGCGGCCGTCGTCGGGGGAGCCGTCCGCGCCGGGCGCGTCCTGTCCGGCGGGCGGCGCGTCGCGGTCGACGCGGTAGTCGCGGCGCACCGCGAAGCGCCCGGAGTCGTCCCAGGCCAGGCGGTCGGTGATGGGTTCCAGGAAGTCCGGCATCCGGTACTGGTAGCCGGTGGCGAGCACCAGGCCCTCGGTGTCGAGGGCGAAGTCGCGTCCCTGGTCGGTGTTGCGCAGGTCCAGGGTGTACGCGTCGCGCGCCGCGTCGTGGCGGGCGCCGGTGACCTCGGTGCCGGTCATCAGGCGTACGGGCGGCGGGCCCAGGCGGCTCTTGACGTAGAGCAGGTCGTAGATGGCGTTGATGAGGTCGGAGTCGATCCCCTTGTACAGGTTCTTCTGCGAGGCCACGAGCCGGTCGCGGGTGGGGGCCGGGAGCGCGTGGAAGTGGTCGGCGTACTCGGGGGAGGTCATCTCCAGGGTGAGCTTGGTGTACTCCAGCGGGAAGAAGCGCGGGGAGCGGGTGACCCAGTTGAGCTGGTAGCCGTGTTCGTCCAGGTCCTGGAGCAGGTCGTGGAAGATCTCCGCGGCGCTCTGTCCGCTGCCGACGACCGTCACGCTGCGCTTGTCGCGCAGCCGCCGCGCGGCGGGCAGGTAGCCGGAGCTGTGCACGGCGTCGCCGGGCAGGTCGCGGCAGGGTTCTGGCAGGTAGGGGGGTGTGCCGGTGCCGAGCACCAGGCGCCGTGCGCGGTGGGTGTGCCGGGTGCCGGTCGCGGTCTCGGTGCTGTGCAGCAGGTAGAGGGCCTGGTCGGGGTCGTACTCCACGGACTCCACGCGCTGGCCGAAGCGGACGGCGTCGCCCAGGCGCCGGGCGGCCCAGCGGCAGTAGTCGTCGTACTCGGCGCGCAGGGGGTAGAAGCGCTCGCGGATGTAGAAGGGGTAGAGCCTGCCGGTCTCCTTGAGGTAGTTGAGGAAGGAGAAGGGGGAGGTGGGGTCGGCGAGGGTGACCAGGTCGGACATGAAGGGGGTCTGGAGTTCGGCCTCCTCCAGGAGCATGCCGGAGTGCCAGGAGAACTCGGGTTTCTCGTCGAGGAAGAGGCCGTCCAGGCCGGGGATGGGCGCGGTCAGGCAGGCCAGGCCGAGGTTGAAGGGGCCGATGCCGACGGCGGCGAAGTCGTGGACGCGGCCGGGGTCGGCGGCCGGGGCGGGCTGGCGGCTGGTGGTCAACGGGACCTCCCGGTGGTGGTCGGCAGGGTGGAGGCCGCGTGGGCCGCGGTCGTGGTCGGGGCGGGTGGGGCCGGGCGGTCGGGGGTGCCGCGTCCGTTCACGAAGTGGTCGACGTGCGCGGCGATCAGGTCCAGTACCTCGGCGACGTCCTCCCGGGTGGCCCTGGGGTTGAGCAGGGTGAGTTTGAGGTGGGGCCTGCCGTCGACGGTGGTGCGGGCCACGAAGGCGCGGCCCGAGGCCAGCAGTGCCTCGCGTGCGTAGCGGTGGGCGGCGTCGGCGGTGTCGGGGTCGGCGCCGGGTATCGCGCAGCGGAAGACCAGGGTGCTCAGGCTGGGCCGGGTGACCACGGTGAAGCGCGGGTCGGCGTCGAGCAGGGTCCAGGCGGTGGCGGCCAGGTCCAGGACGCTGTCGAAGAGGGCGCCCACGCCGTCGGCACCCATGACGCGCAGGGTGAGCCACAGTTTGAGGGCGTCGAAGCGGCGTGTGGTCTGCAGGCTCTTGTCGACCTGGTTGGGGGAGAGCAGGGGGGTGCTGCCGTCCGAGCGGGAGTTGAGGTAGTCGGCGTGGTAGGTGACGTGGCGCAGGACGTCGCGGTCGCGGACCACGATCGCGCTGGAGCTGACCGGTTGGAAGAAGGACTTGTGGAAGTCCACGGTGACCGAGTCGGCGCGTTCGACGCCCTCCAGCAGGTGGCGGTGGCGCGAGACCAGCAGGCCGCAGCCGTAGGCGGCGTCGACGTGCATCCACACGCCGCGCTGCCGGCACAGGTCGGCGATGCGGGGCAGGGGGTCGATGCTGCCGAAGTCGGTGGTTCCGGCGGTGGCGACGACGGCGATGGGCAGGAGTCCTTCGGCGCGGCATCGGCGCAGTTGGGCGGCGAGGGCGTCGGGGCGCATGCGGCGTCTGTCGTCGCAGGCCACGGTGATGACGGATTCGTAGCCCAGTCCGAGGAGGGCGGCCGACTTGGCGACGCTGAAGTGTCCGGCCTCGGAGGTCAGGACGCGCATCCGGGGCAGGAGTTCGGCCAGGCGGGTGTCCTGTCCCTCCTGTGCCTTGGCGCGGTGGTGGGCCTCGTCGCGTGCCATGAGCAGGGCTTGGAGGTTGGACTGGCTGCCGCCGCTGGTGAAGACGCCGTCCGCGGTCTCGCCGAAGCCGACGCGTTCGCACGTCCAGTCGATGAGCCGCTGTTCGATCAGGGTGCCCCCGGCGCTCTGGTCCCAGGTGTCGAGGGAGGAGTTGACGGCGGACAGGACGGTCTCGCCGAGCAGGGCGGGCAGGACCACGGGGCAGTTGAGGTGACCCATGTAGCGGGGGTGGTGGAAGTAGACGGCGTCGTCGAGGTAGACGCGTTCGAGTTCGTCCAGGGCCGCGGTGGGGTCGTGGAGCGGTTGGTCGAGGTCGACCTTGTCGATCTGGGGGCGCAGGTCCTCGGCGGTGGCTCCGGTGAGCGGCCGGTCGGCTCCGGCGATGCGCCGGGCGACGCGGGCCGCGGCCTCCCCGGTCAGGTCGCGGTAGCGTTCGGCGCTCTGGGCGTCGAACAGCTGTGTCCGGGGGTCGTCGGGGTCCTGGTCGGAGGGGGGTGTGGGCTCGGGCCTGGTGCCGAGGGCACCGGCGTTCCCGTGCAGCGGGCCCGGTGCGGACCGCGCGAGGGAGCTCATGGATCATCCTCCTGGAAACGGGCATGCCGACAGCATCCGCAAAGCGGATGTGGGCATAGGGTGAGGAACTTCGCGAACACTCTTATGTAGGGCGCCCTAACTAAGGGGAGGCTAGCCTAAGTGCCCGAGCCCGTACAGTGTGAGGAGAGTTACAGTGGCGACCATGGTGGTCGCTCAGGGTGATCGGAGGCCGCTGGCCAGGGCGAACGGCCGTGACACAGGGTGATGCGGCCTTCGCGAGAACCGCACATCCAACACGGCGGGCTTTTTCTCGCGGAATGGACGTTTACCCCTCCCGGCACCTTCGCGGTGCTTCGGGAGAGGTCCGTGACCCGGCCCCGCGCCGGGGGAGCGGTCGGCGTCGTGACGGGGCGGGCGAACGCGGACGAGCGCGGCCGCGCCGGTCAGGCGGACGCGCCCTTGCCGGTGGCCATGACGGCCGTGCGGACCGCGTTGCGCAGTCCGGGGGCGGCGGCGTCGAAGCGCTCCTGGACCGCCCTGACCGCGGGCCGGTGCCGCCAGCGCTCGTTGGGGGCGAACACGGTCCACACGTCGCCCTCGGTCGCGATCGCGACCAGGGCCGCGTCCTGGAGGGGCACCGCAGCCGGGTCGCCGCCGCCCAGGACCGCCTCGCGCGTGCGCTCGCGCAGCCGGTCCACCTCCTCGGGCCGGTCGGGGGTGGCCGTGCGGGTGGGGAAGACCCCCAGCGTCCGGCCGCGCCTGACCGTGACCGACCCGTTCGCGACGAGCCCCTCGCGCACCATCTCCTCGGCCCTGCCCATCTGGGGGTAGAGGAGGTTGATCCAGTGGTGCGGCTCGTCGGGGGACAGGTCGGACAGGACCCGGGCCAGGAACGGGTCCCGGGGCGCCCGGGCGATGGCGCGCGTCACCTTGCCGTCGCGGGGGCGCAGCAGCCCGCCCAGGGTCAGGTCGGCCAGCGCCGCGGCGCACAGCAGTTGGCCGCGGTAGCCGGCGCTGACGGGGTCGAACCGGTTGTTGTCGGTGTCGTAGCTGAGCAGGTAGAGCCGCTGCGGCAGCGTCAGGTCCATGTCGTTCTCCTCTCGAAGGCGTCCTCGCGGGGCGCCCGCCCGCGGCGGGAGCCCTCGCGGGCCCGGTCGGGATCTGTCGTGGAAGTACCCCGTCCGCGTGCGCGGGCGGCCCGCGCCGGGGCCCTCACCTGCGCGGTTCCCAGCGGAAGATCCGGGTGGCCGCCGCGACGGCGACGACGACCCAGGCCAGCGTGGGCGCCAGCAGGAACAGGGAGTCGGCGACCGGGACGCCGCCGCTCCAGGCGTTGACGACCAGCTCCGAGGCCGAGCCGCCGGGCAGCAGCCGCTTGAGCAGGGTCAGCTCCTCGGTGCCGGTGAACCCCACCCACCCGGAGACGGCCAGGACGCCGATCATGATGGGCAGCGTGGTCACCTGGGCGTGGTCGGGGGAGTTGGTCAGTCCGGCCGTGGCCAGCCCCAGGCCCGCCATCATGACCATCGTCGCGACGACGGCCGCCACCAGCAGGAGCAGGTTGTCCGGGGCGCCGCCGACCACGGCCAGCACGGTCAGGATCACGGCCACCTGGACCAGCGTGACGGCGGTGACCGGGAGCAGCAGCCCGGTGAGGATACTGGCGTCGCCCGAGGCCGTGGAGCGCAGCCGCTTGAGGAAGAGGTTCTGCCTCCGGGAGGCGAGCGTGGTGACCGAGGTGGTGTAGAGCCCCATGGTCACCACGAGGAACACCAGGATCGAGGCGATGGCGCCCGGGTCCACGGCCTCGCGCAGCGCGGGGAAGGTCTGGTGCATGTAGATGTAGAACGCGCTGGAGGCCGCCGGGACGATGAGCATGGTGACCAGAACCAGCCGGTTCCGGAAGATCTGGATCAGCTCGCTCTGAGCGATCGAGAGCATGGTGCGGGTCCTTTTCCTGGAAGGTACGGGGAGTCGGGGTGTGTTCGGTGGCCGTCGCGCGGCGGGGCGCGGCTCCCGGGGAACCCCGGGGAACACGGCCCGGGACAACGGGCTAGTCGTCGCCGATGGAGCGGAAGACGTCGTCGAGCCGGGTCGGACCGGCCTCCAGCCCCCGCAGTTCGACCGCGTTGTCCTGCGCCCAGCCCAGCAGGGTGTACAGGTCCTTCTGCAGGCCCAGGGTCTCGACGAGGAACGCCCCGTCGCCCTGGCGCGCGGCCTGGACCGGCGGCGTCGGCGCGGTGTCGGGCAGGGAGAAGCGGATCGTGGCCGGAAGGGTCTGCGTCAGCTCGGCCACGGTCCCCTCCCGGTGGAGGGAACCCTTGTGCATCAGCCCGATGCGGTCGGCGCGCTGCTGGGCCTCCTCCAGGTAGTGCGTGGTCAGCACGATGGTCGAGCCGTCCTCGCGCAGCCTGTCCACGGCCTCCCACAGCCCGTCCCGGGACTGGATGTCCAGTCCGGTGGTGGGCTCGTCCAGGAAGATCAGCTCCGGCGACCCGTACGCGGCGGTGGCGAAGTCCAGCCGCCGCTTCTCGCCGCCCGAGAGCTGGGACACCTTGGTAGCGGCCTTGGCGGTGAGGCCGACCATGCCGAGCACGCGTTCGACCGTGTCCGTGCGCCGGGTGAGCCCGCCGATCAGCCGGACCGACTCCTTCACCGTCAGGTCCGGGGAGAACCCGCTCTCCTGGAGCATGATGCCCACCCGGGGCCGTACGGCGCGTCGGTCGCGCGGGTCCTGGCCGAAGACCCGTACGGTGCCCGAGGTGGCGGTGCGGTGGCCCTCGACGGTCTCCAGGGTCGAGGTCTTGCCCGCGCCGTTCGTGCCGAGCAGCGCGTAGAGTTCCCCGCGCCCCACCTGGAGGGACAGGTCCCTCACGGCGTGGAAGTCCCCGTACTTGAGGTTGAGCCGTTCGACGTCGATGACTGCTGTGGATGTCATGCTTCCATTGCAGCGCTCACCGCGCCCGCGGGGCAGTGGGACCACGTCACCACCCGGCCGTGACGTTTGTCGGGGTGAGGCCATGACGCGGTGTCACTGGTGGGCGCGGCGGGATCGGCGGAATACTGGGGCGGACCCCTGCCCTCGAACCCGGAGAGCCGCACATGGACACCCGGCCCCCGCGCACCCCGCCGACGGCGGCTCCGGCCCTCCTGCGGCCGCCCGGGGCGCTGGTCCGGCACGGCCCGTCGGCGTCCTACGTCTTCGCCACCGCGGCCGCCCCGCGCGAACGCGTGGCCGACCGCGGCGGCGGGTCGACGGTCCGACACGACAAGGGCCGGTCCCCGACCGCCGCGCAGTTCCCGCGCCCGGCCCCGGCACAGCCCACGACAACGCGGAAGGACTGCAGATGACCACCGTGGTACTCGCCGATGACGAGGCCCTCCTGCGCAAGGCGATGGCCGCCCTGCTCCCGCTGGAGGGGGAGATCACCGTGCTCGCCGAGGCGGAGGACGGGGAGGAGGCCGTGCGGGCCACGCTGGACCACCGGCCCGACGTGCTCGTCATCGACCTGGAGATGCCCAACGTGGACGGGCTCGGCGCCGTCGAGCGGATCCGCCGTGAACTGCCGGACCAGGTGATCCTCATGCTCACCCGCCACGCCAGGCCCGGGGTGCTCCGCAAGGCGCTCAAGCTCCGGGTGCAGGGGTTCGTCAGCAAGTCCGCGGAACCGGCGCACATCGCCTCGGTCATCGCCAACCTGCACCAGGGCAGGCGGTGGATCGACCCGGACGTCTCCGCGCTCGCCGTCATCGACGACTGCCCGCTCACCGACCGCGAGGTGGACGTGCTGCGGGCGACCAGCGAGGGCTACTCGGTCGCCGACATCGCCGCCCAGCTCCACCTGGCGGAGGGCACGGTGCGCAACTACCTCTCCAACGCGATGCAGAAGACCCAGACGCGGACCCGGCACGAGGCGGCGCGGTACGCGCGCGAGCACGACTGGCTGTGAGTCTTCGGCGCCGTTTCCGCGGACGCCACCTTCCCGGACGCCGCCTCCCCGGCGTCGTGGGCCCGTGACACCGGCCCGCGGCGCCGCTTCTCCGGTGTGCCCGGGCCGGTTCGGGGCCGGGGTGGGCCCGTGCTCCTCCCACCGGGAGGCGGCCCTCCGTCTCCCCACGGGAGTCCGCGGACTCCCACCGGGAGACGGAGGGCCGCGGACTCCCGTGCGCCCGGGGGCGCCGGGGAGGGACACCCGGGCGCCGGGGCGGTCATGACACATCGGTGACCTCGTGTTTCGCGTTCCACCAGTGACACCACGTCATGGTCGGTCGCAGCGCGACGTCACGGCGAAGTGGTGACGCCGTCGCACTGCCCGAGGAGCGCGCGCACCGGTGGAATAGGGGTCATGAGCTTCACACCGGCCACCACCGGAGGACACCCGGAGCGAACGCGAAGCACCTCGTCGCCCCTTCCCCGCACGGGGGCGGCCCGGATGCGACCGCGACCGCGACGGAGCGTCGACCCGGCGGCGGAGCCGGTCCCGGACCTGAAAGAGAGGAACGAGATGGCACGCAGCGACACGACCGCAGCCCAGAACCTCCTCGACTCCCCCGAGCACACCGACCCGACCACCTCCCCGGACGGAGTGACCATGACCGAGCACCTCCCCGCCCAGCCCCAGCAGTCCCCCGGTCCCGCCCAGCCCGTCAGCGCCAAGCAGGCGGCGATGGACGCGGCGGGCGGCCCGTGGGGCATGGTCCTCTCGGCGATCCCGGCCCTGGTCTTCGCGGGGGCCATCGCCTTCGTCTCGCCGCTGGTCGCCGTCGGGATCGCGATCGCCCTGGCCGTGGCGATCGCCGTGGTCCAGCTCTGGCGCGGCAAGCCCTTCAGCTCCGTGTACGGCGGGGTGCTCGGCGTCGTGATCGCCGGAGGCATCGTCGCCTGGACCGGGTCGGCCAACGACTTCTTCGTGATCGGGATCTGGGCCGCCCTGCTGGTGGGCGTGGCCGTGCTCGTCACGACCCTCATGAACCGGCCGGTGACCGGCGTCATCTGGAACGCCGTGCACGGCGGCACCCACGCCTGGCGTGAGGACCGGCCCACGCTGGTCGCGCACCACCTCGCCACGTTCGCGGTGCTGGTCCTGTGCGCGCTGCGGTTCGTGGTGCAGGGCTGGCTCTACCTGGCCGACTCCACCGCCTGGCTGGCGGTCGCCGACACCGTGATGGGCTTCCCGCTGATGGCCCTGGTCGCCGTGGTGGTCATCTGGGCGTTCCGCCGCTCCACCAAGCGCCTGGTCAAGTCCTCCGCCCCCGAGGCCGCCGAGCAGGACTGACCGCCCCACCGGCCTCCGGTCCGCCCGTCCGCAACACATCCCCAGCGCCCCGCCGCGCGGGCCGATGACCCTCGGCCCGCGCGGCGGGGTGTCCGGTACACGGCTCCGGCACGCGGCGGGGCGGGCGGAGGCCACCGCGGTACATGCCGTCGCCCCGCTGTCCCGCAGCCCTACCGCCGCGCCCCCAGCGCTGGGCCGCCCTACCGCCGGGCCTGGCGGGCCTCTCCCTTCCGTGGGGGAACACCTCCCCCGGGGCGCGCGTCTTCAGCGCCGGGGCTTTCCCTTCCGTGGGAAATACCGACCTCAAGGGGAGGATTCGGGCATTCGGTGGGGGACGTGCACACACGGTGTGGATAGCATCGGTGCGAGCAGTTTCCCCGACCACGGCGGTATTCCGGCTCCGTGAGCACCGGGGGCTGCGTTCCGTGACGTCCGCCCCCGTCTATCGAGGTAGATGCCCAGATGACCGACGATGCGTCCACTCCCGCCTCCGCCGAACGCCCGCCGCAGATCGACACCACCCGGACCCACTCGGCCCGGATCTGGAACTACTGGATGGGCGGCAAGGACCACTACCCGATCGACCGGGAGGCGGGTGACGCGGTCGCCGCGGGCTTCCCCGAGATCGTGGACCTGGCCCGCACCAGCCGGGAGTTCCTGATCCGCGTCGTGACCCACCTGGCGGGCGAGGCGGGCGTCCGCCAGTTCCTCGACATCGGCACCGGCATGCCCACCGCCAACAACACCCACGAGGTCGCCCAGTCGATCGCCCCGGAGGCCCGCGTGGTCTACGTGGACAACGACCCCCTCGTGCTCGCGCACGCCCGCGCGCTTCTGGTCGGCACCCCCGAGGGGGTCACCGACTACATCGACGCCGACCTGCGCGACCCCGACGCGATCCTGGAACGGGCCGCCCAGACCCTGGACTTCGACCAGCCCATCGCGCTCATGCTCATGGGCGTCCTGGGCCACGTGCCCGACGACGAGGTCCTGCCCGTCGTGCGCCGCCTGGTGGACGCGCTGCCCTCGGGCAGCTACCTGGCCAGCTACGACGGCACCAACACCAGCGAGGCCTACAACGAGGCCATCGAGGTGGGCAACAAGCAGGGCGCTGTCCCCTACCTCCTGCGCAGCCCGGAGGAGGTCGCCGCACGCTTCGAGGGCCTGGAGCTGCTGGAGCCGGGTGTGGTCCCCTGCCCCCTGTGGCGCCCCGCCCCCATCGAGGTCGGCTCCCGGCGCGGCATGGACCAGTACGGCGGCGTGGCCCGCAAGCCCTGACACCGCGAGGACGCCCGACGCCGCCCGCGAACCCCCGCGCCACGTGCGTGCCCGCCGCCGGTACCGGCTGGTGGAGGCGGCCGGGGGCGGCCCCGCTTCCGCGCGGGGCCGCTGGCGCTCGGATGCCGCGGCCCCGCCGACGCACACGGGCGCACGCCGGATCCGCCCGCGGCCGGGCCGTGAGCGGATCCGGTCGCGCTCAGGGCGCGGGGTAGACCTCCGCGCGGTCGACGGTGACGATCGCGTCGCTGGACTCGGCGGGCCCGTCACCGGTGACCGTGACGGTCAGGGTGTGCTCGCCGGGGCCGAGTTCGGGGCTCAGGTACACGCGCTGCTCCCCGACCCGGAACGGGTGGTGGTAGCTCACCGGCTCCGAGGGCGGCCCGCCGTCCACCGAGAACGTCGCGTAGCCGTGGTCGGTGTCCAGCGACCCGTACACCGCGATCCGCGACCCGGTGAAGTGGTAGGTGGCCGTGGCCCCGGCCTGGGCGGTGTAGTGGTCGTCGCCGTGGAAGCAGTGCGCCCCGCAGCGGTCCCCCGTGGTCCAGTCGCCCTCGTAGGAGACCCGCGGTCCGCCCCGGCCGGTGTCGGTGTCGTTGACCGCCGTGCTGCCCGCGCCCGGGTCCCCGGAGGGGAGGCGCTGGGTGGCCCCCGCCGCCAGCGGCCGTCCGAGGTCGGGGGTCCCCTCGGGGGTCCAGCCGATGCGCTGGGCCCGCGTGGACCGGAAGGAGTAGGTGTACTCAGGCGTGTTCTTGGCGTGGTAGGCGATCCAGTCCTCGGTGCCGTCGGGCGAGCGGAAGAAGAAGTGGTGCCCGGGACCCCAGACCCCGGCCGCGTCGTCGCGGCTGAACAGCGGCCCCGGCAACTGCTCCCAGGCGTCCGCCGACAGCGGGTCGGCGCCCTCGTCCAGCGCGATCGACCAGATCTGGTAGTCGGGTTTTCCGGTGTCGCAGGTGGAGTAGGTGAGGAAGGTCCGGCCGTCGCGGTACAGCGGGGTCGGCCCCTCCCGGACCTCGGGGCAGCCGCCCTCGTTGGGCAGCGCGACGGGTTCGCCCTCGATCGTCCAGGGGTTGCTCATCCGCGCGGCGTAGAGCTGCTGGGGGCCGCCGTCGAACCCGCGTCCGGGGCTGCTCCAGGCGAAGTAGGGCTGCCCGTCGTGCACGAACGGTTCGCCGTCGATGGCGTAGGTGCCGGTGTCGGCGATCCGGGCCTTGAACTCGTAGGGTCCGGCCGGGTCGTCGCCGGCCGACTCCAGGACGTAGAGCCGGTGGCTGGCGTCCCGCTCCACGGGGTCGGTCAGCCTGCTGTCGGCGGCCGTGTAGTAGAGGTACCAGCGCGGCCCGTCCCCGGTCTGGAACCGGTGCAGCGCCGGGGCCCACAGTTCGGTGTCGCGGCTGGGATCGCTGTCGCGCCACACCTCCACGGGTTCGGCGGTGGCCAGGGTGGCCAGGCTGGGCGAGCTCCACACGGAGATGCGATCGCCCTGGGTGGTGGACAGGTGGTAGTTCCCGTCGTGGTGCACGATCGTGGGGTCTGCTCCGGCGTTGAGGGGGTTGCGGAACGTTCCCTCCTGGATGGAATCGGCGGGAACCGCCTGATCTGCCGGTCCGGCGGCATCGGCAGCCGTGGCGGCGGTACCGCTGGAGGACGCGGCGGTGGCGGTGGTGGCGAGGGGGAGTACGAGCAGCGCCAGGGTCAGGGCGCCGAGAACCGTCAGGTGGTGTCGCGGGCGAGGGGACGTGCGTGGTGACATCGCTGTTTCCCGTCCGGTGAGTGGTGCTCTTCCTGCTTCTTACGTCGTTGTCGTCGTGCGGTGGAGCCCGCGCGCCCGCGGCCCCGGCGACGCGCGGTGCGCCCCCGGGCACGCCCCGGCCGGCCGGTCCCGGGCGCGCGGACCGGTTCTCACTGGCCGCCCAGACCCGTCGTGGCGACGCTGTTGACGATCTGGCGCTGGAACAGCATGAACACCACCACCATCGGCGCCGCCGCCACCATCGACGCCGCCAGCTGCGAGGCGTAGAAGGTGCCGTAGGAGTCCAGGATGTTGGGGATGCCCACGGGCAGCGTCATCAGGGCCGGGTCGGTCGTGATGATGAACGGCCACAGGTAGTTGTTCCAGGCGGTGATGAACACGAAGATCGACGCCGCCGCCAGGATGGGCCGCGACAGCGGCATGATCACCGTCGTGAACAGCCGCCAGTAGGAGGCCCCGTCCATACGGGCCGCCTCGTCCAGCTCGCGCGGCACCGCGTCGAAGAACCGCTTGAGCACGAACACGATGACCGGCGCCACCAGCTGCGGCAGGATCACCGCCGCGTAGGTGTCCACCAGGCCCAGCGACACCATCTGCTGGAACAGCGGCACGATGAGCAGCTGCGGCGGGACCACGATCGCCGCCACCGTGAGGGCCATCAGCGCCGCCCGGCCCCGGAAGTCCATGCGCGACATCGCGAAGGCCGCCGGGGCCGCCACCACGATCGTGAGCAGGGTGACCAGCACGGCGACGACCAGGCTGTTGAACAGCCACATCTGCACGTTCCCGGCCTCGAACAGGTTGCGGTACTGCTCCAGGGTGAACCCGGTCCCGGGGACCAGGGTCGGGGGCAGCGCGACCGCGTCCCCCTCGGTCTTGAACGAGGTGACCAGCGCCCACACCATGGGGGCCAGCCACAGCACCGCGAGGACCGCCAGCGCCGACACGGCGGCGATCCGCGGTCCGCGGCCCCCGCCCAGCATCAGGTCGCGCTGCCTGGCGCGGTCCAGGGCCGCCTCGGCCCGCCGCGTCGAACGAATGCTCCGCGTCGCCATGTCAGACCCTTCTCCGCGCGCTGATCCACAACTGGAGGGCGGCCACGCCCAGGACGAGCGCCAGGAACAGGTAGGAGACGGCGGCGCCGTACCCGAACCGGTAGCCGGTGAAGCCCACGTCGTAGATGTAGAGCAGCAGCGAGCGGGTCGCCTCGCCCGGGCCGCCCCCGGTGAGCAGGTAGATCTGGTCGAAGACCTTCAGCGAGGCCAGCACCTGCAACAGCAGGACGACCACCGTGGTGCCCCGCAGTTGGGGGAGGGTGACGTGGCGCAGGCGGGCCCACGCCCCCGCTCCGTCCAGCGCGGCGGCCTCGTACAGGTGGCCGGGGAGCGACTGGAGGGCGGCCAGGTACAGCAGGAAGTTGAACCCGACCGTCCACCACACCGTGGTCAGCGCCACCGACCACATCGCCACGCCCTCGTCGGTCAGCCAGCCCAGGCCCTCCATCCCCAGCAGCCCCAGAGCGTGGTTGAGCAGACCGAAGTCCTCCACGTACAGGAACTTCCACACCAGCGCGACGGTGGCCACCGGCAGCAGGAACGGCAGGAAGAAGGACAGCCGCCACAGCCACTGCCCGGGCAGGCCGGTGTGCACCAGGACCGCCATGGCCAGTGCGACCACCACCAGGGGGACGGTGGTGATGAGGGTGAACAGGACGGTGTTGCCCAGGGTCCGCCACACCATCGGGTCGCCCAGCGCCTCGGCGTAGTTGTCCAGCCCGACGAACGCGCCGCCCGCCCCGTTGAGGGCGGTGTCGGTGAAGCTCATCCACAGGCCGCTCACCAGCGGCCAGGCCAGGAACAGCGCGTACACCAGGAGGAAGGGCAGCAGGAACACCAGGGGCGAGTCCGCCAGGCGCCGCCACAGCAGCCGCGCGCCGCCGGGGCCGCCCGGCGGGGAGCCCGCGCCCGCGCGGGCGCGGGCGGGGACTCGGGTGGTCACGCTCATTCCTGGCCTCCCGGGTTGGTGCGGGCGGCCCAGGAGTCCAGGGTCCGGCCCAGGTGGTCCACCGCCGCCTCGGGCCCGTCGCCGGTCAGGGCCGTGCGCAGCGCCTCGCTCACGTCGGAGTGGAACCGCGATCCGGCCCCGGCGAACCACACCTCGGGGTCGAGCACGGGGGTCTCACCGGCGGCGGCGTAGTCCGACTGCGGGTCCAGCGCCAGGTACTCCGGCGACTGGGCGATCGGCGAGTAGGCCGGGATGTGGCCCGCCTCGCCCCAGATCAGGCTGTTGCGCACCATGAGCGCCACGAACTCGTGGGCGGCGCGCACCCGTGCGGGGTCGGGGTCGCCCTGGCGGGGCAGCACGAAGGCGTGGGAGTCGGCGTATCCGCCGGGCTGGTCGAAGACCGTGGGGAAGGGGGCCGCCCCCAGGTTCTCCACGTGTTCCGACAGGTAGGGCAGCTCCCACTCCCCGCACACGAGCATCGCCGAGCGCCCCGAGGCGAAGGCCGCCAGGGCGGTGGGGTAGTCCAGGTTCGGCTCCGACGTCCGGCCGTCGAGCAGTTCGGCGAGGAAGGAGTACACGCGCAGCGCAGCGTCGCGGTCGAACACCGCCGGTCCGCCCTCGGGCAGCTCCATGGACGCGCCGGTCTGGTTGTACAGCATCCAGAACAGCCGCCACCCCTGGGAGTCGTCGTTGACGTGCCCGTAGGAGACGCCGTTGCCGCCCCCGGCCTCGGCCAGCGCCCGGGAGGCCGCGAGGAACCCCTCGGGGGAGTCCATCCCGGTCAGCTTCCCGTCCCCGTCGAGCAGACCGGCCCGGTCGGCGACCCCGGTGTCGTAGAAGACGATCACCGGGTGGGTGTCCAGCGGGACGGCGTAGGTGGCGCCGTCGTGGATGCCGCGTTCCCACAGGTCGGGTACGAAGTCCTCGGCGGTGACCCCGAACTCGGCCAGCAGGTCCAGGTCGAAGGGTTCGAGCAGCCCGCCGGGGGCGTACCCGGGCAGGCGGGACAGGTGCAGCACGGCCGTCTCGGGGGCCCGACCGCCCACGGAGGCCACCGCCAGCTTGGTGTAGTACGGCGGCCCCCAGGCCAGCGTGCTGGGGGTGACGTCCAGGTGCGGGGCCTGTTCGCGCACCGCGTCCAGCATGGTCTGCACCCGGGCGCCGTCGCCGCCCTGGAACAGGCTCCAGAACCGCACCTGCGCGGTCGATCCCGCACCGGGGGCGGGGGAGCATCCGGCGGCGCCCAGGGCCGAGCCCAGGGTGAGGGCTCCCGTGCCCAGGAGCACGCGGCGCCGCGAGAACGGTGGAGGCGGCCCGGTCGGCGGGCTGGATCTGCGTGGTGGGTGCGGCATCGGCGGACTCCAAGGGGAGGGCGGGGGGTGGTGGGGGCGGTGGGCCCCGGGGCGTCCCGGGGACGCACTCACTCGGGCCGACGATCGGCCTTCTCGTACGCGGCGGTCCTGCGCTGGGCGGCCGCGATGCGGGCGGTGTCGAGCTTGTCGCCGCGGTCGAACCGGTAGACGCCGTTGCGTTCCTGGAAAACGTCGGTGAGCTGCGTGTAGCAGTAACCGAACATGTCCGGGTCCTCCAGCAGCACACCCGTCAGACCCTCGAAGCGGGTGTGGAACTCCTCCGCGGTCCTGGGGTAGTCGCCGTACCCCCACGACTGCTCGCCGCCGTCGGTGCCGGGGTCCCAGCGGATCCCGCCGAACTCGCTGCAGAAGTAGGGCTGGCCGCGGTAGGGCACCGACCAGTCGCGGCCGTCCGCGCCGCGGTTGACGTAGGGGTCGTCCTGGGCGAGGCCGCTCATCTGCTCGCGGAACGCCTCGGGGTCCTGCTCGTAGCTGTGGGAGTCGTAGACGTCGGTCTCGGGGACCCGGTGGGCGTATCCGGAGGCGTCCACCACCGGACGGGAGGGGTCGATCGCCTTGGTGGCCAGGAACATCGCTCGGGTCACGTCGTCCAGCGCGGTGAAGCGGTCGTGCAGCCGTTGGAAGGTCTCGTTGAGCGGGCACCACCCGACGACGCTGGGGTGGGAGTAGTCGCGTTCCACGGCCTCGGTCCACTGGGCCACGTAGGAGGCGTCCGGCCGCTGGTTGTCGTCGGCGGGGCCGCCGTGGGCCGCGCACC
Source organism: Nocardiopsis sp. CNS-639 (assembly GCF_000381685.1). Classification (NCBI taxonomy): domain Bacteria; kingdom Bacillati; phylum Actinomycetota; class Actinomycetes; order Streptosporangiales; family Nocardiopsidaceae; genus Nocardiopsis; species Nocardiopsis sp. CNS-639. Next base: position 54,627 of record NZ_KB906876.1, read on the forward strand.
CCCAGTCGCCGAACTCGCCCCAGACCAGGTAGCCGAGCCGGTCGGCGTGGTAGAGGAAGCGCTCCTCGAAGACCTTCTGGTGCAGGCGGGCCCCGTTGAACCCGGCCCGCAGACCCAGTTCGATGTCGCGCACCAGGGCGTCGTCGTCGGGCGCGGTCATCAGCCCGTCGGGGTAGTAGCCCTGGTCCAGGACCAGGCGCTGGAACACGCGTCGGCCGTTGATCAGGATCGCCTTGCCCTGGACGGAGACCGACCGCAGGCCCGCGTAGGACCCGGCCCGGTCCACCACCCTCCCCCCGGCGTCCAGCAGTTCCAGGCGCAGCGTGTACAGGTGCGGGTCCTGCGGCGACCAGGCGCGGCGTCGCTCCACCGGCACCGCCAGGGTCAGTCGGGGCGCGGTGTCCAGGTCGGCGCGGGCCTCGGTGGCGGTGACCTCGCCGTCCTCGTCCTCCAGGACGGCGCGCACCCGCAGGCCCTCGCCGCTGCCGGACAGCGGAAGGAGCAGGTGGAAGGCCCCGTTGGCCAGGTCCGGGGTGATGCGGGGGCGGCGCAGGTGCGTGTCGGGGACCGGTTCCATCCACACGGTCTGCCAGATCCCGGTGGTGCGCGTGTAGTGGCACCCGGTGTTGGCGTACCAGGTGGCCTGCTTGCCGCGGGCCTGGAAGCCGTGTCGGCTGTCGCGGGCGCGCACGACCACCACGGCCTCCTCGCCGGGAGCGGCGACCCCGGACAGGTCGGCGGTGAAGGGGGTGAACCCGCCGCGGTGGCGCACGACCTCCGTGCCGTTGACCCACACGGTGGTGTCGTGATCGACGGCCTGGAAGTGCAGCAGGACGCGCCGTCCTGCCCAGGTGTCGGGGACGCGGACGGTGCGCCGGTACCAGACCGCCTCCATGAAGTCGGTGTCGCCCACGCCGGACAGCTCCGACTCCGGGCAGAAGGGGACGGTGATGGTGCCGGAGAGTTCGGCCTCGCGCAGGCCCCGTTCGAGCCCGCTGTCGCCGCGGTCGATCTCGAAGTCCCACGTGCCGTTCAGGCACAGCCAGTCGGGTCGGGTGAACTGCGGGCGCGGGTACTCGGGGCGGGGAGGGGCGGTGGGCCCGTCCCCGCGCTGTGAGCGCTGGTGCGTCGGCACGGAGGTGTTCTCCTTCTCACGGCGTCGTCCTGTGACTGGCGTCACGCCACATGTCAGCACATTTTTACATCGATGTAAATACCTCGATCCGAAGGTCAGGAGGCTTCCGACGCCGCGCGGAGGGCGGCCGGAGCCGACCGGCGGGCGGCGGCGGAACGCGGGCTAGGATGGCGCTGATCGGGGGTGGACGTGGGCACGAGGCCGCGTATCAAGGACGTCGCGCGTCAGGCCGGGGTCTCGGAGAAGACGGTTTCCAACGTTATTAACGACCATCCGCACGTCCGGCCCGCCACGCGCGCCGCCGTGGAGGCGGCCATCGACGCGCTGGGCTACCGGGTCAACCTGGCCGGACGCCACCTGCGCCGCGGCCGGAGCGGCGTGATCGCGCTGGTCGTGCCCGAACTCGACCTGGGCTACTTCGCCGAACTGGCCGACCTGGTCATCCGCGAGGCCGAACGGCTCTCGCGCACCGTCCTGGTCCACCAGAGCGAGGCCCGCCGCGAGCGCGAGGAGTCCGCGCTGGAGGGGTTCGGCGCCGACTTCGTGGACGGGGTCATCCTCAGCCCGCTCGCCATGGACGACGCCGCCCTGCGTACGCACCCCTCCCGGCTGCCGGTGGTGCTCCTGGGCGAGCTGCCCCGCACGGTCCGGCACGGCCACGTCGCGATCGACAACGTGGCCGCCGCGCGGGAGGCGACCGAGCACCTGCTCGACGGCGGGCGCACCCGGATCGCGGTGGTGGGCGGTCGGCCGCCGGGCCCCTCCGGCACGGCCGAGCTGCGCACCCGCGGTTACCGCGAGGCCCTGGAGGCGCGGGGGAGGAGCTACGACCCCGAGCTGGTGCGACCGGCCGGGCACTTCCACTGGAGGGACGGGGCGGAGCTGGCCGCCGAACTCGTCGCCGGACCCAGGCCGCCCGACGCGCTGCTGTGCATGAACGACCTGCTGGCGCTGGGGGCGATGCGCGCGCTGCACGACGCAGGGGTGCGGGTCCCCCGGGACGTGGCGGTGGTGGGGTTCGACGACATCGCCCCCGGGCGCTACTCCGTGCCGAGCCTGACCACCGTCGCCCCGGACAAGCCGGGCCTGGCCCGCGAGGCGGTGCGGCTGCTGCTGGAGGAGGTGGAGGCCCGTCGCGGCGCCCCGGACGCGGAGCCCGGGGCCGGGGCCGACCGGGCCTCGGCCAAGGTCGTCGTGGGCCACACCCTTCTCGTGCGGGAGAGCAGTGCCAGCGCGCTCTGACACCTGTCCTCGGAGAGGCCGAGCCCACCAGGCGCGCAAGCCGCTTTGCGGAAATGCATGGAAATGGTCTGGTTTTCTGTTCATGCTTGCGTAGGTGAATGAGAATGGACCCCACGGCATGTCTGCGGTGGGGCCCGTCGCCGTGTCACTCTTCCTGTTCGCGCGCACGCCTCCACTCGCTTCGGCGGGGGAGAGGCGGTGCTATCTGTTTGGCGGTTTTCTTCCATTCGGGCAGTTCGGGTGGGGTCGAGGTTCCCGCACGGGTGCGGATGAGGTCGTCCACGACCAGCCCGACGAAGACGCGGGAGTGGGTTGTGCAGTCCCCGTAGCTTTCCAACTGCGGGACCATCTGTCATACAGGGATCGAGCGATCCTTGAGTCTTCGGTTCGCTTCGTTGATCGCGCTACGGAGTTCGGGGAGCGCTGGCTCAGGGAAGATCTTCTGGCCGAGACCAGAGGCTTCGAGTACGGGGGTCAGGCCGTTCATCTGGTCATATGAAAGCTTTCCCCTGCACGCGGTGAAAAGGTCTCGGGCCGCGTACCCGTCCTGTGCGCGGACGATGGCGACGACCAGTTGCGAAGTGAGCTCGGAGGTATTTCCCTGGAGACGTCCGAGAAGATCCGTCGCGACGATCCCGAGCCGTGTTGTGAACACGACTCGGCCGTTGTCGACGTCACGGACACGGTCTATAGCCGTTTCGGCGTCGGCGGCCGTGACCCCGGCGGATTCCTTGCGACACCACAGGACTAGGACCGCCTGAACGGCCCTCTCCCACGGTTCCCGGACCTTGCTGTCCTCGGCTATGGCCAGCGCAGTTCTCGGGCTTCCTCCGGTGAGTGCGGCGATGATGGCGACCTGGCGGCCGTCGAAGAGACGGTCACCGATCCCGCCGTGTCGCTGGGCCTGCTCGGCGGCTTCCTGCCATCTGCCCTCCGCCGCCAGAGCCCGCATCCCGTCCCCGAGACAGACCGTCCACAGCCAGCGGTGCAGCTGCGCCCGGTCCTCGTCGGATGCGACGATCCGGTCCAGGGGAAGCTCGTGGCTGTCGATCACGGTGGCTGTGGCCGTACGCACCCCTTCGCGCAGGGCGGTGAGCATCGCGAAGGCTTCTGTGCCGTCGCCCGCGCGGATACGGAGCCGGGCCAGGTTGACCACGGGTTCCAGAGCGCGTTGGGCCATGGTGGCGTTCAACGGCAGGTGCTGCAGGTACACGTGTGCGTGTTCCCAGCACCAGTCGCGGGCCAGTTCGGGCAGTCCGACGTCGGAGGCGAGCAGGGCCGCGCCGTTGTAGACCTGCGCGGCGGCGGCCAGCGCCTCCTCGCCCGACCCGAACCGTGCGGTCCGTCCCGCTGCGACGAGGCGTTCCACGCGCGCGTTCAGGTTGTCCGCGGGTGGGCGCGGCCGGGGGATGAGGGGGAACCAGTGCGCGAACCTCATGCGGGCTCGCCCCAGGAGACCACCAGGGTGGAGTGGGTCCGCGCCAGCACCCGTCGGGTCGCGGTGGAGCGCTCAGGAACGGAGTTGTAGTGCAGGGCGAAGGTGAGTCCCTCGGCGCGGTGGGGTTCCCAGGACCGGATGTGCTCGGTCATCCGCTCGGCCAGCTTCTGTCCGGCGGGGGTGTGTCCGATGACGCCGATCTCGTGGCGTCCCGGCTGACCATCCACTGGGCGCATCGTCAGGTAGGCCAGCCCTCGCTCGCCCGCGGGGACGCTGGCCATGTCACCCCAAGGAAGGCCGGGGGAGACCAGGCCGCTGGCCGCGGCCTGCGGTTGCACCGGCATGCGCGAGACGCGGTTGTCCAGCCGGGTGGCCAGCCACAGCCACATCGGGTCCAGGGGCTGCCCCTTGCCGAAGTCCACCCCGGTCCAGGTGGTGGTGGAGGGCTCGGTGAGCACGTGGTCCACCTGCTCAGGTGTGATGCTCTGGTCCTGGTTGGTCTGGATCAGGACCGTCCCGTCAGCGTCCAGGGCCAGGATGCGGCGGGGGTCGTCACCGACGCCGCCGCGCAGGGGCATGAACGTGCACAGCTGACTGTCCACGGATACCCAGTGGTCGCCTTGGGCTTCGAAGACGATGGAGCGGGAGACGTCTCCGGCGATGCGCACCGGGGCGATGAGCCTGCCACCAGGGGCGAGCTGGTCCACCCAGGCGCGGGGCACGTCGTGACAGCCCACCGTGGCGATGATCCGGTCGAACGGGGCCGCGTCGGGGTGGCCGAGCGCGCCGTCGCCCAGGGCCACGGTGACATTGGTGGCGCCGTTCTCCTTCAACCGGGCACGCGCGCCCTTGACGAGGTCCTGGTCGACGTCGATGGTGGTGACCGACCCGGTCGGCCCGACCAGGTGACCGATGAGGGCGGCGTTGTATCCGGTGCCGGCGCCCAGTTCCAGTACGCGCATACCCGGTTCCAGGGTGGCCTGTTCCAGCATTGTCGCGACGACTCCGGGCTGGGAGCCGCAGCTGATGGAAGTGCCGTTGTCGTCGTGCTTGATGTGCACGGGCGCGTTGGTGTAGGCCTCCTCCAGGGTGGCGTTGGGAACGAAGGCGTGGCGCGGGACCGCGCGGAACGCCTCCTCCACCGCCGGGGTGGTGAGGATACCGTTCTCCCGGAGCTGCCGGATGAGCCCCTCGCGCAAGGCGTCAGTGGTTTCCGGCGCGGTGTGGTGGGTGGTGTCGGTCATGGCGGCCTCTCTGGCAGTGGCGGACAGGATGTGCTGGTCCCGGTAGGGCAGGCCCCACCGGTTGAAGGCGAAGATCAGGTGATGGGCGCACACCGCGCGCAGGCCCCGGCTCAACCTGCCCTGGGCGGCGAGGTCGGTCAGGGCGGCTCCGGCCGCGGTGAACACCTGCACCCAGCTGCTGGTGTGGTGCAGCGGCCCCGACGCGGCAAGAGGACGCGGGCTGAGAGTCATGAGGGTGCGCGCCGAGGAGAGCAGCCCCTCTTCCGGACGGAAGGGCTGGGGGAGGGCGCGCAGGGCGGCGACCTTGGCCCAGACGTCGGCCTGCTCGAACCAGTCCAACCGGGCACCGCGCAGGAAGGCACTGCCGAGCAGGAGGGTGAGCTCGCGACGGCCCAGCTCAGTATCCGAGGCCGCACTGCGGCGTGCCAGGTAGGCGAGAACGTGGCGGCTGTCCTCACAGAACACGGTGTGGGCCAGCGTTATCCCCGCGGTTCCGCCGAAAACCCCGGTCTCGGGTTCGTAGACACCGTGCACCCACCGGGCCACGGCTCCCTCACGGTGGAGGCGCTCCAGTTCGGTGTCGAGGAACTTCCGGGCCGGACGGCCTCCGGTGTAGCGCAGCCGCCAGTGGGGCCTCTTACGAACGAACCACCACGTCGGGATGAGCCCTTCCCTGCGTGCCTGTTCGAGGATCGGGCTCAGGCTGTGCACGGCCCAGTGCTCGGCAGCGGTCCAGTCGGCCCACTGGATGAGGACCTGCGGCTGCTCGTTACCCATCAGCGCGGTGCTCCCGGTGGTCGAGGAGGAGAAAGACCGCCCAACCCATGTCGGGTGAGGGGGTGTGCAGTGTGTGCAGGGCGGTGGCGATACCCGCCGCGCCTTCCAACAGTCCGATTCCGGTTCCGGCGAGCAGACCGTTCGCCACCGTGGCGGCATCGCCGTCCGAGAACGCGGCGCATAGCCTGGGGGCGTTGCCCAGCGCGGTGGCGTGGGCGAGCACCGCCAGACCGGTACGGCCGTGGCACAGCGAAGAGTCCAGCGCCATGGGCTCCTCGGTGAAGACGCGGGCGAGGGTGCTCTGCGCGGCGGCGTAGCGCCGCTGGTCTCCCAGGGCGTCAGCCGCGAGCAGCTGCGCGCGGGCCACACCGGCGGCGCCATAGCACCAGGAGGGCCGCTGTGGGCCAGCCAGACCGCAGGTTCCGTCGAGCTGTGCGCGGGTGACCCAGTACGGCCACCACGCCCCGGCCGGAGACGAGCGTTGCCAGGTGTCGAACCAGGCCAGGATGCGCTCGATGGCTTCCACGTGTCCGTCCGCCTCGATTCCGCGCCGCAGAGCGGCTGCCAGGAGGGTCAGGGGACCGGTGATGCCGTGGGCCATACCGGTGTTCGCGTGCCCGCCAGGGAAAGCGGCGTTCTTCTTCCCCCCGGGGCCGACCGGACTCCACCAGCCGGGGAACGTACGGCCGTGGACGGTGACCGGCTCGGCCAACCGCACCAAGTAGGCCAGCACATCGCGGAAGAGCGGTCCCTGCGGGTCACGGGCCAGGAGCAGGGCGCCCAGCCCGGTCAGGCCCCGGATGGTGTCGAACTCCGAAAGCAGCGGAAGCCCACCGGCGTCCATCCGCGCGTGCGCCCGCTCCAATCGGGAGAGCACGATCCGTTCCACGGCCCTGTCCAGCCAGGCAAGCTCACCCTCATACCCCGGATGGGCCGTCGCCGCCCGATGCAGGACGAACGCCACCGCAGGCGCGCCGTAGTACAGGTGCGCGCTGGGGGAGGAGTCCACGTCCTCGGCGACCGCGCACTCCAGCCACCGCTGGACACGTTCCCACGGCCCGTGACCGGTGCGGGCGCGTTCGATGTGCAACAGCGCCACCCCGGCCGCGCCATGTGCCAGCGACTGGGGCCACCACCGGTCTCCGGCCAGCGCACGCCCTTGCTCGGGTGCGGCCAGGCGGTCAGCTATCACTGCCGCTATTTCTGTCGCTTCGGTGGTCGTGGCGGTCACGCGACCTCCTTCCGGCAGAGCTGAACGAGAACCTCGGTCGGCCGCCCCTCGCACCATCCGGACGAGCGCGGGTCAGGCGCTTCGGTGAGAACCGTGCCGCCTTCCTTGTCCACCTGGGCACGCAGCAGGAACAGGTGCGCCGGTTCGGCAAGGTCCAGGCGCAGCCGCTGGTCGCCCTTGCCCAGGTCCACCACGCCGGGCAGGTTGCGGCGCTCAGCCCAGAGCGCCCACGCCTGCCGCCACCGCGGCCACGGCGTGGTACGCGGGGGAAGATCGGCGGCCCTGACACGCCAGCGGGCGTTGGCCAGGACCACGCTGCCCGAGCGCACACGGGGCAGGAACGGCAAGGAGGAGGCCGCGCCCCAGTCGAACCCGAGGACCACCGCGCGTCCGGAACGGGGGATTTCGGCCAGGAACCGAGCCAGCGGCGGGGCGTAGCGCAGGTTCAGCGCGTGCGGCACGACAGGCTCAACCCTGCGTGCCAGGGCACGTGAGAACAGGAAGAGACCGTCGTCATCGCACCCGACTGCGAGGTCGTCCACGCCCAGCTGTCCAGGCCCTGGACCGGAGTATTCACCCACGCTGATCAGGTGATCGAGAAGTATCCCCGAGCGGAGCAGATGGGCGCTGCGGGCCCGCAGCGGCGGGAACGACAACTGCACGGGCACCGCCCCGGTGGAGGTGGTGTGCGAGACGGCTTCATGCAGACCGTCCTGAACACCGGCCAGGACGGCGAAGCGTCCCGCCATGGTGGCCGCGCTGCGGGAGGCGCCCAGCACCGCGACGCGGAACCGGCCGCTGACCAGCGCGGCTCGTGAGGGCGACTCCACGCGCAGGTTCAGTTCCGTGTGTCCAGGAGGCGGCGCGGACTGCCGGGCGGCCAGTTCGTCCAGCAGCGCGCCTGCGCTGATCTCCCGCTGCCCGTCCAACGCGGCGGCCTGGACCTGCTCCAGCAGCCAACGGTCACGACCGGTGAGGGGCTCGGCGCGGCCTTCGGTGTCAGCGGTGGCGTACCCGGCGGGGAAGCCCAGCCCGGTCTGGGGGTGCACGACCTCGCGGATGGGCACGAGCGCGTCACCGTACCGGTCGGCGAACCGCTCCCGGTACGTGCGCCACACGGGTAGCCCGTCCGGGTGAGGGGACAGGACGGTCAGCATGTACGCGGCCTGCTCCGCCGCGCGCGCCACCGCCACGGGTAGAGCCAGGTCGGCGTCCACCCGCACGTCCACCCCCAACGGCTGGACCTGGGACACGTGCGCGACCGCTTCCTCGGTCACCCTCAACGTGTTGGACCTGCCACCGCGGTTGTGCTCCTCCACCGCTGTGCGCGCCTCCTGGAGAAGCGACACCAGTGGACGGGTTTCGGGTGGAGCGCAGGTGTTGTGCTGGGCGAGGGAAGAGACGAGGCAGCCGAGGGGGTCGGTCGCACTGGACGCCGGAGCCAGAGAGGTGAGCAGTGCCCGCACCTGGAGCAATCGGGTGAGCATGGCGTCAGTGCTCACGGCAGGTTCATCGGGGTACTCGGCGGTCAGTTTGGCCCGGAGTACTGACCACGGCACGGGCTGACGTGCTGATTCCAGGACCAGGCGTACGGCGCTGCTGATACGGACCTCGACCTGCTCTGTAGCCGCCCCCGGCGTACCCGGGTCGGGGCGAGCGTACTGGGGCACCACGAGATGCCCCCGTTCTTCGACGGCGGTGTTGTTGACCACGACCAGCAGGTGCTCGCGCACCGCAGGGAGGGCCTCCAGAGCGCTGACGGTCTCGGCTATCCATGCCCCGCCGGGGGAGACCACCGTCCGGTGGGCGCCACCCCACACCACCCGTGAGCGTTCGGCGAAGGTCGCGGCGGCCACGCCGGCGAACCGTCCGAAGGGGGTGGCGCGGCTGTCGGCCCGCAGCACGTAGCGCAGAACGGAAGCGGTCACCTTCCGGGCCCGGCGTACCCTCGCCGCAGCCGGGTCCTGGCCGAGCAGAGCCTCCACACCGGCCGCCAGGTCGGGCGAGGCGTGCCGGATCGCCTCGGCCAGACCCGGGTGCTCCCACACGCGGCGCAGCCACTCCAGCCACGGACGCGGGTCACTGCCGCTCAGGTCCGGTACGCCGTCCGTCGGCAGGCCGCTGAGCAGGCTCGCTCGCACCAGCGGTCGGCCGACCACACGCCAACCCACGTACTGTTCCTCGCCGGAAGCCATCTCCCCTCCTCCCCGGAGTGCTGGTCGGCACCGGATCCGAGGCCGGTGCCGACCGTGTGGGTCAGTCCGAGGTGCTGGTGACGCACGTGGTGGGGCAGCTGGTTCCGCAGCCGTCGTCGGTGAGGTTGATCAGCTGGGCCAGGGAATCGCTGTTCTCGATCAGCCGGATATCGAGGGCGAAGGGAGATTCCGGGCTGGGGTTGTCCTGCGTGTTCTGCACAGGTCTTTCCTTTCTCATGGGGCCTGTGAGCACAGCTCAGATTAGGGACCCGCACAAGACAGGTGAAGGAGTTTCCCGCCAGGGAATAAATTCGTTCCCCGCGGTGCCGGTTATGCCCGGTTGTGGTATTCCTGGGCGAGGTCGCGCAGGAATGACCTGGCGCTTTCGCCTTCGAGTGCGTGTTCGTGGAAGAAGGCGAATATCTCCATGCTGTAGGAGACGTCCTTCGGATCACGCAGGGCGAGCTTGCCCGTGAACACCTCGACGGTCACCAGGCGGTCGTCGTAGACGGTGAACCCGTTGAGGGGACCGCTGGGCACGGGGGGATCGGCGGGCACGACGCGGATGTCCACGCTGGGCAGTTCGCTGAGCGAGGCGATTCGGTCCATCTGCACCGCCATCGCCTCCGGGCGGCACAGCGGCCAGCGCAGCGCGGCCTCGGTCAGGACGAACACGAAGCGCTTGCCCTCGTCGTAGAGCACCGTCTGGCGCTCCAGGCGCCGAGCGAGCGCCGTCTCCCAGCTCGCACCGCGGTTCACCAGCGTGTGCGACAGGGTCTGACGCGCGTAGTCCGGGGTCTGCAGAAGCCCGGTGATCATGCAGGGCAGGAAGAAGCGGATAGTGCTGGCCGAGGCCTCGATCGCGGCCAGGTCCCGCTGCGTCTCCCCGAGTCCGCGCTGGAGCGCGGTACGAAACCCCTGGTAGTCGGTGTTGGCCACACGGGCCAACTCCAGTAGGCGCGCGGCCTCCTCCTCCCCGGGCGGAACGTCGAGCGCACGCAGGATGCGCTCGACGTCCAGCACGGAGGGCAGCACGCGACCGTTCTCGATCTTGCTGACCTTGGCCTGGCTCATCCCGCTGCGGACGGCGAGCCGCGCGCCGGTCAGCCCCGAGGCGCGGCGGAGGCTGCGAAGGGCCTCCGCCAGCTCGCTGCGCGGCTGTTGGGCACGATCGGGCTCAAGCGTCAATCAGTCGGCCTTGTAGTACTCGGTGAAGGGGACGGCGTGCTCCAGGGCCAGGTTCTTGTAGGCGACGTAGGGGGCGGGGTCGGCCCCCTCCAGGAGTTCCCGGCCGGTCTGGGTTCCGTCGGCAGCGTAGTGCATGAGCACCACGCGGGTGTCGTCGAAGAGCCAGAAGTCCTGGCGGGGCAGGCCGGGGTCGGGGGTGGTGGCGAAGTCCAGGATGTTGACCTCCTCACCGGCCTGGACGCTGAAGGCGTACCCCCACTCGAACTGGAACCTCAGGTGGTCGCCGAGAGGGCTGGTCAGGGTGTGGACCCGTCGGATCCGGCGTCCGGACTCGACGTGGTCGCGCACGCGGAGCAGGTAGCTGTCGGTGTGCAGTTCCTCGGCCGGGCGGGTCTGCCCGGCCAGGAACCGGCGCAGCTCCTCTTCCTCCTCGGGCACCGTGTAGCTGGGCAGGGTCTCCAGCCGGAACGCCTCGTGCTGGAAGGAGTCGAAGAACTCCCGCCAGGCGTCACCTTCCAAGCGCACGGGCTGCCTCCTCGATCAGGTGCGTGGGGATCTCGACCGCGGCCTCTCCGGGGGAGGGGGTGAGGCCGGTGGTGTCGGTCAGGAGCGTGCCCTGCACGACGACGGTCCCGTTGCCGGTGGAGTAGATTCCCGGGCAGTCATCCCGGTTGCAGTCGCCGGAGAGCTTCTCGAACTTCATGGCATGGCCCTTTCCGAAAGGGTCGAAACGGAATTTACAGTAGAGAGGTGTTCGGGCCAGGTCAATCTCCGAATGGATATTCCTGCCTAGGAATAAAACCGGGCAGTTAGGGTGGCCGCGCGCTGTTTGAGCTGAGCGGTGACTCCGTGGAAGCCGGGTGTAGCTGTGCGGGTACACCACGGCCGCCTTGTAGAGGGCTACCTCCGGCAGCGGCTCGTTGGCTTCCGTGTGTCTTACCTGGTTCGGGCTATCCACGAGGATGCGCGGATCCGGATCGTGGCGGCTCTACGGGGTGGGGTCGGAATTCTCCGATTGGTTCAGGAGGGCGGCGATGTGTTCTTTGGGGTAGCGGCGTGCTCCGCCGGGGGTGCGGAAGGGTTTGAGGACGTTGTCCCATTCGCCCCGGTGGAGGCTGCGGGGGCGGATGTTGAAGAGGGCGGCGACTTCGCTGGGTGTGAGGACGTCGGGGCGGCCGTCGAGGAGGTAGCTGTAGTCGGGCATGAGGGGCTTTCCGTTGGTGTTCTGTGAGGTCGATGAGGGCGCGCACCGCCAGGGGTTCGCCCGTGCTCCCCGTCCAGGGCCAGGCGCACCAGCTCCGCGCTGGTGAGGTGGCGTGCTGCGTCGTGAGTGACTTGGGTCAGATGGGCGGTCTCGGTCAGCAGGTCCGCGCGGGTTCGGATCACGGTCAGATCGTGGGGCGCGGATACGGGCACAGGTCCTCTCGTTCCTGTGCGGGGAGGGGCGCGGATGTTGACCGATGGAAGCCGCGCAAGCCGCTTTACGGAAATGCATGGAAATGGTCTGATTTTCTCTTCGTGCTTGCGTGGGTGAATGAGAACGGACCCCACGGCATGGCGGCGGTGGGGCCCGTCGCGGTGTCACTCTTCCTGTTCGCGCGCACGCCTCCACTCGCTTCGGCGGGGGAGAGGCGGTGCTATCTGCTTGACGGTTTTGTTCCATTCGGGCAGTTCGGGTGGGGTCGAGGTTCCCGCACGGGTGCGGATGAGGTCGTCCACGACCAGCCCGGCGAAGACGCGTGGGTGCGTCCTGTAGTCGCCCTTGCCGTCCAGCCATCGGTAGAGGCCGTGTTCGGTGACGGTGACCTGCGCGTAACCGAGATAGGGGCAGCAGGTCAGAGTGGGTACCGGGTCCAGGCTGAACCAGTGGGGCTTGTCGCTGATCTGCGAGGGCAGCCCGCGTGCGGTGAGTTCTTCCTGGAGGTGCTGTAGCTGTTCGATCGCATCCATACACCAACGGTGCGACTGAACAGTGGTTTTGCACAGCTACCAATATCTGCCTGTATGGACATGGTCCAGGGTGCAGATTCCTGGATAGCTTTGAGGTGTGACTGAGAACGAATTCACATCTCTGTTTGCCAAGCTTCGTGAACTGTCCGGTTTGAGGCAGGAGGAGCTTGCCGAACGTGTGGGGTCCTCCGCCGCCTCGGTGTCCCGGTGGGAGACCGGCGTCATCACTCCCAAGCGGGCGAAGGTCGAACAGCTCGACAAGGCGCTCAAGGCCGAAGGGCGCTTGGTGCGCGCGTGGGAACCGGTGGCCACCGGTTCGCAGGTTCCGCCTTGGATGCGTTCCAAGGGCGCCCTGGAGGAGAAGGCGGTGGAGATCGACACGGTGACGGTCTCCAACCTCGTGCCCGGCCTCCTCCAGTCCCTGCCCTACGCGCGCATGGTGTTCCGCGCAGGACATCCCAGCGCGTCCAACGACGATGTGGAGCGCTTCGCCCAGCTTCGTGTCTCGCGCTACGAGGTGCTCAAACGAAGGAATGACCCGTTCGTCACCGCCGTCTTCCCCATCTCCGCGCTGACCTGCCTGCCCGACAGCGTGCGCACCGACCAGGTCAAGACGATCCTGCGGCACATGGAACGGGAGCGGATGGCGGTCCACCTGATTCCTGACGGCAATCCGATGCTGCTGATCGCCGCCTCTGTCCAGGTCTACCGGCTGGCGGACGGCGCTGCCGTGGCGGCCTCCGACTACGCCCGGGGCAACCTCCTGATGGACGAGCCGGAGGACACCGCGGCGGTAGTGTCTGTCGTGAGGAACCTGATCGGATTGTGCTTTCCCTTGGGGGAAACGTCCGCCCTGCTAGGAAGGCTGCTGTGATGTGGCATAAGTCCAGCTACAGCAATGACGCCGCTCACTGCGTCGAGGTCAGCGAAGGGCCGACCACCCTGGTACGCGACACCCAGAACCAGGAAGCGGCCACCCTGGCCTTCCCCGCCGCCGAGTGGGCCGCTCTGCTCCGTTGTGAAGGCCCCGCCTCCTCGCGCTGACACCCCGCTCAGCCGACTCCCCGTTCGGGGGAGCGGGGGCGCTCACGACACCGCGACGTAGACGGTGTTGGACGCGTCGTGGTCCTGCTGGGGGTTGGGGAAGTCCACGACCTCCGCGCGGGCCGTGGTGAAGACCTCCGCCAGCAGGGCGGTGAACTCCTCCTCCGGCGCGTCGTTGGACCACAGCGCGAAGACGCCGCCCGGCGTGAGCAGGCGCTCGCGCAGGCGGCGCAGCCCCTCGGCCGTGTACAGACCGGCGTGACTCGGGTGGAGCAGGTGGCGCGGCGAGTGGTCGATGTCCACGATCACCGCGTGGAACGGCTCCGCGCCCAGGTCGGGGGCGGGCCCCGACCCGGCGCCGACCGAGGCGAAGAAGTCCCCGTGCTCCAGACGGCAGCGGGAGTCGGAGACCAGCGCCGCCCCTGAGGGGATCAGCCCCTCGCGGTGCCAGTCGATGACCTCGCCCAGGGCCTCCACCACGACGAGGGAGCCCACGCGCGGGTCCTCCAGCACCGTGTGCGCGGTGTAGCCCAGGCCCAGACCGCCCACGGCGACGCGCAGGCCGTTCGCCGCGCTTGCCCCACCCGTCCCATCCGCCCCGTCCAGTTCGGCCAGGGCCAGCCGGGCCAGTTCGACCTCGGCCGCGGTGAACAGGCTCGACATCAGGAAGTCGTCGTCGAGCTTGATCTCGTAGACCTCCTTGCGGAAGAGGGGGTCGTGGCGGCGCCGGAGGCTGAGCTCCCCCATCGGGGTCGCCCGCCAGTCCAGCTCCTGAAAACGGGCGCTCATCTGTCTCTCCTGCTCGTCGTGGTCCCCGGGTCCCCTTCGTACCACGTACCAGCGGAGTGCCGGGCGGCGTTCGGGACCAGTCGGTGGAAGCCCGGGCCCGGCGGGGTCCGTGCCGCCGCCGTGCCGCCGCCCGGCGGGTCAGGGCCCCGTCGTGGTCCGGGCGGTGAGGCCGTCCAGCACCACCTCACCGGCGTAGGCCCGACTCGGGTCCTCCTCCAACAGGTACACCCGCGAGACCGTGACCGGGTGCCCGACGTCCTCGGGCACCTCCAGGCGCACGTCGCGCCAGCCCTCCCAGTCCACGGCGGGGCCCTCCAGGGAGTGGCCGACACCGTGCGCGTCGGTGAGGCTGAGCATGAGGCGGGCGCCGCTGCCGTCGCCGCGTACGCCCACCGTGAACGCGAAGGCCTGGCGGTCCAGGGCGAGCGGCTCGGGCGGGTGGGCGGAGGCGGTCCGGGTGCGGATGTCGCGGGTGAAGTCGTAGGCCAGGGCCAGGCCGGGGCCGTCGCGTCCGGCCACGGGGCGCACCTCGGCCCCGCCGCGCGCGGACCGCGCCGTCCACTCCCGCGCGTCCTCGAAGTCCGCCAGGGGAGTCGTCCGCGTACCGATGGAGAACGGTATCCGTGTGCTCACCCCGCCCGCGGTCACCGTGAGGACGCCCGACCCCTCTCCGGGCTTCGTTCCCTCCCCAGTCCCCGACCCCTCTCCGGTGGCCGTGCCCTCCCCGGCGCGCGGCCGCACCTCGAAGCCGCCGTCGCCCCGGTCCCCGACCTCGACCAGGTCGGGGACGGCCTCGACCCGGGCGTCCACGGGTTCGACGGGCGCCCGCCGCCCGTCCCCGGTGGCCCCGGTGAGCACGAAGGAGGCGGTGTCCTCGGTGGAGGCCATACCCAGGCGCTGGGGCGCGGCGAGGAGCGTGTCCGGGGCGGGCAGCACCTCCAGGTCGACGGTGTCGCGGAGCGCACCCGCCCGCCCGGTGACGGTCACCGGTCCGGGGTCTCCCGCCACGAACCGGGGGCCGTCGCCGTGCCCGCTGGGCGCGGACAGCTCCAGTTCACCGGTGCGGTCGTCGGGGGAGCGGGGCGCGCCGGGCCCGGACGGACCGAAGGCCTCGTCGTGCCCGGTGGCGGCCAGGGTGCGGTGCATACCGGTGAACACGCGGCGGGGGTCGGCCTGGGGCGGCACGGGGGAGCCGTGTGCGGGCCGGGGCTCCAGCGCGGGCCGCAGCCACAGGCCCGAGGCCTGGGCCGAGCCCTCGGGCGCCGTGATCATCAGGCCGTCGGGGACCTCCCGGAGCTGGTCCCCGGCACGGTTGCGCAGCACCGGGGAGACGCCCCCGGGTTCGCGCACGAGCAGGGTCGAGGACCCGCCGCCGTCCAGCTCCAGGGCCTGCTCGGCCCCGGACGCGGCGAGCAGTTCGGCGACCTCCGCGAGCGTGGATCCGGCGTGGCTACGGTTGCGCCCGTCCGCGGTCACCACGTGCATGACCTCGCCGTCCTCGGAGAACCCGATCGCGGTACGCGGCGCGCGGGAGACGTCCTCGACGGGGACGGGTTCGCCGTCGCGCACCAGCACGTGCCGTCCGCCCACGACGACGCGGGGTTCGGCGCCCTCGGCCGTGAGGGTGTGTTCCACCTCGACCGGGTCGCCCTCGGTCAGGTCGGCGATCCGCTCCGCCGCGGAGCCGCGCGCCACCAGGACCTGTTCGTCCTCCTCGATCGGGCCGCTGCCGGGGGTGTCGCTGACCCGCTCGACGGCGCCCTCGGAGATCACGGCCTCGGCGACGGCCGTGTCCCCGGGGCTGGTCCCGGGTTCGTACACCACGTGTGCGCGGGGGTGGCCGCCCCAGTCCGACGTGTACAGACCGAGGCCGTCCGCGGGGACGGCGGAGGTGTTGAGGGCGTCGATGTCGAGGTCCCCCGACGGCAGGGACGCGGTCCCTTCGAAGGCCACCTGGCGCACGCTGCCCCTGCCCCCGGCGTCGATGACCACGGCGTTGGCGAACCCCGGGTCGGGCGAGGTGAGCAGGCGCCCGTCGCTCATCCCGGCGCCCAGGGGGGCCTGGGTCGCGCCGATGTCGAAGTAGCCGCCGTTGACCGCGGCGACCACGGTGGACCCCTCCGGGGGCTCGGCGGTGGCGACCATGTCCGCGACCGTCGCGGGGGAGGTGAGGCCGCCCCCGTCGACGTACTCGACCCCGACACCCTCGGTGAGGTCGACGGTGAGGAGGCTGGCGAACTGCTCCCCGCCGCCCCCGCCCCCGGTGCCGGGGACGGGACCGGAGGCGAGGTCCACCCCGGCGGCGATCCGCTCCTCCACGGCCCCGGCGATCCCGCCCGCCGGCGCGGCGACGTCGGCCGTCACCCGCGACGACGGCGCGGCCAGGACCATGGGCGCGACGAGCACGGCGATGACGGGGAGGGCCGCCGAGCGGACGGGGCCAGGGGGTCTTGGGCGGGACAGGTTCACGGGGGCACCCCTTCGCGTGAGGGCTCGTCTGGGCGGTGGGTGACGCGCCCGGTGTGCGGGCCGTGCACATCCTCCACGACGGGTGCTCTTTCCAACGGTGGTACACACCGGAGGGTGAGGACATGAACACGGGGAGAACAGGGGTGTGCGCGGCGGCCGGGGTCCGGGAGGGGGTCCGTTCTGCGGACTCCGGCGCCGTGTGGTCCGAAGGGAGGGCGCCGCGGGACGCCGCGCACACCCCGCCGGGTCCCTCCGCGGGGAGTCCCGGGCCCGGGCGATCCGGCCCCGGGTGTTCCGGGAGCCTCCAGGTGCTCCGGGGTCCCAGGAACTTCGGGAGTCCTCAGGAGTTCCGGGAGCCCTCAGGAACTCCGGGAGTCCTCGGGCGCCCCGGTCGCGGCGACGGCCGCACCGGCCTCCTCCGCCGACGCGGAACCGGGCGCGCGCCGCAGGCGGCCCTGGACCTGGGTGACGACGACCGCGAAGGCCGCTGTCGTCACCAGGGTGACCGTCATCCACACCCGCCAGTCGCCCACCGCGACCACCTGCGGCGCGAACAGCACCGCGGCGAGGATGAACAACCGGCTCACGAAGTGGTTGAGGCCGAAGGCCACCCCCTGGGCGTCCGGGTGGACCTCCTCGGTGTACTCCGAGAAGCTGGCCATCCACGGGCCGAGGACGGCGCCGAGCGAGAGGCCGACGCCGGTCAGCAGCACGACGACCAGCGGCAGTGAGGCGGACGCCCCCGCGCCCATCGTGACGACGAGCGCCCCGAGCAGCAGCGTCGCAGCCAACGCCCCGAAGACCAGGAACGGCTTGCGGTTCTGCGCCCTGTCGGAGAGCCGGGCGAAGACCAGGCTGGCCGCCAGGTTGCTGACCCAGAACGACATCACGATCGCGGACGCCGTGCGCACCGCGACGGCGAAGTGGTCGACCAGCATGGTCTGGCCGTAGGCGTTCATGGTGGCGAGCAGGACGTAGAGCAGCGACATCGCGGCCACGTGCGCCCAGACGACACGGCGGCGCAGGAGCAGCCGCAGCCGCTGCCCGGCGGGGGCCGCTCCGCTCCCGCGGGTCGCATGCTCGGTGAGGCGGATGGTGCGCCGCAGGTTCGGAGCCAGGTCGCGCAGGGTGAGGGCGACGACCGTCGCGCCCACGAAGGCCAGGCCGGACATCACGAAGATCTGCGCGCGCCAGGAGTTGTCGAACAGGTCGAGCGTCAGCGCGGCGACGGCCGCCGCGAAGAAGTTGGCTCCGACGGGGCCCCAGCTCCAGAACGCGAACGCCTGGGCCCGTCCCATCCGCGGCGTGAAGTCCCGGATCAGGGGCTGGGTGCCGGCCATCGCCACACCCTCGACGAAGGCGAGCAGGATACGCGCGGCGGTGAAGTGGACGACCGTCTGCGACAGCGCCATGAACAGGCACGCCGCCGCGGACAGGAACATGAACGGCACCAGTACGCGGACGCGGCCGATCCGGTCGACCAACTCGCCGCCCAGGTAGCCGGACACGGCGCCGAACAGCAGCGACACGGCGGTGATCAGCCCGTAGACCTCCAAGGACAGCCCGAGGTCGGCCAGTAGCAGGGGCAGGACCGGTGCGAGCTGTCCTTCGAAGGCCGAGATGAACAACGCCAGGACGACGACGGCGAGCAGGAGCCGGCGCCGGGCTCCGGTGGGGTACTCGTGGAGCAGTCTGCGGTACGACGGCACGGCACCGACCCTTCTCTCATTCCTGGACAGAACGTCCGATAACGTTCTGTGCGTCCAGAACATAAGGGCAGTGACCCGCGCCACACAACCCCTACGTGGGAACCGAGTCGAAACCCGTCGCCCAGTAGCGTCCGCGCCGGGACAGCTCGACCAGCGTCTCCACCACCTGTTCCGCCCCGGGGCGCGGCGCGGGCAGCTCCAGCCACCACAGGAGCACCGAGACCTGCTCCCCGACCCAGGCCCGCGCGATGACGCGCAGGTCCACCCGCGGGCTGATCCGCTGGGTCCGCGCCCGCTCGGCGAAGATGTCGTGGGCCGCCGTGGTCCACGCCTCGACCAGGGCCCGCAGGCCGCGGCCGTCGCCCTCGCCCCGCAGGATCAGCCGGTAGACGTCGGGTTGCTCGGCCGCGTGGCGGAAGAGCTCGGCCACCGGCCGCCCGGTGAACCCGACGCCCTCCCAGTCCGCCGGGGTCATCCGCTCCCGCAGCTCGGCCAGGACGACCTCGACCACGTGGTCGTAGAGGGCCTCCTTGTCGCGGAAGTGCGTGTAGAACGTCGCCCTCCCGGTGTCGGCCGCCGCGGCGATGTGCTCCACCCTGACCCCGGCGTATCCGTGTTCGAGCACCTGGGCGACGAACGCCGCCCGCAGTGCGGCCCGCGTGCGCAGGGTGCGTCGATCCTCGTTTGTCATGAGGCCTTTCTAGCAACGTTCGTACCCCTGGACAGATCCTGGACAGTATGTCTAGTATCTTCGCGTTCGCTCGTCGTCTCTGGAGGGTCCGTGAACCTTGGTGGCTACCTCACCCGAAGCGCGTCCTACTGGCCGGAGGCGCAGGCCCTGGTGTCCGGGGACCGGCGCTGGAGCTACCGTGATCTCGAACAGGAGGCCAACCGGCTCGCCTCCGCCCTGCTCGCGCGCGGCTACGGCCCCGGCACCGCCGTCGCCACCCTCGCCGGCAACCGCGGCGAACTGGTCGTCGCCGAGATGGCCGTCTGCAAGGCGGGGTGCCTGCGCGTGCCGATCAGCGCCCGACTGGCGGCGGCCGAGGTCGAACACGTCCTCCTGGACGCGCGGGTGCGGCTGGTCCTCGTCGACGGGGCCAACCTCGGCGCGGTGCGCGAGATCGTCGACGGGCGCGCGCTCGACTGCCTCGTCGTCGCCTTCGACGACGGGGCCGACGCGCCCCTGACCTACACCGCCCTCCTCGCCGAGGGCGAACCCGCCCCGGTGGCCGTGGACCTCGACCCCCACGCTCCGGCGGTGCTGAACTTCACCTCCGGTTCCACCGGCACCCTCAAGGCGGCCGTCCAGACGGTCGAGAACCGCCTGTCCAACATGCGCAAGCTGGCGATGAACCCCCAGGGCTCGGTCGGACCGGACTCGGTCTACCTCGCACCCGGCCCCATCACCCACGCCAGCGGCATGGGCATCCTCGGCTGCTTCTTCCGCGGCGCCACGGTCGTGGTGCTCCCGTCCTTCGACGCCGAGGCCTACCTCGACGCCCTCGAACGCGAGGGCGTCACCCACACCTTCCTGGTGCCGGTGATGCTCAACCTGGTGCTGGCCTCACCGACCGCGGGGCGCCGGGACCTGTCCCGGCTGCGCAGCGTCACGGTCGGCGGCGCGCCGGTGAGCCCCGCGCGCCTGCGCGGCGCCGTCGAGCTGTTCGGACCCGTGGTCAACCAGGGCTACGGGCAGGGGGAGACCACGAGCGCCATCACCTTCCTCACCTCGGAGGACGTGGTACGGGGGATCGAGTCCGACCCCGAGCTGCTGCTCTCCTGCGGGCGTCCGGTCTTCGACACGGAGGTCCGTGTGGTCGATGACGGGGGAGAACCGCTGCCCGCGGGCGAGGTGGGCCAGATCGTGGCGCGGGGGCCCGACTGCGTGCGGGAGTACTTCCACGCCGCGGAGGCCACGGCCGAGACCTTCCGCGACGGCTGGGTGTACACCGGCGACCTCGGCTTCCAGCGCCCGGACGGCTACCTGTTCATCGTGGACCGCCAGAAGGACATGATCATCTCCGGCGGCTACAACGTCTACTGCACCGAGGTGGAGGCCGCCCTCTACGAACACCCCGCCGTCTTCGAGGTGTGCGTGGTGGGCGCCCCGGACGAACGGTGGGGGGAGACCGTCAAGGCGTTCGTGGCGCTCCAACCCGGCGCCGAGGCCAGCGGGGAGGAACTGCGCGAGTTCTGCGCGACCCGGCTGTCCCGGGTCAAGCTCCCGCGCGTCGTCGAGTTCGTCCAGCAGCTCCCGCGCAACCGCAACGGCAAGATCGACCGCCGCGCCCTTCGCCAGCGCGAGTGGGCGGGCACCGAACGAAAGGTGGGGTGAGCGGGCCGTGACCTTCATGCTGCGACCGGGCCACCACGACAATCCGCGCCTCGACGCGCTGGTCACCGGGCTCCGGGACTACCTGTCCGGAGAGCTCGCCGACTACGAGGAGGAACTCGGCCTGACCCCCGAGGCCGAGCTGCGACGGTCCATGCTGGAACCGGTGTGGCGGCGCAGCCGCGAACTCGGCTTCTACGGCGTCCACCTGCCCGAGCACCTCGGCGGGCAGGGACTGTCCCACACGGAACTGGCGGCGCTCAAGGAGGAGGTGGGCGCCTCCGGCCGCGTGCTGGCCACGAGCGTGCTCGGCGACATGGGCGGACCGCTGCGGATCGGCGCGATCTTCGAGCACGCCACCGAGTACCAGACGGAGAAGTACCTGCTCCCGGTCGTCAGGGCCGAGCGCGCGTGCTGCTTCTCCATGACCGAGGACGACGCGGGCTCCGACGTGCGCCGTATGCGCACGACCGCGACCCCGGTCGCCGGCGGCTACCGCGTCACCGGGCACAAGGTGTTCAGCACCGGCGGCACCTTCGCGGACTTCTCGATCCTGGTCGCCCGCCTGGACTCCTCCGACGACCGGTACTGCGCGTTCTTCGTCGACCTGGACTCCCCGGGCTGTCGCGTCACACCCGGCAGGACGCCCCTGTCGGGCCAGAACATCGAGAGCGACGTCGTCCTCCAGGACTGTTTCGTCCCCTCGGAGAACCTGCTCGGCGAGGAGGGGCAGGGCCTGCGCATCGCCCTCGGCCGGGTCACGACGAACCGGCTGCTCCACTGCCCCACCGCGCTCGGCGCGGCCCGGCGGGCCATCCGCCTGGCCCTGGACTTCGCCTCCACACGCCAGGTGTCCGGCGGACTCCTCATCGAGAAGCAGGCGATCCAGCACAAGCTCGCCGACATGGCCACGGACTTCTACGCCGCCCGTTCGATGACCTACGACGCCCTCGCCGCGCTCGACGCGGGGGAGCGGCCCCGGGTGGAGTCCTTCATGTGCAAGCTGTTCGTGGCCGAGCGCGCGTTCGCCATCGCGGACCAGGCGATGCAGATCCACGGCAAGGCCGGGATGGTGCGCGGCGCCCCGGTGGACGTGATCTGGCGGCAGCTGCGCATGTTCCGCGTGCTGACCGGCGCGTCGGAGATCCAGCGCAACGGCATCATCCGCGAACTCGTCAGAGCCGAGGGGGCCCCGGCATGACCGACGCGAAGCCACCGGAGCCGAACCTTCCCGCCGAGGACGGGCAGGACACGCGCGACGCCGAACGCGGCTTCCTGGGGACTCTGGAGCCCGCACGCGTCACCGACGCCGCCGGACGCGTCGTGTACGACGCCGACGCCTACGCCTTCCTGGACGCACCGGCGCCCGCGACGGCGAACCCGAGCCTGTGGCGGCAGAGCCGGCTCGCGGCCAGACACGGCCTGTTCGAGGTCACCGAGGGGATCTACCAGGTCCGCGGGCTCGACCTGGCCAACATGACCCTGGTCGAGGGCGACTCCGGCGTCATCGTGATCGACACGCTGACCTCGACCGAGACCGCCGCCGCGGCGCTGGCACTCTACCGGTCCCACCGGGGCGACCGGCCGGTCACGGGCGTGGTCCTCACCCATCCGCACGCCGACCACTTCGGCGGTGCGGGCGCCGTCCTCGCGGACGCGGCCGACGACGTCCCCGTGCTCGCGCCCGAGGGCTTCATGGAGCACGCGGTCTCCGAGAACGTCTACGCCGGTCCGGCGATGGCCCGGCGGTCGGGTTTCATGTACGGCACCGCGCTCGAAGCCTCCGCCACGGGGCACCTGGGCTGCGGCCTGGGGCAGCGCCTGGCCACCGGCACGATCGGACTGGTCGAGCCCACCGAGTCGATCACCCGGACCGGCCAGGTCCGCGTGGTCGACGGCGTGGAGATCGAGTTCCAGCTCACGCCGGGGACGGAGGCGCCGGCCGAGATGAACATGTACTTCCCCGCTCGGCGGGCGCTGTGCCTGGCCGAGAACGCCGTGCACACGATGCACAACATCATCACGCTGAGGGGCGCCCAGGTCCGCGACGCCCGGCAGTGGGCGCGCTACCTCACCGAAGCCCTCCAGCTCTTCGGCGGCCGCTCCGACGTCGCCTTCGCCACCCACCACTGGCCCACCTGGGGCGCCGACCGGATCGAGGGGTTCCTGACCGGGCAGCGCGACCTCTACGCCTACCTGCACGACCAGACGGTGCGCCTGATCAACCGGGGCCTCACCCCCCGCGAGATCGCGGAGGAGCTGACGCTGCCGCCCGCCCTGGACCGGCAGTGGGCCAACCGCGGCTACTACGGGTCGCTGAGCCACAACGTCAAGGGCGTCTACCAGCGCTACCTCGGCTGGTTCGACGGCAACCCCGCCCACCTGTGGGAACACCCGCCGGTCGAGGAGGCCAGGCGGTGGATCGGCCTGCTCGGCGGTGTCGACCGGGCGCTCGCGCACGCGGACGCCCTCGTCGAGGAGGGCGACCTGCGCTTCGCGGCCACCCTGCTCAACCACGCGGTCTTCGCCGAGCCCCACCACAGCGGGGTGCGGCAGCGGCTGGCCGACGTCTACACCGCGCTCGGCCACGGCTGTGAGAACGCGACATGGCGCAACTACTACCTCACCGGAGCCGGGGAACTCCTCCACGGCCCCAGGACCGCGCGCCGCTCCGGCGGCTCCCGGCTGCTGGCGGCCCTCGACGTCGGGCAGCTGCTCGACTCCCTCGCCGTGCGGGTCGACGGGCCCGCGGCCCGGGAACTCGACCTGCGCATCGACCTGTGCCTCGACAACGACGACGCCCTGTGGCACCTGCGCCTGGCCAACGGCGTGCTCGTGCACTTTCGCGACCCCGACCCCGACCCGCGGGCCCAGCTGACGCTCACCACGACCAGGGGACAGCTGGTCGCCGTCATGACGGGCCGCGGGTGGGAGGAGCTCGAGTACGAGGGCGACCTCCGGGTACTCCGGGCGCTGCTCGACGTGCTGGAGGCGCCTGACCCCGCCTTCGACGTCGTACGGCCCTGACCCGCCCGGACCGGACCCGTGGCCGCGCCTGCGGCCGGCCACGGGTCCGCCGTTCTCCCGCCGGTGCGGACGGCCTCCTCCCTACTGCCTGAGCACCGGGTGGCCGCTGGCGATCGAGATCCGGTTGAACGCGTTGATGAGCGTGGTCGTCCACTCCACCGCGGAGATCTGGGCGGTGGTCAGATGGGCCGCCGCGCGAGCGTTGACGGCCTGCCGGTCGACGGTCGGATCGAGCACCGTCAACGACTCCGCCAGTTCGAGCGCGGCCCTCTGCTCGTCGGTGAACAGCCCGGCCTCGCGCCAGGCCGGCAGCACGTCCAGGGCGCCCTGCTTCACCCCCGCCTTGCGCGCCTTGGGGAGGTGGACGCTCAGGCAGGTCGGACACCCGTTGATCTGGGACACCCGGATGTTGACCAGTTCGATGGTGTCGTCGCCCAGGCCCGCCTCCCGCGCCGCGGTTCTGGAGGCTGCCGCCGCCTTGAGCATCGCCCCGTAGACCTCGGGGTGCTCCTTGTCGATGTAGGGGCGCTCCGCTCTCACGCGCCGCCCCCCTCGACGGTCTCCTTGACCAGGGCGAGGTCGGCCGGCCTCGGCCGACGGAACCGTCCGCCCCGGGCCGTGTACTCGTCGCCGTGCTCCCGCAGGTGCTTGGCGAAGAGCGGGCACACGGGGACGACGGTGAGGTTCCTGCGCACGCTGTCGGCCAGCGCCTCACCGACCAGCAGGCCGGCCAGACCCCGGCCGCCGAACTCCGGTGCGACCTCGGTGTGGAAGAAGACGCGCTCGCCGGGTGCCTGGGGCGGGTCGACGAAGTCCGCGCGCCCGGCGGGGGTGCCGTCCTCCAGACTCACGGTGTAGGCGCTGACGGCGCGTGCCTCGTCCAGCGCGACGTGGACGACGGCGCCGGTTCTGTCTGTTCGCGGCTCTCTCACGGAAGGCCTCTCTGGTGGGGACGGTGTTCGGCTCGGTCGGTGGCGGACACGGTGGCGCCCCGGACCGGGGGGGGGTGGACGCCGGTCCGGGGCGCCCGGGGGCGGGCACGGCGGCGGGTTCTCGTCGTGACCGGAACGGGAACCCGCCGTGGGGATCGGTCGTCGCGCCTCAGCCCGTCGCTGTCGCGGAGGTGTTCGCGGCGTCGCGGGCGGAGAGCAGTGAGGCGTGGGTGGGCGCGTCGGGCACGTGCGCGGGCCGCCCGGCGGCGAACTCCTTGCGCAGCACCGGCACGACCTCCTCGCCGAGGATGTCGATCTGCTCCAGGACCGTCTTCAGGGGTGTCCCGACGCCGTCGACGTTGAACAGCTGGCGCTGGTAGTGGCCGAAGCTGTCACGGAAGGCGAGGGTCCTGTCGATGACCTGCTGGGGGCTGCCGACGGTCAGCGGAGTCTGGTCCATGTACTCCTCCAGCGACGGTCCGCCGCCCATCAGGGGGTGGTGGTCGAAGTAGGGGCGGAACTCCCTCACCGCGTCCTGGGAGTTCTTGCGCATGAACACCTGTCCGCCCAGGCCGACGATGGCCTGTTCGGCCTTGCCGTGGCCGTAGTGCTCGAAGCGGCGGCGGTAGAGCGAGATGAGCTTCTTGGTGTGCGTGGCGGGCCAGAAGATGTTGTTGTGGAAGAAGCCGTCACCGTAGAAGGCGGCCTGCTCGGCGATCTCGGGGCTGCGGATGGAGCCGTGCCAGACGAAGGGGGGCACCCCGTCCAGGGGGCGGGGGGTGGAGGTGAAGCCCTGCAGGGGGGTGCGGAACTTGCCCTCCCAGTCCACCACGTCCTCGC
>NZ_KB906877.1:0-77331 GCF_000381685.1 Nocardiopsis sp. CNS-639
GGGGTGCCGACCACGCGTTCGGGCGTGGCCTCTCCCCCGCTGCTGTCGTTGCTGTTGTTCTCAGTCATGAGCTCGCTGCTTCGCGGTGATCCAGATCGCGCAGGCAATGATCAAAGCGAGTCCGACGACCCAGCTGATGAGGCCTTCGGCCACCTGCCCGATGCGATTGAGGTGGAAGACGCCACCGGCGTTGGGTTCGGCCTGGAGCGTCTTGATATAGGAGATCAACTCCTGCTTCTCCTCCGGCTCGATCACCGTGTCACTGAACATCGGCATCGCACCCGGACCACTGACCATCGCCTCATAGATCTGACGCGCGGACGCGTCATGAATCTCCGGAGCCCAACGACCATCGGTCAACGCACCGCCACCACCAGACCAACCATGGCAGTGCGCACAGTTGGTCAGATACAGACGCATACCCATGTCGGTGTTGTCGGCGCCCTGAACATACGACTCGTACTCGGCCTCGAACTCCTCAAGCGCCGCCTCATAGGAAGCCTCGTCCTCGAACTCCCCACGCTCGGGCGCCTCACCCGGAACGTCATAGGGAATATCGGGACCACCGGTCCTGATCTGCGCGTTGTAGTACGCGATCAGATCCTGCAGATCCTCCTCCGACATCGCCATCGGCTTGCGCGGCATCTGCGCGTCGGGGTTCATCGACGGCATACGCCCCGTGCTGACCTGGAAGTCAATGGCCGCGGCACCCGAATCACGGATGTCCGGACCCCGGGTGTACTCCCCGTCCTCGCCGTAACTACCACTGCCGTCGTAGTTGTGACAGGTCGCGCACGTCTGGTTGAAGATGTCCTCGCCGTTGGCCACATCGACCTCGTCCGCCGAGGGAGGACCATCAGCAGCCAGAGTCTGCGCCTGGGCCTGGTCCGCGGTGGGCGCCAAAGCGGCGTACCCCACCCCGAACAGGGCTAGCGCGAGGATGACGACGACATACCCCGCCAGGGGATGCCGCCGCCGCGCGGTAATCCATTTCACGGTTTCCCCGTTTCGGGTTACTGGATGAAGTAGATGGTGAAGAACAAAGCGATCCAGACCACATCGACGAAGTGCCAGTAGTAGGACACGACGATCGCGCTGGTCGCCTGCTGGTGGGTGAAGCGCTTCGCGGCGTACGTACGTCCCAACATGATGAGGAACGCGATCAGCCCACCGATGACATGGAGTCCGTGGAAGCCCGTGGTCAGGTAGAACATCGACCCGTAAGCGCTCGACTGAAGAGTCAGGCCCCCGTGGAAGATGAGCTCGTAGTACTCGTAGGCCTGCCCAAGGACGAAGAACAGGCCCATGAAGAACGTGATGAAGAACCACATACGCAGCTTCTTGACATCACCGCGCTCGGCGGCCCAGACGCCGGCCTGCGCGGTGAAGCTCGAAGCCACCAGGACCACGGTGATCGCCGACGCCCACGGCACGTTCAGGTGGGTGTCGGGCCACTGCCCCAGGTCGGGGTTTCCGTTGGTCACCGATCGGATCGTGAAGTACATCGCGAACAGCGCAGCGAAGAACATGAGCTCGTTGGCCAACCAAACGATGGTGCCAACGCTCACCAGGTCAGGACGCTTTGCCGCACCATGTGCTGGTGTCGGTGCTGATTTTGGGTTCGCGGTTGCTGTCGCCACGCCAGCATTATTACGGCATCTCGGAGAGGGCCGTACCCGACTCTCCGTAACAGGGCGGGTCAGACCCGGTACGGGGCGCCCTGGCACCCCGCGCGGCCTGCTGGCACCGGTCGATCGTGACTCGGGCGTTACTGTATCGGCTTTGCCCCTCTAGTCACACCAGCAACATACCCAGAGTGACCGAAATTCGGGATCCCCTGCGGCTGCGGCGATCCAGCGCCTCCCAGGTGACACTCCGACCTACGGCAGGTTACGGCCAGACATCAAGAAAATCACCTTTTGATAACAGGGCTTGGGGGTGGGGTTAGCCCGTGCTCTGAATGTGGTGGCCCAGGTCTCAGTACCCGGCACGCCCCCGGCCCCTCTCCTGTGCAGCGGAGCCGTGAGGCAATACAGTCAGAGGGCATACAGCCAACGAACGCCCCGGCCGCACCCCCGCGGCGACGGCCGCGGACAGAAGCGATGGGACGGTTGCGCGATGGTGGTCAGCGGTACGGACACGGGTGCCAGGATGCGCGTGCTGGTCTACAGCGACGACGCCGACACCCGCGAGCAGGTGCGACTGGCGGTCGGCCGGCGCCCCGCGGCCGACGTTCCCCTCGTGGAGTTCGTCGAGTGCGCGACCGCGCCCATGGTCCTGCGCAGGCTGGAGGACACCGACCCCTCCGCGCGCGTGGACGTGGCGATCTTCGACGGCGAGGCCTCCCCCGTCGGCGGGATGGGCCTGTGCCGCCAGGTCAAGGACGAGATCTACCGCTGCCCGCCGGTCCTGCTGCTGGTGGGACGGCGCGACGACGGCTGGCTGGCCACCTGGTCCCAGGCCGAGCAGGTCGTCAGCCACCCGATCGACCCCGTCGCGCTCGCCGAGGCCCTGGCCGAGCTCATGCGCCAGCGGGTCGCGGCGGCCCTGAACGGGTGACACGCGTGCGAGACGGTCTCGGAACGGGCCACCGCGGCGACGCGGAGCCGCGCCGCCGCCGCGCGGTGGGCGCGGCCCTGCACCACGGCGCCGACATCGGGCGATGGCGCGCTCACGCCACGCCCCTTCCCCCCGGCGCCTGAGGGCAACCCGCCCGCGCGCCGCGCCCCGGCCCCTTCCGTGCCCGTTCCTTCACCGTGGAGCAACCCAGATGAACGTCCCCGCCGCCCACTCCGCCGCCGGCTCCGGAGCCGCGAACTCCGACGAACGGTCCGCCGTGACCGAGCGGACCTGGTCCAACCTCATCACCGCCCTGCTGGGCGGACGGACCCTGAGCGCCGACGACACCGCGTGGGCGATGAACGAGATCATGTCCGAGGCCGCGACCGACGCCCAGATCGCCGGGTTCGCCATCGCGCTGCGCGCCAAGGGCGAGAGCGTGTCGGAGGTGACCGGCCTGGCCCGGGGCATGCTCGACAACGCCGTGCGCATCCACGTCCCCGGACCGACCCTGGACATCGTCGGCACCGGCGGCGACCGCGCGCACACCGTGAACGTGTCCACGATGGCGGCGATCGTGGCCTCGGCCGCGGGCGCCCGCGTGGTCAAGCACGGCAACCGGGCGGCGTCCTCCTCCTGCGGCACCGCCGACGTGCTGGAGCGCCTGGGCGTGGTCCTGGACCTGCCGCCGGAGCTGACCGTGCGGGTGGCCGAGGAGGCGGGCATCGCCTTCTGCTTCGCCCCGGTCTTCCACCCCTCGTTCCGCTTCACCGCCAAGCCCCGCCGTGAGCTGGCGGTGCCCACGGTGTTCAACTTCCTGGGCCCGCTGACCAACCCGGCCCAGCCCACCACCTCGGCCATCGGGGTGTTCGACGAGCGCATGTGCGAGGTGATCGCCGGGGTGTTCGCCCGCCGCGGCTCCTCGGCCCTGGTGTTCCGGGGCGACGACGGGCTGGACGAGCTGACCACCACGACCACCTCCACGGTGTGGGTGGTGGGCGACGGCCGGGCCCGGCGCGAGACGCTCGACCCCGCCGACCTGGGCATCGCCCGCTCACGTCCGGAGGACCTGCGCGGCGGCGACGTCGGGTTCAACGCCCAGGCCGTGCGCGACCTCCTGGCGGGCCGCACCGGCCCGGTGCGCGACGCCGTGCTGCTCAACGCGGGCGCCGCGCTGGCCGCCGTGGACGGCATCCGGGGACCCCTGCTGGAGTCGGTGCGCGACGGGTACGAGCGGGCCGCCGCGGCGGTGGACAGCGGCGCCGCCGAGCGCGCGCTGGAGCGCTGGGTGGAGACCAGCCAGCAGTACGCCAAGGCCCTGTGAACGCGCGTCGGGGGCGCGGCGGCGGGGAGACCCGGTGCCGCGCCCCCGGCGTTCGGCCCGCCCGCCGGGGCCGGTGGTCCGCCCCCGGCGGGTCTCAGGCCTCGAAGCGGGCCACGAAGCGGCGCTGCCAGGGGGTCTCCACCGCACGCGGCAGGTAGTGCGCGCGGACGTAGGCGACCGCCTCGCGCGCGGGGACCCCGTCCAGCACCGCCAGGCACGCCAGCGCCGTGCCGGTGCGCCCCTGGCCGCCGCCGCAGGCGACCTCGACGCGTTCGGCCCCGGCGCGCTCCCACGCCTCGCGCAGCGCCGCGCCCACGGCCGCGGGGTCGGAGGGCAGCCCGAAGTCCCGCCACCGCAGCCAGCGCCCCTCCCAGGGCACGGGCGCCGGTTCGCGGCCCAGCAGGTACAGCCCGAGGTCGGGCGGGGGTCCGGGCGGCAGCGGGCGCCTCAGGCCCCGGCCGCGCACCAGCCTGCCCGAGGGCAGGGCGAGGACCCCCGCCTCCTGCGCACTCCAGGTACCGGCCACGACCGGCTACCAGCCCAGGGCGAAGGCCGACTCCAGGTCGTGCCTGGAGTAGGCCTGGAAGGAGATGTGGGTGTCGGAGGAGAGGACGCCGGGCACCTTGTTCACCCGGCCGGGGATCACCTCGGCCAGGTCCTCGTGCTTGCGCACCCGCACCATGGCGATGAGGTCGACGCCGCCGGTGACCGAGTAGACCTCGCTCACCCCGTCGATCTCCGCGATCGCCCCGGCGACCTCGGGGATGCGGTGGACGTCGGCCTTGATCATGACGATCGCGGTGATCACTGTGCCTCCAGGGCGGTTCCTCGGAAAATGTCGGGACGGGCGCGACGGCCGCGCCGGGGCGCACCAGGGCGTGTGCCTAGTAGACGTCGGACAGCCGCGTCCCGGAGCGCCATCGCAGCCGGTAGACCACCAGTCCCACGACCACCCCCGCGACGAACCCGTACACGTGCGCCGCGTAGGCGACGCCGCCTCCGGCGCCGGGGGCGCTCGGTGTGGTGACGTAGAGAAGATACTGAAGAGCGAAGTAGCTGCCCACCACGGCCCACCCGGGCAGGCGCATCGGGATCACCCCGAACACCAGCGTGGTCACCCGGCTGCGGAACTGCACGACCAGGTAGGCGCCCAGCACGCCCGAGATGGCCCCGGAGGCGCCCACCATCGGCATGGCCGCGTCGACGTCGGTCAGCGCGAAGCCGTAGGCTGCGGCGACCCCGGTGGCCAGGTACAGCCCCGTGAAGCGCAGCTTGCCGATCCGGTCCTCCACCACGGGCCCGAACACGAACAGGTACACCAGGTTGCCGATCAGGTGCCCGGGCCCGCTGTGCAGGAACATCGAGCTGAACACCGAGAACCACACCGGCTTGCCGTCGAGCTGCCCGCACTCGGGGACCGCGTGCGGGACCAGGTCGGTCCGGCCCGTGATCTCGGCGGGCACCGCCCCCCAGTACATGAAGTAGTCCTGGATCGCGCAGAAGCGCTCGAACATGTCCGCCGGGTACCACACCGCGGTCAGCGCCTGCGGTGACACCAGGTAGACGAGGACGTTGACCGCGACCAGCGTGTACGAGACGACGGGGACGCGGCGGACGGGGTAGTCGTCATTGAGCGGAAGCGCGGCCATGGGCCCAGTGTGTCATCCCGGTGTGCGCCTCGGCGCTGCGCAACGGGCATGTCCACTCCCCGTCGATCTCGACCAGCCGCGTGGCGGGGTCGGCGAGCCAGTCCAGGACCAGCTCGGTCTCCCCCGGGAGCGCGCCGGGGCTGGGCCCGTGCCCGGCGGGCACGTACTCGGCGGTGGCCACGAGGGAGGCCAGGAACGCGGCGGGGTCGGTGCCCGGGCGCAGCACGGCGCTGGCGGCCAGGCGGCCGTGGCGGACCACGCAGGTCTCCCAGCCCGCGGCGGTGCGGCGGGAGGCGACCAGGTGCGCGACCGCGGCGATGGCCGACAGGCGCTGGGCCCGCCTGGCGCCGCGCAGGAACGCGGTGAGCCGGTCGCGCAGGTGCGCGGCCTCCTCGTAGCGCAGGTCCGCGGCGAGTTCGGCTATGCGCGCGGTGTGCGCGTCCACCACGGCGGCGGGGTCCCCGGTCATCGCGACGCGTGCGGCCTCGGCGTGCACCGCGTACTCGGCCTCGCTCTCGCTGCCGTCGCAGGGCGCGCCGCAGCGGCCCAGCTGGGCCATCACGCACGGGCCCGTCCACCGCGCGCCCGAGGTGACCACCTGCGGGGCGACGCGGGTCCCGCCGCCTTCCCCCGCGACCGTCTCCGGGGGCCGGAAGGTGTGCGCGCACTGGCGCAGCGGGAAGACGTGGAGCAGGGCCTCCCTGGCCCGCTCGGCCTCGCGGGGCGAGGCGTAGGGCCCGATGTGGGCCGCCCCGTCGCGGCTGACCGTGCGCACCACCGACAGGCGCGGGAAGGCGTCGGCGGTGAGCCGGACCCACGAGGCGCGCTCGGGGTTGCGCGAACGCCGGTTGTAGGGCGGTTTGCGTTCGGCGATGATGCGCAGCTCGCGGACGGAGGCCTCCAGCTCGCTGGAGCACACGATGGGGGTCACGCCCGCCACCAGGCCCGCCATCTCACGGATGCGCTGGCGGCTCTCGGCCGCGGTGAAGTAGGTGCGCACCCGGCGGCGCAGGTTCTTGCTCTTGCCGACGTAGAGGCTCTCCCCGCGGGCGTCGGTGAACACGTACACGCCCGGCTCCTCCGGCAGGTCCTCGGCCAGGTGGCGCCTGCTGCGCTGGGCCTTGGTGGGCGGCTTGGTGACCGCGCGCAGCTCCTCCACGCTGGACACGCCCATGGGGCGCAGGCGCTCCACGAGCCCGTGCAGGACGCCGACGGTGGCGCGGGCGTCCTCCAGGGCGCGGTGGTTGGGCGCGACCGGGACCCCGAAGTAGGCCGCCAGCGTGGCCAGCCGGTGGTTGCGCGTCTCGCCGCGCGCGAGCACGGCGCGGGCCAGGCGCAGCGTGTCCACGACCGGGTAGCCGGGCCAGTCCGTGCCGTGGCGCTCGCACGCGGCCTTGAGGAAGCCGGTGTCGAAGGGCGCGTTGTGGGCCACCAGCACGGTGTCGGGTTCGGCGTCCAGGAAGGCCAGCAGCCGGGGCAGGACCTCCTCCATCGGCGGGGCCGAGGCCACCATCGACTGGGTGATCCCCGTCAGGAGGGTGATGTTGGCCGGTATGGGGGTACCGGGATTGACCAGGGTGGCGAACTCGCCGACGACCTCGCCTCCGCGCACCCTGACCGCGCCGACCTCCGTGATCCGGGAGCCGCTCGCGCTGGTGCCGGTGGTCTCCAGGTCCAGCACCACGAAGGACGCCGCGGCCAACGGCGTACCGAGGTCGCTGATGCTGGTCTGGACGCCGGCGGGCGCCGCTTGTCGTACCACCCGGCCAGGGTAGTCGGCCGTGCGGACAACCTGGCGGAATACGGTCTGACCTGCCCGACATGCAAAGATGTGGGTCATCGGGGCGGCGGCGGGGCCGCCGCCCCTCCAGAGCACCAGACGAGGGAGGAACCGTGGGGATCGCGATGCCGGGTGACAGTGAGCGGTGGCGGTGCACCGGATGCGGCAATCTCACGCGGTTCGACGTGACCCGGACCGTGCGCTCCCAGGACTACGTCCACCTGGACCTGGCCGGTGAGGGCGGGGTCGAGGAGCGCACCGTGCTCTCCGAGACCATCGAGCGGGTGCGGTGCCGCTGGTGCGGCGCCACCGACAGCGTCGAGATCATCGCCCGCCCCGACGCCGACCGGTCGGTCCCCGGTTCCTCGGCGGAGAGCCCGACGGGTCGGGCATGAGCGCCCGCCCCGGTGCGGGCGGCGACTCCGACGGCGGCGATCCGCTCGACGGCGGCGTCCACCCGGCGGAGGACGGCGGCCACGGCGTCGGCGATGGCGGCGGTGACGGCAACGGCGGTGACGGCGGCGAACGGCTGGCCCGGCCGCTGCCCGAGCAGGTGCGCGCCCGGGTCGTCGAGTACGGCTCGGACGTGCTCGGCGGCATGCGCGCGAGCGACCTGCCCCCGCTGCTGCGCAGGGTCGCCAGGTTCGAGCCGCGCCGCAGGGCCCGGCTCGCCGGACCGCAGATCGCCGCCCAACTGGAGAACGACGAAACCTTCCGCGACATGGTCGCGGCCCGCGTCGACCAGGTGTGGCCCGAGCTGGCCGAGGGCCTGCGCTCGGGCGTGGTGCCCCCCGCGGCCGACCCCGTGGCCGTGGCCGCCTGCGCCTACCTGCTGCGGCCCCCGGGGTGGCCCGGCATCGTCGAGGACGTCCACCGGGAGCTGGAGCGCCAGACCAGCGCCAAGGAGGCGGACCAGGCCGCGGAGGCCCTGGACGCCGCCCGCCGCCAACTGGACGAGACCCGGCACGACCACCAGGAGGAGCTGGAGCGGCTGCGGTCCCAGATCAAGGCCCAGCGCACCGAGATCGCCGAGCTGCGCCGCAAGGTGCACACCGAGCGGCAGCGGGCCAAGGAGGCCACCGAGCGGGCCTCGCGGGCGCTGACCGAGACGGCCGGACGCGAGTCGGAGTCCGCCGCGCGGGTCAGCGCGCTGGAGTCGCAGAACCGGCGGCTGAGATCGAGGCTGGCCACGGCCGAGGCCCAGCTGGACAACGCCCGGCGGGCGGTGCGCGCCGGACGCAACGCCGACGAGGCGCGGCTGCGCGTGCTGCTGGACGTACTGGTGGAGGCCTCCCACGGCCTGCGCCGCGAACTGGCGCTGCCCACCGTCCTGGACAGCCCCGCCGACCTGGTGGCCGAGACCGAGCAGCAGCGG
This sequence comes from Nocardiopsis sp. CNS-639, assembly GCF_000381685.1. NCBI lineage: Bacteria > Bacillati > Actinomycetota > Actinomycetes > Streptosporangiales > Nocardiopsidaceae > Nocardiopsis > Nocardiopsis sp. CNS-639. The sequence goes on from NZ_KB906877.1 coordinate 8,688, forward strand.
CGGGTGTCCCTGGGCGGGCTGCCCGACGACGACCCCGGCCTGCTGGAGCACCTGCTCACCGCGCCCCGGGTGCACCTGCTGGTGGACGGCTACAACGTCACCAAGACCGGCTACGGAACCCTCCCCCTGGCCGACCAGCGCACCCGGCTGATGAACTCCCTGGAGGGACTGGCCAGCCGGACCAAGGCCGAGATCACGTGCGTGTTCGACGGCGCGGACGTGGACACCCCGCCGGTGATGGCGGCGGCGCGCCGGGTACGGCTGTTGTTCAGCGCGCCCGGGGAGACCGCGGACGAGCTGATCGTGCGGCTGGTGCGCGCCGAACCCCCGGGGCGGCCGATCGCGGTGGTCACCTCCGACCGCGAGATCGTGACGGCGGTGCGCCGCGCTGGGGCGCGCGCGGTGCCCTCGACGATCTTCCTGCGCCGCCTGGAGTCGCACGGCTGACGGGGCCGGGCGCCCGCCGCGGGGGCGGGCGCGGCCCGGCACGGGCGTCACGGGGACACACCCACCCCAGCCGTTACCCATTCGTTACCCCGCTCGACCCGCGGCTCACTCCCAGGAACGACACGCCCGCCGCGGACCGCGGCGCGCACTGTGAACACCGGCACGTACAGGGCTCCGTGGTTGAGCTGTGCAGAACGGTCCGCTAGGTTCTTCCCGGAACGTGAGTGCTCCACCGGACAGCAAGGCCGCGTCTGAGCCCGCCGGTCGGGACCCGCACACTCACCCGCCCGCGCCCCCGCGCGGGCCCCGTCCCTGTTCTCCCCGCACCCCTATGCGGACTTGCCCGACCCCAAGGAGCGTGGACCGCCATGAAGAACCCCGGTGGACGACGTACGGCTCGCCGATTCGCCGCTACGACCGGAATCAGCGCGGTCGTCGCGGGCACCATGCTCGTCCCGGGCACCGCCTACGCGGAGCCGACCCAGGACGAGGTCGAAGACAAGATCGAGGAGCTGCGCGAGGAGGTCTCCACCGCGGTCGAGGAGTACAACCAGGCCAAGGAGGACCACGACGTCGCCGAGACCCTCTACGAGGACCTCGACGAGCAGGTCGGCGACGAGGAGGAGCGCTACGAGGAGCTGCGCACCAAGGTGCAGGAGCTCGCCAGCGCCACCTACCAGTCCGGCGACCTGGACTCCATGGCCAACATCCTCTCCTCCGAGGGCCCCGAGAGCCTGCTGGAGCAGAACGCCGACCTGAACTACCTGTCGGAGGCCCAGAAGGCCCAGCTCGACGAGTTCGGCGCCTCCCACGAGCGGCTGTTCGCCCTCAAGGACGAGGCCGAGGAGGCCCTGGAGGAGGCCGAGACCGCGCTGGAGGAGGCCGAGGAGGCCAAGACCAGCGTCGAGGAGAAGCTGGAGGAGCAGGAGACGCTCCTGGCCCAGTTCCCCGACTCCGACCCGGCCGCCGAGGGCGCCGACGGCAGCGGCGGCCAGTCCTACACCGGCTCCGCCTCGGGCAGCGCGGGCGCGGCCCTGGACTTCGCCTACTCCAAGGTCGGGCTGCCCTACGTCTGGGGCGGCACCGGCCCCAACGGCTACGACTGCTCCGGCCTGGTCCAGGCCGCCTGGCGCGCGGGCGGCGTCGACCTGCCCCGCACCACCTACGCCCAGGCCGAGGTGGGCCAGCGCATCTACGACATGAACGCCCTCCAGCCCGGCGACATCATGTTCTTCTTCGGCGGCCTGACCCACGACGGGCTCTACGCCGGCAACGGCCAGATGGTGCACGCGCCCAGCAGCGGCCGCAACATCGAGGTCGTCGGCCTGGCCGCGTACTGGGCGAGCGAGTTCCAGTTCGCCGTCCGCCCGTAGGCAGTCCTCCTTCGGACCTCCGCTTCGCCGTGGTCCGTGCTCCGGGCGCCCGGAGCACGGGAACCATCCTCGGAGCACGCAGGGCCGTCACCCGCCGGGTGGCGGCCCTCCGCCGTTTAACGGACAACAGCCCGGTTTTCGGACACGCGGCGCCAACCGGTGGAACATCACGAAAAGGTTGAGAGCGACCCGGCGGATGCACTAGTGTTCATCGCCGAGCGCGGTTGCCACCTCATTCACCGCCCCCTGGCGGTGACGGCCGCGCCCCGGGCGGGCCGACCCCACCCCGCGGGTCACGGCCTCCCGCACCCTCCGGCCCCGCCCGGAAGGCCCCCAGCCCCCGCCCGGCGCATCCCCCGACCCTTCCCCACGGCATTGGGACAAGGGGAGAAAGGTCTACACGTGTTGGCATCCCGTCGCGTCCGCAGGCGCCGCACCGCGGCCCTCTCCTCCCTGACCGCAGCCGCCCTGCTGCTGCCCACCGCGGTGGCCCACGCCGATCCGACGGCCGAGGAGGTCCGCGAGGAGATCGAGGCCCTCGAAGAGGAGTACATCGAGCTCAACGCGGCCTACAACGAGGCCAAGGAGACGCACGAGGCCGCCCAGGAGGAGCTGGAGGGCATCCTGGAGGAGATCGAGGCCGCCGAGGAGAAGGTCGCCGAACTCGGCCTGGGCGCCCGCCGGCTCGCCAGCTCCACCTACACCGGCGTCGACTTCACCTCCTTCCACCAGCTGCTCAGCTCCACCGGCCCCGAGGACGCCCTGGCCCACCAGGCCGACCTGGACTACCTGTCGACCCAGAACGACGGCAACCTCGCGCAGTACGTCACCGAGCTGGAGAACCTGGAGGTCCTGGAGGCCGAGGCCAGCGCGACCGAGGAGGAGGCCGCCGAGGCCCTCAAGGAGGCCGAGGAGGCCACCGAGGCCGCCGAGGAGGCCATCGAGGAGCAGGAGGGGCTCCTCTCGGAGCTGACCGCCGAGGAGCAGGCGGCAGCCACCCAGAACGTCGGCCAGACCGGCGGCGGGAGCAGCGGAGGCGGAGGAGGCGGTGGGGGCGGAGGAGGCGGCAGCTACACCGGCCCCGCCACGGGCAGCGCCGCCACGGCACTGAACTTCGCCTACGCCCAGGTCGGCAAGCCCTACGTCTGGGGCGGCACCGGCCCCGGCGGCTACGACTGCTCCGGCCTGACCCAGGCCGCCTGGGCCGCCGCCGGCGTCAGCCTGCCCCGCACCACCTACCAGCAGGTCAACGCGGGCCAGCGGGTCTCCTGGGAGAACAAGCAGCCCGGCGACCTGCTCTTCTTCTACCCCGGCGGCAGCGGCCCCGAGCACGTGGGCCTGTACGCGGGCGACAACGTCATGGTGCACGCCTCCACCTCGGCCCGCCCCATCGGCACGGTCACCCTGAACGACTACTACCGCGCCAACTTCGTCACCGCCGTCCGCCCCTGACCGGCGCACGGCTCCCGGTGCCCCGCGACGCACGGCGTCGCGGGGCACCGCCGTCTCCGGGCCCGCCGCGCACCGGGGCCGGACCCGCGTGGAACACCCCCCGCCGCCCCCGCCGCGCCTAGACTCGCCCCTGTGCCGCGAACTCTGATCATCACCAACGACTTCCCGCCCAAGGCCGGTGGCATCGAGGCCTTCGTCCACGAGATGGCCCTGCGCCGCCCCCGCGGATCGGTCGTGGTCTACTGCTCCTCCCCCGCCCGGGCCGACGCCGCCGCCGACCCGCACTTCGACCTGCGCCAGCCCTTCCCCGTCGTGCGCGACGCCGCACGCGTCCTGCTGCCCACGCCCCGGGTGGCGCGGCGGGCACGCGCCATCGCCGACCTGGAGGGCTGCGACACCGTGCTCTACGGCGCCGCCGCCCCGCTGGGACTGCTCGCCGCCGGGCTGGGCGAGGGCACCCCCGTCAAGCGCCAGGTGGCCATCAGCCACGGCCACGAGACCTGGTGGGCCACCATGCCCGGATCCCGCGAGGCGCTGCGCCGCATCGGCGACACCACCGACACCGTCACCTACCTGGGCGAGTACACCCGGCGTCACCTGGCCCGGGCCCTGTCCCCCGACGCGGCCGCCCGCATGCGCCGGCTCACGCCCGGCGTGGACACCGAGGCCTTCCGGCCCGGCGCCGGTGGCGAGGAGGTCCGCGCGCGCCTGGGCCTGGGCGACCGCCCCGTGGTGCTGTGCGTGTCCCGGCTCGTACCGCGCAAGGGGCAGGACACCCTGATCCGCGCCTGGCCCCGCGTCCTGGCCGACGTGCCCGACGCGGTCCTGCTCGTCGTCGGCGACGGCCCCCACCGCCGGAGCCTGCTCTCGGCCGCGCGCGGAATGGACTCGGTGGTCTTCACCGGCTCGGTCCCCCATCGGGACCTGCCGCCCTACTACGACGCCGCCGACGTGTTCGCCATGCCCTGCCGCAGCCGCAAGGGCGGCCTGGAGGCCGAGGGGCTGGGCATCGTCTACCTGGAGGCCTCGGCCTGCGGCCTGCCCGTGGTCGCGGGCGACTCCGGGGGCGCACCCGCCACGGTCCGGGACGGCGAGACCGGCCTGGTCGTGGACGGATCCCTGCCCGGCCCCTCCGCGCGCGCACTCATCGCCCTGCTGAAGGACCCCGAGCGCGCCGCCCAGATGGGCGCACGCGGCCGCGCGTGGGTGAGCCGTGAGTGGACCTGGGAGCACACCGCCAGGCGCCTGGACGCCCTCCTGGAGGGCTCCCCGGACCTGCCCGCCTAGTTTCCCTCGCCGTGCACGGAACCGGGGGTGCCCGACCCGTCGGTCACCTGCGGCTCACCGGTGGCGCTGTGGGACAGCCACTCGTCCCAGGAGCGCTGCCAAAAACCCCAGCCGTTGTCCCACTCCAGCTCCCGGTCGGTCCCGGTGGTCTCCAGGACGTCGCCCATCAGGGAGTTCTCGTAGAACCAGCGGGCGTCCTCCACCGACATGTTCGTGCAGCCGTTGGAGGTGTTGGCAGACCCGATCCGGTCGTTCCAGGGGGCGGCGTGGGCGAACTCGCCGCTGTTGGAGGTGCGCACCGCCCAGTCCACGTCCAGCTTGTAGTAGTCGGGCGAGTCCTCGGGGATGCCCAGGGTGGCCGCGTCCATGACCAGGGACTCGTACTTCTCCATGGTCAGGTGCGTCCCCGAGGTGGTGGTGTTGAAGCGCTTGGAGGCCTCGCCGTTGCTCACGGGGATGGTGCGCGCGGGCTCGCCGTCGATCTCCACCAGCATCTCGTGGTCGGGCACGTGCATGGTCGAGACCATCTCGCGGCCGACCTCGAACTCCAGGCGGTGGTTCTCGATCCCGTAGACGCCCTCGGAGGCCTCCACCCCCGACAGGCGCATGTCCACGCTGACCTGCTGGTGGGGCTCCCAGTACTCGCGGGGGCGAAACACCGCGGTCTTGTCGCCGACCCAGTTCCAGGCGCCCTCCACCTCCTGCTCGGAGGTCACCTCCATGGAGTTCTCCACCTGGGCCTTGTTGGTCACCGGCAGGTCGAAGTTGACGATGACCGGCATGCCCACGCCGACGGTGTCGCCGGAGGTGGGGAAGTTCGAGGCCAGTTCGAGGCGCTGACCGGGCACGGCCTCCTTCGTGGAGAACTCCACGACCGTCTCGGAGGCCTCACCGGCGTCGTCCTCGGCGGTGGCGCGGACGGTGACCGCCGAGCCCGGGTCCAGGTTCCAGTCGCTCACCCACCGGGTGCCGTCCTCGCTCAGGGTGCCGGTGAACTCCCACCGCTCGGCGTCCCCGGCCGCCCCGGTGTCCCCGCCCTCCTCCGCGGAGGGGGCCTGCTCGACGCGGACGTCGGTGAGCGAGCCCTCCTCCACCGACACCCGCACCGGGGTGTCGGGGGCGACGGAGGAGGCCCCCTCCTCGGGGGTGACGCTGATCCGCGGCCCGGTCTGGGCCTCCTCGCTGGGAGCCGCCGCGGGCTCCTGCCGGGCGGGGCCGGTGCAGGCCGTCGCGGCGAGCGCGACCGCGACGGCGGCCGCCGCCAGGCCGCGGGGTGTGCGGACTCGTCCCTTCACGCCAAGGACCTCCAGCGTCCGTTGCGACGGGACCTCGGCGCGCGGGGCGCACCCGTGTCCGCGGTGCCCTGTCAGGTCAAGTGCAGGAAAACCCTACCCCGGTGTGAGGTCATGACACGGGCCCCGGGTCGGAGTGCGAGAAGTCATGACACGCACACCGGGGTCGGAGTGCGCGAGGTCATGACACGGCCCCCGGACGGCAGCGCCGACGGCCGCGTCACGCGGGGTCCGCGTTCCGGGCCGTGACGACGAAGACGGCCGGACGCGTCCCCCTGGACGCGTCCGGCCGTCGGGCGGGGGCCGCCGCGCGGCGCGGCGGCCGTCCCCCTAGTGCTGGAACTCGTTGCGGTAGTACTCGAAGATCCAACCGATGGCGGTGAGGATGATGGCGAAGGCGCCGATGAACACCATCCACCAGCCGATCGCCACGCCCACCGCGGTGAACGCCACGGCCAGCGCCACCCACAGCGGCCACGCGCTGTGCGGGCTGAAGAAGCCGTACTCGCCGGAGTTCTCGGAGATCTCCCCGTCCAGCCGCTCCTCCGCGGGAAGCCCGTGGAAGTGCTCGCTGCGACGGGCCGCCTGCCAGAGCCAGAAGCCGATCATCCAACCGAAGCCGATGGAGACCACCAGGGCGGTGGTGCCCGTCCACTCGATCGTGCCGGTGTCCTGCCAGGACCAGTACACGTACAGGGCGGCGGCCAGACCGAAGAAGGTCGAGACGCCCATGAACAGATAGGCCTGCGTCTTCATTGCGCCCTACTCCTTCGTGGCGCCCACCGGGACGGCGCCCGGGGCGGCGGCGTGCGGGTGGTTCAGGTCGAACGCGGGACGCTCGGAGCGGATCCGCGGCAGCGACGTGAAGTTGTGCCGCGGCGGCGGGCAGGACGTGGCCCACTCCAGCGAGCAGCCGTAGCCCCACGGGTCGTCCACGGTGACCAGCGGCGCCTTCTTGGAGGTGACGTACATGTTCCAGAAGAAGATCAGCGTCGAGGCCGCCAGCACGAACGAGGAGACCGAGGAGATCTGGTTGAGCTCGGTGAAGCCGTCACTGGGCAGGTAGTCGGCGTAGCGGCGCGGGAAACCCGCCGCACCCAGCCAGTGCTGCACCAGGAACGTGCCGTGGAAGCCCAGGAAGAGCAGCCAGAAGTGGAACTTGCCCAGACCCTCGTGGAGCATCGTCCCGGTGAACTTGGGCCACCAGAAGTAGAAGCCCGCGAACATCGCGAACACCACCGTGCCGAACACCACGTAGTGGAAGTGGGCCACCACGAAGTAGGAGTCGGTGACGTGGAAGTCGATCGGCGGGGAGGCCAGCAGCACACCGGTCAGACCGCCGAACAGGAAGGTCACCAGGAACCCGATCGAGAACAGCATCGGCGTCTCGAAGGTGATCTGGCCCCGCCACATCGTGCCGATCCAGTTGAAGAACTTCACGCCGGTCGGCACCGCGATGAGGAAGCTCATGAACGAGAAGAACGGCAGCAGCACCGCGCCGGTCGGGAACATGTGGTGGGCCCACACGGTGACCGACAGGCCCGTGATGGCGATGGTCGCCGCCACCAGCCCCTTGTAGCCGAAGATCGGCTTGCGGCTGAACACCGGCAGGATCTCGGTCACGATGCCGAAGAACGGCAGCGCGATGATGTACACCTCGGGGTGGCCGAAGAACCAGAACAGGTGCTGCCACAGGATGGCGCCGCCGTGCTCGGCGTTGAACACCTGCGTGCCGACCATGCGGTCCGCGCCCAGCGCGATCAGGGCCGCCGTCAGCACGGGGAACGCGATGAGCACCAGCACGCTGGTGAGCAGGGTGTTCCAGGTGAAGATCGGCATGCGGAACATCGTCATACCGGGCGCGCGCATGCACAGGCCGGTGGTGATGAAGTTGACCGCGCCCAGGATGGTGCCCAGACCCGAGACCACCAGGCCCAGGATCCACAGGTCACCGCCCAGACCCGGCGAACGCACCGCGTCCGACAGGGGCGTGTAGGCGAACCAGCCGAAGCTGGCCGCGCCGCCCGGGGTCAGGAACCCGCTGATGGCGATGAGGCTGCCGAACAGGAACAGGTAGTAGCTGAACAGGTTCATCCTCGGGAACGCCACGTCGGGCGAACCGATCTGCAACGGCATGATCACGTTCGAGAACCCGACGAACAGCGGGGTCGCGAACATCAGCAGCATGATCGTGCCGTGCATGGTGAACAGCTGGTTGAACTGCTCGTTGGACATCGCCTGCATGCCCGGGAAGAACAGCTCGATGCGCATGAGCACCGCGAGCAGACCACCGAAGAGGAAGAACACGAAGGAGGTGATCAGGTACATGTACCCGATGACCTTGTGGTCGGTGGACGTCATCCATTTGACGATCATCGACCCCTTGCGCGACGGTGCCTGACCGCCCGCGAGAGTGGGGCTTGACGTGGTGGTGCTCATGACTGCTCATTCTCCTCGGCGTCGGACGCGCCGGAACCGGTGTCCTGCTCGTCGGTACCGGAGCCCTCGGCCTCGGAGCCGCTGCCGGTGCCCTCCTCGTCGGTGCCGGCGCCCTCGGCGCCCGCACCCTCGGCACCGGAGCCCTCACCGGAGTCCGGCGTGTCGCCGGTGTCGGCGGCCTCCAGCTCGGCCTCCTCGGCGGCCTGCTGCTGCTCGGCGGCCCAGGCGTCGTACTCGTCCTGGGGCAGGACCTGGACGTTGAAGAGCATGCGGGCGTGGTCCACACCGCACAGCTCGGCGCAGCGGCCGACGTACTCGCCCGCGGTGCCCTCGTTGATGTCGGCCTGGAAGGCGTTGTCCCGACCGGGGATGACGTCCATCTTGAAACCGAACTCGGGGATCCAGAACGAGTGGATGACGTCCGGCGAGTGCAGGTCGAAGTGGACGGTCGCGCCCTCGGGCAGCACCAGGGTCGTCTGGGTGGAGGGGTCGGCGGTGCCGTCCGGGTTGGGGATACCCGTCTCGGAGAAGAGCACCTCCCCGCCGTTCTCCTTCTTGTCGTCGAGGTAGTTGAACTGCCAGGCCCATTGGAAGGCCACGACCTCGATGTTGACGTCCGCCGGCTCGTCGGTGTCGAGCAGGATCGCCTGGTCCCGGGCGGTGAAGAAGAACAGCACCGAGATGATGACGATCGGCAGCACGGTGTAGAGCGCTTCGATGGGCATGTTGTACCGCACCTGCGGCGGCAACTGCTCAGAGCGCTTGCGGTGGAAGATGACCGACCAGACGATCAGCCCCCACACGAGAATGCCGACCGCGAAAGCCGCCACCCAGGAGCCCTGCCAGAGCGAGAGAACACGCTCGGCCTGGTTGGTGATCGGCTCCGGCATGCCCAAACGAGTGAGATCGTTCGACGCGCAGCCGGTCGCGGCCAGCCCCAGCACGGCGAGCGCGGCGCCGCGTGGTGCCCATCGGCGCAGGTTGCGGCGCCGATTCTCTTGGCGGGTCGGACTCACGGATTGCCTTCCCAGCGGTGTAGCCCGTGGAACCTCCACGGGCGGCCTAAGTATCCAAAGCTTTTCAGGGGGAAACATTATCGCGAACCGCCCAGCGCCCAGTTCAGGGGCTTGCCTGGTCAGCGTGTTGCCGACCTCCCTGAGCGGAGCTGGCGGCGGTACGTGGAGCCGGGCCCGTTCGCCCGCGGAGGATGACCCTCCCGGCTGGCTACGGAGCGCGGCCCGGCGTTCCCCCGGGCCCTCCTCCCCGATCGCGCCCCTTCCGCCTCTCGGGGGCGGCGTGGACGTTTCACGAGGGAGAGAACAAGGTGAGCGTATCGCTGGATTTACGACGCCCTTAACCGGGTTCGCCTTAGGGGCGGGACCAGGTCAGGATGGTCATCACCAGACGACGACACACGGGGGTTTTCCGTGCCCGAGTACCCGCCCCGGCCTCCCCTGGTCACCGTGGAGGCGGTGGGCCGCAAGTGCCCCATCCCGATCATCATGCTCGCCGCCAGGCTGCACGAGGTGCCCATAGGCGCGGTCATCGCGGTCACCGCGGACGACCCCGCCGCCAGCGCGGACATCCCCGCCTGGTGCCGGATGAAGATGCACGAGTTCGTCGCGGAGCAGCCCCTGGCGCGGGGCAGCGCCTTCCACATCCGGCGCATGTACTGACCCGGCACCGTCGGCCGTCCCGCGCCCGGGGGCAGGGCGGGGACCGGGCCTGGGCAGGGAGTTAAGAGGAGGGCCGAAAACCCGCGCCACGCGGCCCGGGAGTTCCGGTTCCGGTGCGATAACGATTCGTACCCCGCCGAATCCCCGGCGTGGCGTGCTCCACACCACCCCGGACACGGCGAGGCCGCGCGGACGTGGTCCGCGCGGCCTGACCTGCTGCTCCGCATCGGCCGCCCCCCGGGGAGGAGGCGGCCGCGCACACGCCGAGGCGGGTGACTAGCGGGCGTAGAACTCCACGACCAGCTGCTCGTCGAAGGGCACCGGGATCTGCTCGCGCTTGGGGCGGTCGACGACCGCGACGCGCAGGTCCTTGTGGCTCACGGCGAGGAATCCGGCGATCTTGTCGTCGGCGTGGACGCCCTCGGCGGCCTCGACGAACGGCACCATGTTGCGGGACTTCTCCCGAACACTGATGATCTGACCCGGCTTGACCTGGTACGACGGGATGTCGACCTTCTTGCCGTCCACGGTGATGTGACCGTGGTTGACGAACTGACGCGCGGCGTAGATCGAGGCGGCCAGACCGGCGCGCAGCACGACCGTGGCCAGACGCAGCTCCAGCTCGGCGAGCATCTCCTCACCGGTGCGCCCCGTGCGCTTCTTCGCGCTCTCGTAGACGCGCAGCATCTGCTTCTCGGTCAGGTCGTAGTACCAGCGCACCTTCTGCTTCTCCGCCTGGCGGACCGCGTAGTCGCTGCTGTTGCGGCGGACGCGGCGGCCGTGCTCACCGGGCGGGTAGGGACGCTTCTCGAAGTAGCTGACCGCCTTACGGGTCAGCGGGGTGCCGGCGCGCCGGGACAACCGCACCTTCGGTCCGGTGTAGCGCATGCAATGTCCTTTCCGGATGAATCCGGGGAATCCCAGGTAAGGCTGGCCTAGATCTGGGAGGCGCTCAGCGCGCCCGAGCCCGCGCGGGCGCGCCGGAGCGCGCACAACGGGACAGGTTCCCCACCGTCGCGGCGACCCGGCGCGGACGGCTTGGGCTGGGTAACCGGCACGCGTTTCAGCGCACCGGCGGGCACGGGGCTCCCCGTGCGGGACACCGGCTCCCAGGGAGCGGCGGCCGTGCGGGGCGCGGCCCGGTCCGACAGGCGGACACGGGTCGTGCGGGTCGCGACTACCCACTCTACGGGCTCGCGGACACCACCCCGACCCGTCGACTACACGAAAGGCGCGACCTCGGCCGAGACCCCGGCGCCGTAGGACTCCTCCAGACGCGCCAGGAGCGAGGCCCCGGTCAGGGTGTACTCCTGCGGCCCGTCCGCCTCCAGACAGTGCACCGCGGTCGCGTTGCCCACCTGCGCGGCCCGCTCCAGCGACAGCCCCCACGAGTGCGCGGCCAGGAAACCCGCGCGGAACGCGTCCCCCATACCCGTGGGGTCCACCAGATCCCGCACCACCGCGGCCGGAACGTGCACGCTCGGCTCGCCCGCCCGGTCGATACGCGCCCCCTTGGCGCCCAGGGTGGTGACACGGGTGCCCACCCGCTCCAGGACGTCGGCGTCGGACCAGCCCGTCTTCTGCTCGGCCAGCGCCTTCTCGTACTCGTTGGTGAACAGGAAGGCCGCGCCCTCGATCAGGCCCCGCACCTCGGGCCCCTCCATGCGCGCCAGCTGCTGGGAGGGGTCGGCGGCGAAGGCGATACCGCGGGTGCGGCACTCCTCGCTGTGACGCACCATCGCGGCCGGGTCGTCCGCCCCGATCAGCACCAGGTCCAGCCCGCCCAGGCGGTCCGCGATCGGCTGGAGCTCGATGTTGCGGGCCTCGGCCATGGCCCCGGCGTAGAAGGACGCGATCTGGTTCTGGTCCCGGTCCGTGGTGCAGATGAACCGGGCGGTGTGGCGCAGCTCGGAGATGTAGACCGCGGAGGTGTCCACACCGTGGCGGTCCAGCCAGGCGCGGTAGTCCTCGAAGTCGGCCCCGGCCGCACCCACCAGCACCGGGTTGAGGCCGAACCCGCCCATGCCGAAGCAGATGTTGGCCGCGACACCGCCGCGCCGCACGTCCAGCTCGTCGATCAGGAAGGACAGCGACAACTGCTGGATCTGGTCGGGGATGATCTGTTCCGCGAAGCGACCCTCGAAGGACATCAGATGGTCGGTGGCGATGGATCCGGCAACCGCGATACGCACGGGACGAAGGCTCCTTGGTCGGGAGGTGTCGGTCTGCTGACCGGACGGGGCTGCGGGCATGGGAGAGGACGTGCCCGGTTCGGACTGCCCCAGGTTAGTGCAGTGCGCCCGCGGCGTAGAGGACACCCGCTCGCTCCCGACCCCGCCCCGCACGCGGAGGACCCCGCACACGGCAAAAGGAGGGGGAGGACGGCACGAACCGCCCTCCCCCCGGAAAACCCTGTCACCGCCGACCGGAACCCTGGAGCCCGGCCCGCCCGACGACCGCCCCCGGAGCGCCTCACGCCCCGGACCGCGACCACCGGATGGCCCCGGACCCACCGGCCCCGGAGCCCCCAGCGGGACGACGCCCCCTAGTTGAAGGAGTCACCGCAGGCGCAGGAACCGGTGGCGTTGGGGTTGTCGATGGTGAAACCCTGCTTCTCGATGGTGTCGACGAAGTCGATCGTGGCACCGATCAGGTAGGGGGAGCTCATCCGGTCGGTGACCACCTCCACACCGCCGAAGTCGCTGACCACGTCGCCGTCGAGCTCGCGCTCGTCGAAGTAGAGCTGGTAACGCAGCCCCGAGCAACCACCGGGCTGAACGGCCACGCGAAGACGCAGGTCGTCCCGCCCCTCCTGCTCAAGGAGCGCCCTGACCTTGCTGGACGCCTCGTCGGTGAGGATGATGCCCTCGGTGGTCTCGCTCTGAACCGTCATGCTGGAAAGCTCCTCTGGAAAGGGGTAGCGGCTGGCCGGCGACCCCCTTGGTCGCGTCTGGACCGGCCCGCCGCGGCGGGTCCCGTCCTCTTCAACGGTTCTCAACGCCCGACACCGGCACCGCATTCCTCGCGCACCGGCCGACACGGGCGTCACAGCGCCGCTGTGTTCTCCCCCGCCCCCGACCCGCACTGCGGACGGGGCCGCGGACGGGCACGGACGTGCCCGTCCTCCCAGGGTAATTTGTCCCGCCCCGGGACGCCATCTCCCCGCCGGGCCTGTGCACGAAGCCACCCGGCCACCGCGACACACACCGGCCGCGCACCCCGCGGCGACCGCACCCCCACACAACAGGAAGGGGCGGAGCCCGCCACAGGCCCCGCCCCTCCCCCACGGCGACTCAGCCCTTGGCCAGCGTCCCCAGGTACAGCTCGATCACGTTGGGATCGTTCAACAGGTCCGCACCCGTACCGGTGTAGGCGTTGCGCCCCTGGTCCAACACGTAGCCGCGATCACAGATCTGCAGGCAGCGACGCGCGTTCTGCTCCACCATGATCACCGACACACCCGTCCGGTTGACCTCCTTGACCCGCTGGAAGACCTCCTCCTGGTAGATCGGCGACAGACCCGCGGTCGGCTCGTCCAACAACAGCACCGACGGCTCCATCATCAGCGCACGCCCCATGGCCACCATCTGGCGCTCACCACCCGACAAGGACCCCGCCTTGGCCTTGCGCCGATCCGCCAGCAGCGGGAACAGCTCCGCCACCGCCGCGAACCGCTTCGTGAACGTCCGCGGCCGCAGGAACGCCCCCATCTGGAGGTTCTCCTCGATGGTCAGCGACGGGAACACGTTCTGCGTCTGCGGAACGTAACCCACCCCCCGCTCCACCAGACTGTGCGCCGGCAGACCCGCGATGTCGGACCCCCGCAGCGTCAGAGCGCCCTCACGCACCGGGATCAGCCCGAACACCGTCTTGATCAGCGTGGACTTACCCGCCCCGTTCGGGCCGATGATCGCCACGACCTCGCCCTCGGACAGCGTCAGGGTGCACCCGTTGAGGATGTTCACCCCCGGCACGTACCCCGCCACCAGCTCCCTGGCCAACAACAGGTAGTCCTCCGGACCACCCACCGGCGCCGCCTCACCGGCCTGCTCCAACACCTCCTCACGGTGCTCCTGCGCCACGGCGGCCTCCACGGCCTCCACCGGGACCTCGTCCGAGACCTTCGCCACCTTCTCCGGACTCGGCTGCGCGCTCTCAGTCATCACCACTCCCCGGGGCCTCGGCCGTCTCCTCCTGGGCACCCAGGTAGGCGTCGATCACCTGCTGGTTGGACCGGATGTCCGAAGGACGGCCCTCCGCGATCACCTGGCCCTGGGCGAGCACCACGATCCAGTCGCTGATACCCATGATCACGTCCATGTCGTGCTCCACGAAGAGCACCGTCTTGCCCTCGTCGCGCAACGACGTGATGTGCCCCAGCAACGACTGCACCAGCGCCGGGTTCACCCCCGCCATCGGCTCGTCCAGCATGATCATGGTCGGATCGGTCATCAGCGAACGCGCCATCTCCAACAGCTTGCGCTGACCGCCCGAGAGCGAACCCGCCATGTCGTCGCGCTTGTCGATGAGCTTGAACCGCTCCAACAGATCCAGCGCGCGACGCGTGTTCTCCCTCTCCTGCCTCCGCCACACAGGCCGCAGGAACGCACCCGCCATCCGCTCACCGAACTGACCCGGCGCGCCCAACAGCATGTTGTCCAGCACCGTCATCCGGGTCAGCGCCTTGGTCAGCTGGAAGGTCCGCACCATCCCCGCACGCGCCACCTGGTGACCGCGCCTGCCGTTGATCGGCCTGCCCTGGAAGGTCCAACGCCCCCCGTCCACCCGGTCGAAACCGGTCAACAGGTTGAACAGCGTCGACTTACCCGCACCGTTCGGACCGATCAACGCCGTGATCGTCCCCCGCTGCACCTCCAGGTGCCCCACGTCCACCGCGGTCAGACCGCCGAAGGAACGGCGCACACCGTCCGCCACCAGGATCGGATCCGGCTTCGCCGAACCCGGCACGGGCTCCGCACCGGCCACACGGTCGACCCCGACCCCGGACCCGACGCCGCCGCCCACCTTGTCACTTGACATTGATCAGCATCTCCTTGCGGTCGCCGATGAGACCCTGCGGCCGGAAGACGATCAGCAACACCAGCAACAGACCCACGAAGGCCAGCTGGATCGCACCGTAGTCCGGACCGTCCAGGAACGGCAGCCACCCCATCGAGCCGAAACCCTGGAGCACACCGTCGGTGAAGTTCATCAGGAACCAGAACACCATCGCGCCCAGCACCGGACCGAACACCCGACCGGCACCACCCAACAGCAGGATCACCCACAGGAAGAACGTCACCTGCGGCTTGAACTGGTCCGGCTGGATCGACGCCTGGTACACGGCCAGTATGCACCCCGCCAGGGCACCCACCAGACCGCCCAGAACCAGCGCCTGCATCTTGTACGCGAACACGTTCTTGCCCAGACTGCGGACCGCGTCCTCGTCCTCCCGGATGCCCTTGATGACACGCCCCCACGGGCTGTGCATCAGCACCCACGTCAACCCGGCCATCAACAGCACCAGGCCCCACGTCACCACCAGAACCCACAGGTGGTTGCCGTTGTAGGACAACGCCCCGAAACCGTAACGCTCACCCCCGTCGAACGGGTTGATCGCACGGAAGTCCGACGCCAGGTTCTGCAACCCGTACACACCACCGGTCAGCGGCTCGGCGAAACCCGCCCGGTACACCAGACGGATCACCTCCGCCGCCGCGATCGTCGTGATCGACAGGTAGTCCGCACGCAACCGCAGCGTCGGAATGCCCAACAACAGGGCCATCACGAACGCGCACAACAGACCGACACCGAAACCCACCACCAACGGCAGGTCGAACACCGCCACACTGATGCCTACGCCGTAGGCGCCCACCAGCATGAAACCCACCTGGCCGAAGTTCAACAGCCCCGTGTAACCGAAGTGGAGGTTGAGGCCGATCGCCGCGAGCGCGTAGATCGCCGCGATCGGGCCGAGCGCCGACCGGGTGGACTCGGCGAGGATCGAAAGGATATCCATCGTCTTCTCTCCTAGCCGACCCGCTCACGCCGACCGAGCAGACCCTGGGGCCTGACCAGCAGCATGAGGATCATCAGCGCCAGAGCCCATGCCTGCATGAGCTGGGACGGGAACCACAGGGTGGACAACATCGCCACCAGGCCGACCGCCAGGCCGCCGACCATCGCACCGTAGGCCGTGCCGAGACCGCCGAGGATCACCGCGGCGAACATCATCAGCAGCAGACGGAAGCCCATCTCGTACTCCACCACCTGGTTGAGCCCGTAGAGCACACCGCCCAGAGCGGCCAGACCGCCACCGAGCCCCCACACGTACAGCGTGACCCGGTCCACGTCGATACCCGACGACTCCGCCAGGTCCCGGTTGTCCGACACCGCGCGCATCGCCTTGCCGATCCGGGTGAACTGCAACAGACAGGCCACCCCCACCAGCACCACGACCGCCACCGCCATGACCACCAGGTCGCGCGGCGGCATCGACACCGGCCCCAGGCGCACCATCTCCTGGAGCTGGAAACCCGCGTAACGCTCCCGGCCCGCCCCGAAGAGCACCAGGATCACGTGCCGCACCACCAGCGCCAGACCGATCGAGACGATGAACATCTGGATCATCGCCACGTTGCGGTGCCGCAGCGGACGCCAGATGTAGCGCTCCATCGACCCGCCCAGCACCGCGCCCATCAGCACCGCGACCACCGCGGCCAACCACAGCGGCACGCTCCAACCGACCGCGTCACCCATCACGCCCAGGACCGTCGCCAGCGCGATACCCGCGAGGATCGACGACCACTGCGCGACGACCAGCGCCGTCCGCGACAGCCTCGCCTCCAGGAAGGCGCCGATCAGAACCGCCGCGCCCAACCCCAGGAAGAGCGCCAGCAGCGCGTTGCCCATACCCGCGGCACCCGTGCTGAAGAGCAGCGCGATCATCGCACCGAAGGTCACCAGGTCACCATGGGCGAAGTTGATCAGCTTCGTCGTACCGAAGATCAACGAGAGCCCGATCGCCGAAACCGCGATGACCAGGCCGAACAGCAGACCCGCCGCGGTGAGCTGAAGCACCCGGTCCCCGAAGGAGCCACCGGCGCCGGTGTTGGGCGCCAACGACTCCTCGTCGGCCGCCTCCCCGTCGGAGGAGTCCTCCGTCTCCTCCTGCGAGGGCGAGGCCGACTCCTCCTCGGCCGCGCCCGCCGCCTCCAGGGCGACGATCAACGGCCGCCGGTCGTCCGCCTCGACCTCCACCTCGGTCTCACCGTCGACGAAGAGGGCCTCGATCACCGCGAACTCCCCGGGGACGGACTCCTGGTCCACCACCACGCGGTAGGTGCCCGGTCCGGGCAGGCCCACTTCCCACATTCCTTCAGAGTCGGTCTCCGCCGCCCCGACCTCGTCCTCGCCGTCGTAGACCGTGATCATGATGCCTTCGACACCCTGGTCCCGGTTCTCCGGATGGAGGATCTGACCGTGCAGCGCTTCACCGCCCTGTTCGTCTGCCGTCGCCGCTGGCCCCGGGATCACCAGGATGGCGGTGATCAGGGCGAGCAACACGGTCACAAGACGTGTGCGCACGCGCGCTCCTTGCGCATCTGAGGGTGGCGGTGGCGAATGCGCGCACGCGCCACCGCTGTCCTTTGCTGTTCGGTGCGGTGAGTTTAGCCCGATTTAGGCAAGTTGTTCAGATCCGCTAATGCCACGTGACCCAACCGTCACCCCATCGTGCGCAAACGAGACCAAACCGGTACACCTGGCACATTGACCCTGAACATCTGTCTTGTTTCCACCGCGTTAAGCGCCTGAAATGCACACTTCCTCCGCACCCGGCGTACCGGAGTGATCACAGGGGCCGGGGAGAGGGGACCGCGCGGGGACGACGAAGGGGGCCGCACCCGGTCGGGTGCGGCCCCCTTCGTCCAGACCAGTTTCAGTCCGGCTGGCGCGGGCGCGTAAGCGCCGCTTACGGATGGCGGCTCACTGCTTGCCGCCGAGGGTCTCCACGACCGTCTCGGCGACCCTGCGCATGGTCAGCCGCCGGTCCATCGAGTTCTTCTGGATCCAGCGGAACGCCTCGGGCTCGCTCATCCCGTGGCGGCTCTGGAGCAGACCCTTGGCCTGTTCGACCAGCTTGCGGGTCTCCAACCGCTCCTGGAGGCTGGAGACCTCCGACTCCAGCGCGGACAGCTCCGCGTAGCGCGAGGTGGCCATCTCGATGGCGGGCACGAGGTCGGCCTTGTTGAACGGCTTGACCAGGTAGGCCATGGCCCCGGCCTCGCGCGCCCGCTCGACCAGCTCCCTCTGGGAGAAGGCGGTCAGGATCACCACCGGGGCGATGCGCTCGGCGGCGATGCGCTCGGCGGCCGAGAGGCCGTCGAGCACGGGCATCTTGATGTCGGTGATCACCAGATCGGGCTTGAGCTCCTGGGCAAGGCGGATCACGGTCTCACCGTCACCGGCCTCCCCCACGACGGCGTAACCGTCCTCCTCAAGCATCTCCTTGAGGTCCAGGCGGATCAGGGCCTCGTCTTCCGCGATCACCACACGGCTCTGCGTCCTCGTCACGTACACGAGGTTACCGAGATCAGCTAGGATGCTGGACGTCGGGACGGGCATGCGCGTCAATCGTGATACCACTGTTGACGGAGCAAACCGGTCCGGCGGGATGGTGGACAGCCAAGCACGATGTCCTCGCCCAACAAAAGCCCTGATACCCCAATCGGCAGAGGGAAATAGCTCAAACCTATTACAGTGTGGGTTCGAGTCCCACTCAGGGCACAGACATACAGAGCCGCCTCAATCAGGCGGCTCTCGTCATTTGGGGCATATCAACCCACGGTAGTCACGCCATCGACGGAATGTCACAGGCATGGGCAACTATTCAGGTCATGTACTCACGTGACGTAGTAGACGAAACCTTCCGCCTCAAGGCCTTGGGCCTGACTGACAAAGCCATCGCGGCACAGTGCGGCGTCTCCGTGCAGGCGATCAGGCACTGGCGTTACGGCAACAGGCGTGCGCCCGCGACAGAGGGAAGGCGCCAAGACCGGACGACCTACTGCCCCAAGTGTCACAACGCGCGTCTTGATGACAACGCTTACGCCTACCTACTGGGGCTTTACCTCGGAGACGGTCACATCACCGCCTCAAGGCGCGGGGTGTACGTTCTCTGGGTCTTTTGCGACAACAAGTACCCGGGGCTGATGGACCTCTGCGGCGATGCCATGCAGAAGGTGTTCCCGATCACCTCTTTCCGTGCCAGCCGCGGTGAGGGGTGCACGGCCGTCAAAGCCGCCTCCAAACACTGGCTCTGCCTGTTCCCCCAGCACGGACCGGGCCACAAGCACTCCAGGAGGATCGCCCTGGAAACCTGGCAGCAGGAAGTCGTCAACAACCACCCTGAGCTGTTCATCCGGGGCCTGGTTCACTCCGACGGATGCCGTGCCCTCAACCGGATACGCAAGAGGGGCAGGAAGGACGAGTACTACGAGTATCCGCGCTACCACTTCTCCAACACGTCGCAGGACATCGTGGACCTCTTCACGTCGTCCCTGGAGCGGCTCGGCATTCCCTGGACGAGCCACATCCAGCGCCAGCCCCCGTTCAAGGACAAGACCGCCATCTCGGTGTCGCGGAAGGAGGCCGTGGCGCGTATGGACGCCTTCGTGGGGCCCAAGTACTGAGGGACCGGACAGACGTGCCAGAACCTGCGTAACTACCCAGCCGGTACCGCCCCAAATAGGCCCTTTGTCACTTTATGCCGGGGCAACCTGGCGGAACCGGTCACATCACGGCCACAACCTGAGTACAACCCGTGAGTTCGGTCGCCTCCGCGGGCGCGCGTCCTTGATCCTGGAGTTCCAGAAGCGATTTCTCAGGAGAGGAGCAGCGGGTGCTGACCGCGGTGGCCGGGATCGTCGGCGCACTGGTTATCGGCGCCTGGGTGGTGGTGGCGTGGGGTTCCCAGCGCCGCCAGCCGTGGCTGCTGACCCCCGTCGCGCTGCTCATCGTCCTTCTCGTGGCCGTCGGCCAGCCGGGCTGGGCCTTCGTGCCCGTCGTGGCGCTGGTCGCCGGTTCCTTCGCCGAGCTGGTGGTGGGCTCGCGTGAGTCCCCCACCCTGCGCACCAAGGACCCCGACGCGCCGTTGAGCACGGAGCGCTGGGCGGCGGCCGTGGCGGCGCCGTTCCGGGTGGCGTTGGCCGAGCCCTGGGACGTGGTGGCGCGGCCGTCGCTGCGCCGTCCCTACCAGCGGATGCTGGAGCGCCAGTGGGGGGTGACCGACCGCGAGTCGCTGCTGGAGGCGGTGGACGCCCTGTTGGAGGAGCTGCGCACGGGTCCGAAGCTGGACCTGGTGGTGGATCTGAGCGCGGGGGTGGCCAGGTCGCGTCTGCCGCGTGAGCGGGGCGGGCAGGTGACGGGCGCGCACGTGCGGCTGAGTGGGGAGCAGGTGGCGCGGTTGCGCGCGGTCACGGGGGTGGCCGAGGCGGACGAGACGGTGCTCATCGGCGCCTACCAGTGGTGGAAGTCGGTGCACGTGATCCGGTTGGTGTGCGGGGGCGCGTCGTTGGACTGGTTGAGTCCGGTGGAGACGCAGACGCTGTTGCGTCGGGTGGCCTCGGATCTTCAGCGGCGGTACGCGTCGTGGCAGCAGTTGTCGATGGCCTTCCACGCGGGTTACCTGTTGTGGCCGGAGAAGGGTGTGGAGGGCGACCACGGCGGGACGGACCGGGTGTGGGCGGCGCTGGGTCTGTTGACGGAGGACGAGCGCAGTCCGTGGAACCTGTTGCCGTGGGACATGCCGTTGGAGCGTGTGCTGCCCGAGGGGGGCGCGGCGGCGGGGCCGGAGCCGCGGGGGGACGTGCGCGGGGAGTCGGCGGCCTGAGGGCGGCGCGGCGGCGGGGCCGCACCTGGTCCTGACCCGGTGGGCGGCGCGGCTCATACGCCGTGTCCTCCGGGCCGGACCTGATGCGGCACGTCGGGGGCGCCCGGTGTGGGGCGCCCGGGTGTTGCTATCGCGCCGCGAGGGCGACGGCGTCTCCGAGGCGGTGGACGCGCAGGGAGTTGGTGGAACCGGTGGTTCCGGGCGGGCTGCCGGCGACGATGACGACCTTGTCGCCCTTGTGGTAGTCGCCGAGTTGGAGGAGTTCGGCCTCCACCTGGCGGACCATGTCGTCGGTGTTGTCGACCCAGGGCACGAGGTTGCTCTCGACTCCCCAGGTGAGGGAGAGCACGCCGCGGGTGGTCTCCTCGGTGGTGAAGGCCATCAGCGGGATGGGTGAGCGGTAGCGGGCCAGGCGTCGGGCGGTCTCTCCGGACATGGTGAAGGCGACCAGTGCCTTGGCTCCGACGGTGGCGCCGATCTCGGCGGCGGCGCGGGCGATGGCTCCGCCGGTGGTCTCGGGTACCCGGTTGAGGATGTGCGAGGCGCGCAGGGATTCCTGTTCGGCGGCGCTGACGATGCGGGCCATGGTCTCGACGGTCTCGACGGGGTACTTGCCGACGCTGGTCTCTCCGGAGAGCATGACGGCGTCGGCGCCGTCGAGGACGGCGTTGGCGACGTCGGAGGCCTCGGCGCGGGTGGGCCGGGGTGATCCGATCATGGATTCGAGCATCTGGGTGGCGACGATGACCGGTTTGGCCTTGTCGCGGCAGCGTTCGACGGCGCGTTTTTGCACCATGGGGACGTTTTCGAGGGGGAGTTCGACGCCGAGGTCGCCGCGGGCGACCATGACTCCGTCGAAGACCTCGATGATGTCCTGGAGCCGTTCGACGGCCTGGGGTTTCTCGACCTTGGCGATGAGGGGGACGGTGACGCCCTCCTCGTCCATGATGCGGTGGCACTCTTCGGCGTCGGCGGGGCTGCGGACGAAGGAGAGGGCGACCATGTCGACGCCCTGTCGCAGGGCCCAGCGCAGGTCCGCCTCGTCCTTTTCGGTGAGTGCGGGGACGCTGACGGCGACGCCGGGGAGGTTGAGTCCCTTGTGGTTGGAGACGGTGCCGGCGACGATGACGCGGGTGTGGACGTCGGTGCTGGTGGTCTTGGTGCACTCCAGCGCGATGCGGCCGTCGTCGATGAGGACGCGGTCGCCGGGGCGTACGTCCGCGGGGAGTCCCTTGTAGGTGGTGGAGACGCGGTGGGCGTCTCCGGGGACGTCGTCGGTGGTGATGGTGAACTCGTCGCCGACGTTGAGGTCGACGGGGCCGTCGGCGAAGGTGCCGACGCGGATCTTGGGCCCTTGGAGGTCGGCGAGGACGCCGACTGCTCGTTGTGCGGCCTCAGCGGCGTCTCGCAGGTTGGCGAGGTTGGCGCTGTGGTCGTCGTGGGTTCCGTGGCTGAGGTTGAGTCGGGCGACGTCCAGTCCGGCTTCGACGAGCTTGCGGAGGACTTCCGGGCTCGAGGTGGCGGGACCGAGGGTCGCGACGATTTTTGCTCGACGTGTCACGCTTAACACTCTAGAGCGTCTGGAGGATGGAGTGGTCTAAACCAGGTTGCGAATGGACGTATGTGGGGCTGCGGGAAGTCGAACTTCGGGCACCCTGGGTGAGGTTTGGTGGCGTTGGGTGGTGTGGGGGTCTTCGCTGGCGGGGGTGTCGGGGCGGGGTGGGCGCGGGGGTCCGGCCTCGGCGGGGTCGGGGTGTGCCGGGGCCGGGTTCGGGGTGTCAGGTGTCGCGGCGGCGGGGTGGGAGGTAGCCCTGGACGCGGCCGTAGGCGCACAGGATGCGCAGGCGTTGGACGGTGCGCATGCCTTCGCGTTCGAGGGTGGCGGCGGTGTCCCAGTGCTGCCAGGTGGCGTCCCAGCCGCCGTCGGGTCGTTGGGTCTGTTCGAAGAAGTCGAGGTTGCGTTGGATCTCGGCGTCGGTGAACAGGGGTCGGGCGATGTGGTCGGGGTGGGTGGCGATGTCGAGTGCGGTGTGGGCGTGTCGGCGCGGGTTGGGTTTGGGGTCGGTGTCGATGACGGCGCGGATCATGGGGTGGAGTCGGCTGGTGGTGCGCAGGGCGCGGTCGCGGTCGGGGACGTGTTGGAGAAAGGTGCAGATGCCGATGGCCTGGTGGGGGTCGGTCCAGTGCAGGGAGTTGATGCGTTTCCAGCAGTAGGCGGTGGCGTTGTCGCGCCAGGTGTGGCTGATGTTGTGTTTGTGGAGGTATCCGGCGAGGAGTGCGGTGAGTCCGAGGTCGCTGGTGAAGTCGTGGTGCTGTTGCCACCAGGGGGCGGCTTCGGTGTGGCGGACGTTGGGTCGTACGCAGGGCAGGCCGCCGTCGGGGTTGGTGACGGTGGTGAGGTAGCGGCAGATGCCGGTGCCGAGGGTGGTGGGGATGGGGCCGAGGTCGTCGAGGTAGCGCAGGGCGATCTCGGTGGCGGCGGGTTGGCTGGTGTGTCCGCGCAGGTCGGGGTCGAGTCCGTTGCCGTAGCCGCCGTCGAGGTTGCGGTAGGCGGAGAGTGCGGAGCGGACGGGTTCGGTGGGTCCGTTCTGGAAGAGGTGGGCGAAGCGGAGCCGGTCGATGAGCCGGGCGTTTCGCATGGTGAAGTGTTCTGCGGCGCGAAGGGAGTCCCAGGTCACAACGGTCATGTCTTCGACGGTACGTCCGTGTGCGGGGCGGGGAAATGGTTGGCGGGCCAATCCATTCGCGATCTTTACGCGCGGTTCGGGGTGGTGTTGCGTGTGCGTCTTCGGGTGAGGATGAGGAGTCCTGCCCAGGAGGTGAGGACGGCGAGGGCGACGGTGAGCTGTGCGGTGAGCAGGTGTTCGGCGGGGTAGACGATGCCGGTGAGGTAGTGGTCGATGAAGCCTTCCGGGGGCAGTCCTTGTTGTCCGGCGCGTCGGCGGGCCCAGTTCTCGACGTGGGTGAGGGGGCAGGGCCAGCCGATGAGGGTGATGGCGAGTCCGTAGAGGGCGCAGCCGAGGTGGATCCACAGGGTGCGGGGCCACTTCCAGGCGAGGAATCCGCCGAGGGCGAGGTAGGCGAGGAAGGCCAGGTGCACGACCATGGCGGTGTCGGCGATGAGTCGGTAGGTCATCGTCTGGCCTCCTGGGCGTGTGGCAGGTCCTCCTTGTTTCCAGTATCGGCGCCGTCGTGCGTCCGGGCCAGGGGGTGTGGGGGGCTGTGGACGGTTCTGGTGGGATCCCGGATGGCTCGTGGCGTGGGGGACACGGCGACGCGCCGGGTGCGGAGGGTGTCCTCCGCGCCCGGCGCGCGTGTGTGTGCCTGGTTGTGGTTAGACGAGCGGTCGTGCGGTCGGCGGGATGGTGACCGGCAGTGCGCTGTCGTCGGTGAGGTAGCGGTCGACTCCGGCGGCGGCGGAGCGGCCCTCGGCGATGGCCCAGACGATGAGCGACTGGCCGCGGCCCATGTCTCCGGCGCAGAAGACGCCGTCGACGGTGGTGCGGTAGTCGGTGTCGCGGACGACGTTGCCGCGTCCGTCGAGTTCGACGCCGAGCTGGTCGAGCAGGCCCTCCTTCTGGGGTCCGACGAAGCCCATGGCGAGTGTGACGAGTTCGGCGGGGATCTCGCGCTCGGTGCCCTCGATGGGTTCGAAGCCCTTGTCGGTGCGCTTGACCTCGACGAGTTTGAGGGCGCGGACCTGGCCGTTGTCGTCGCCGAGGAACTCGACGGTGTTGACGGAGTAGATCCGCTTGCCGCCCTCCTCGTGGGCGCTGGTGACCTTGTAGAGCATGGGCATGGTCGGCCAGGGCTGGTTGTCGGGCCGCGTGGCGGGCGGCTTGGGCATGATCTCCAGCTGGGTGACCGAGGCGGCGCCCTGGCGGTGGGCGGTGCCGACGCAGTCGGCGCCGGTGTCGCCGCCGCCGATGACGACGACGTGCTTGCCCTTGGCGCTGATGGCGGGCGTGTCGTAGTCGCCCTCCTGGACCCGGTTGGCCAGGGGCAGGTACTCCATGGCCTGGTGGATGCCGCCGAGTTCGCGACCCTTGGCGGGCAGGTCGCGCCAGGCGGTGGCGCCGCCGCTGATGACGACGGCGTCGTGGTCGGCGCGCAGCTGGTCGGCGGTGATGTCGGTGCCGACGTCGACTCCGGTGCGGAAGGTGGTGCCCTCGGCGCTCATCTGGGCGAGGCGGCGGTCGATGTGCCGCTTCTCCATCTTGAACTCGGGGATGCCGTAGCGCAGGAGGCCGCCGATGCGGTCGGCGCGTTCGTAGACGGTGACGTCGTGTCCGGCGCGGGTGAGCTGCTGGGCGGCGGCGAGTCCGGCGGGGCCGGAGCCGACGACGGCGACCTTCTTGCCGGTGCGGGTGGTGGGGGGCAGGGGCTTGACCCAGCCCTCCTCCCACGCGCGGTCGATGATGGAGACCTCGACGTTCTTGATGGTGACGGCGGGCTGGTTGATGCCGAGCACGCACGCGGATTCGCACGGGGCGGGGCAGAGCCTGCCGGTGAACTCCGGGAAGTTGTTGGTGGCGTGCAGGCGTTCGATCGCCTCGGCCCAGTCGTGGGTGTGGACGAGGTGGTTCCACTCGGGGATGAGGTTGCCGAGGGGGCAGCCGTTGTGGCAGAAGGGGATGCCGCAGTCCATGCAGCGTGATGCCTGCTTGGTGACGGTGCCCCGGTCGAAGTCCTCGTAGACCTCGCGCCAGTCCTGGATGCGCACGTCGACGGGTCGGTGCTTGGGGAGCTCTCGCTCGGTGGTCTTCAGGAAGCCCTTGGGGTCGGCCATGTGCCTTCCTCCTCTCGTGTCAGGACTGTGCGGAGGCCATGACGGCCTCGTTGACGTCGCGGCCCTCGCGTTCGGCCTCGGCCTGGGCGAGCAGGACGCGCTTGTAGTCGCGCGGCATGATCTTGGCGATGCGGTCGATGCCGCCGTCGGTGAGGATGCGGTCGGCGACGGCCGATCCGGTCTCGGCGCGGTGGCGGGTGAGGACGTCGGTGAGGAACGCGCGGTCCTCGTCGGTGAGGGCCTCGATCTCGACCATCTCGGTGTTGACGCGTTCGTGGTCCAGGTCCAGGACGTAGGCGATGCCTCCGGACATGCCGGCGGCGAAGTTGCGTCCGGTGCGGCCGAGGATGACGGCGCGGCCGCCGGTCATGTACTCGCAGCCGTGGTCGCCGATGCCCTCGACGACGGCGAGGGCGCCGGAGTTGCGGACGCAGAAGCGTTCGCCGACGACGCCGCGCAGGAGGATCTCTCCGGAGGTGGCGCCGTAGCCGATGACGTTGCCGGCGATGATGTGGTCCTCGGCGACGAGCTGGGAGGCGTTGTCGGGGCGGACGATGACGCGTCCGCCGGACAGGCCCTTGCCGACGTAGTCGTTGGCGTCGCCGGACAGGCGCAGGGTGACGCCCTTGGGTACGAAGGCGCCGAAGGACTGGCCCGCGGATCCGGTGAAGGAGACGTCGATGGTGTCGTCGGGGAGGCCGTTGGCGCCGTGGCGCTTGGTGACTTCGTGTCCGAGCATGGTGCCGACGGTGCGGTTGACGTTGCGTACGGGCAGTTCGAGGCGTACGGGCTGGCCGAAGTCCAGGGCGCCCTCGCTGAGCTGGATGAGGGTGTTGTCCAGGGCCTTCTCCAGGCCGTGGTCTTGGAGGCGCTGCTGGACGCGGTGGTCGCCGGCGCGGGGTTCGACCTCGTGCAGGATGGGCGACAGGTCCAGGCCCTGGGCCTTCCAGTGGGTGACGGCGTCGGCGGTGTCGAGCAGGTCGATGGAGCCGATGGCCTCGTCCAGGCTGCGGAAGCCGAGCTGGGCGAGGTACTCGCGGACCTCCTGGGCGATGAACTCGAAGAAGTTGACGACGTATTCGGCCTTGCCGGAGAAGCGCTCGCGCAGGAGCGGGTTCTGGGTGGCGACGCCGACGGGGCAGGTGTCCAGGTGGCAGACGCGCATCATGACGCAGCCGGAGACGACGAGGGGTGCGGTGGCGAAGCCGTACTCCTCGGCGCCGAGCAGGGCGGCGATGACGACGTCGCGTCCGGTCTTCATCTGGCCGTCGGCCTGGACGACGATGCGGTCGCGCAGGCCGTTGAGCAGCAGGGTCTGCTGGGTTTCGGCGAGGCCGAGTTCCCAGGGGGTGCCCGCGTGCTTGAGGGAGGTCAGCGGCGAGGCGCCGGTGCCTCCGTCGTGGCCGGAGATGAGGACGACGTCGGCGTGTGCCTTGGACACGCCGGCGGCGACGGTGCCCACGCCCGCCTCGGAGACCAGTTTGACGTGGACCCGGGCGGAGGGGTTGGCGTTCTTGAGGTCGTGGATGAGTTGGGCGAGGTCCTCGATGGAGTAGATGTCGTGGTGGGGCGGCGGGGAGATGAGCCCGACGCCGGGGGTGGAGTGGCGGGTCTGGGCGACCCACGGGTAGACCTTGTGGCCGGGCAGCTGGCCGCCCTCGCCGGGCTTGGCGCCCTGGGCCATCTTGATCTGGATGTCGTCGGCGTTGCTGAGGTAGTGCGAGGTGACGCCGAAGCGGCCGGAGGCGACCTGCTTGATGGAGCTGCGGCGCAGGTCTCCGTTGGCATCGGGGGTGAAGCGGTCGGGGTCCTCGCCGCCCTCGCCGGTGTTGGACTTGCCGCCGAGGCGGTTCATCGCGATGGCGAGGGTCTGGTGGGCCTCGGCGGAGATGGAGCCGTAGGACATGGCTCCGGTGGAGAAGCGCTTGACGATCTCCGAGACGGGTTCGACCTCGTCGACGGGCACGGGTTCGCGCACGCCGTCCTTGAAGCGCAGGAGACCGCGCAGGGTCATGAGCTTCTCGGACTGGTCGTCGATCTGGGAGGTGTACTCCTTGAAGATCTCGTACCGGCGGGTGCGGGTGGAGTGCTGGAGTTTGAAGACGGTCTCGGGGCTGAACAGGTGCGGTTCGCCCTCGCGGCGCCACTGGTACTCGCCGCCGACCTCCAGGCGCCGGTGGGCGCTGGGGTTGGCGGTGTGGGCGCGGCGGTGGCGGATGGCGACCTCCTCGGCGAGGACGTCGAAGCCGACGCCGCCCAGGCGGGAGGTGGTGCCGGTGAAGCAGCGGTCGATGACCTCGGCGCCCAGGCCCAGGGCCTCGAAGATCTGGGCTCCGGTGTAGGAGCTGACCGTGGACACGCCGATCTTGGACATGATCTTCAGGACGCCCTTGCCGTACGCCTTGACGGTGTTGCGGACGGCCTGGTCGGCGTCGACGCCGCCGATGGTGCCGCGTTCGACGAGGTCGCGGACGGTGGCCAGCGCCAGGTAGGGGTTGACCGCGGAGGCGCCGTAGCCGATGAGCAGGGCGACGTGGTGGCATTCGCGCACGTCGGCGGCCTCGATGAGGAGTCCGACCTCGGTGCGGGTCTTCTCGCGGACGAGGTGGTGGTGGACCGAGCCGGTGAGCAGCAGCGACGGGATGGGCGCGCGGTCGGCGTCGGCGCCGCGGTCGCTGAGCACGAGGATGTGGGCGCCGTCGGCGATGGCGGCGGATACCTCGGTGTTGATCTGCTCCAGGCGTGCGGAGAGCGCGTCGCCGCCGCCGTCGACGGGGTAGGTGCCGTCGACGGTGAAGCTCTTCAGGGCGGGGTTGCCCTGTCCGGCGGCGACGATGGCGGCCAGTTCGGCCTGGTCGACGACCGGGGTGGGCAGGACGAGGCGCTGGGTGCTGCCGGGTGCGGCGTCCAGGATGTTGTGCTCGGCGCCCAGGAGGGTGGCCAGGCTGGTGACCATCTCCTCGCGGATGGCGTCCAGGGGCGGGTTGGTGACCTGGGCGAAGTTCTGCGAGAAGTAGTCGAAGAGCTGGCGGGAGCGCTCGGAGAGCGCGGCCACCGGGGTGTCGGTGCCCATGGATCCGATGGGTTCGGCGCCGGTGCGGGCCATGGGGGTGAGGATGACGCGCAGTTCCTCCTCGGTGTAGCCGAAGACCTGCTGGGCGCGCTGGAGTTCGGTGACCGGGACGGGTCGGGCGTCGGGCAGGTCGGCCAGGCGCAGGACGCCGGTGTCGATCCACTCCTGGTAGGGGTGTTCGGCGGCGAGTTCGGCCTTGATCTCCTCGTCCTCGACGATGCGCCCCTGGGCGGTGTCGACGACGAAGATGCGGCCGGGCTGGAGGCGTCCCTTGCGCACGATGGTGGCGGGGTCGATGTCCAGGACGCCGGCCTCGCTGGCGAGGACGACGAGGCCGTCCTCGGTGACCCAGTAGCGGCCGGGGCGCAGGCCGTTGCGGTCCAGGACCGCGCCGACGAGGGTGCCGTCGGTGAAGGACACCGAGGCGGGGCCGTCCCAGGGCTCCATGAGGGTGGAGTGGTACTCGTAGAAGGCCCGGACGGCCGGGTCCATCTCGGTGTGGTTCTCCCAGGGCTCGGGGATCATCATGAGCACCGCGTGCGGCAGGGAGCGTCCGCCCAGGTGGAGCAGTTCCAGGGCGTCGTCGAAGGACGCGGTGTCGGAGTCGTCGGGGTCGACGATGGGGAAGATCCGGTCGAGTTCGCCGGGGATGAGGTCGCTGGCGAGCTTGGCCTCGCGCGCCCGCATCATGTTGCGGTTGCCCTTGACGGTGTTGATCTCGCCGTTGTGCGCGACGTAGCGGAACGGGTGGGCGAGCGGCCAGGACGGGAAGGTGTTGGTGGAGAAGCGGGAGTGGACCAGGGCCAGGCCGGAGGCGTAGCGCCGGTCGGACAGGTCGGGGAAGAACGGCTCCAGCTGCGGGGTGGTGAGCATGCCCTTGTAGGCGATGGTGCGCGGGGACAGGCTCGGGAAGTAGACGTCGCTCTCGTGCTCGGCGCGCTTGCGTACGCAGTAGGCGTGGCGCTCCAGCTCGATGCCGGTGAGGCCCTCGGTGGCGGTGCCGGGGGTGCCCGTGATGAAGAGCTGCCCGAAGTAGGGCATGGCCTGGCGGGCGGCGGGTCCGCTGTACTGGGGTTCGAAGGGCAGTTCGCGCCAGCCGAGCAGGGTCAGGCCCTCTTCGGCGACGATGGCGTTGATGCGTTCGACGGCGGCGGCGCGCTCGGCGGCGTCGGCGGGCAGGAACCCGATGCCGGTGGCGTAGGCGCCCGCCTCGGGCAGGGTGAAGTCGCAGACCTCGGTGTAGAGCTCGTGCGGGATCTGGGTGAGGATGCCCGCGCCGTCGCCGTCGTCGGGGTCGGCGCCGGAGGCTCCGCGGTGGTCGAGGTTGCGGAGTACGGTGAGCGCCTTCTCGACGATGTCGTGGCCGCGACGTCCAGTGAGGTCGGCGACGAAGCCCACACCGCAGGCGTCGTGCTCGAAAGCGGGGTCGTACAGGCCCTGGGAAGTGGTCTCGGGGTTCGTTCGGACGGACGAACGCCGCACCTGGCCAGCAGGCATCTACCCTCCTGTCGTCTTGCGTTGGCTTCGTGAAAAGCGCATCCGGGACGACGTTGGCCCTGCTGCGTGCGGATGGAGTTGTGTCGCCGCGTGGTGCGGCGGTGACCGTCGTGTGGGCGCCGTGGCCGCCTCCGTCGTGCGGCCACGTCCTCGTGGTCGCCGGTGGCGGGTGGGGTCGCCCGTGACGGGCAGGTTCCCTTATACATGCCGGTCCAGCCGCGACGTTAATCGCAGGTCTAGACCACGTGGCGCCGCGGTGCGCCGGTGGCCCCTGGCCGCTCCCGGGTGTGTGCGGGCTCGGGCGCGGTCCGGGAGAGGTTCCCGGTGCGGGCTGGCCTAGCGGGTTTTTCCACGAGGGAACCCCGCTAAACCTCCCAAAGAGGCCGAAACACCAACCTTGGAGGTGGGGAACGCCACTTCGGGCATGCGGGCGCAACACGCCGCACGCCCACATTACCCCGGTGTTAACCGCGTCCCCAAGAGGGCGGGGGGCGGGTCCGCGAGTGATATCCCCCTCACCGGGCGCCGCCGCTGACCTGGGTGGCGGCGGGCCGCGCGCCGCCCCGGCGCGCGTGGGACGATCGGTGCATGCACGCGACTCCTCCGGGCCCGGACGGCCCCCCTTCCGCTGCCTCCGGGCGGGTACCGGTCGCGGACGGCGACTCCGCCCGCGCCGACCGCTCCCTTGACGGCCCGCCGCCCCTTCCCGAGCCCGCCGCGGAGCTGCTGCGCGGCCACGGCGTGGACGCGCCCCGGCTGCGCCGTGTGCTGGCGCTGCTCTCGGACGGGCGCGAGTGGGAGGCGAACGCGCTGGTGCGCGCCAGCGGTGTCGCGTACGCGCTGGTGTCCTCCCTGGTGGGGTCCCTGACGGAGGCCGGTGAGCTGGCGCCCGGGGACGGGCGGGGCCGGGTGCGCCTGGTGCGGCCCGAGCGCTACGCGGGCGCGGCCGGGGAGGAGCCCGCCGACCCGGTGGCCCACCTGCTCCCCCGCTACTCCCGGGCGCTGGCGGAGCTGGCGCGGGCCGTGGAGGAGGGGCCCGCCTCGGATCTGGACCTGGACCACGTGGCCGCGACGGCCGAGACCGCGCTGCGCCGGGCGCTGTTGCTGTCCGCTCGGTTCGACCTGCGCGACCGCACGCTCCTGTGCGTGGGCGACCACGACCTGACCTCGGTGGCGCTGACCCTGGTGTGCCCGGGCGCCCGGGCGCAGGTCGTGGACATCGACGAACGCGTCCTGGCCCACATCGACGCCCTGGCGGCCGAGCTCGGGCTGGCGGTGCGTACGCACGCCGCGGACCTGCGTCTGGGGCTGCCGCCCGCGGTGCGCGGCGGCGCGGACGTGGTGTTCACCGATCCCCCCTACACGCCCGACGGTGTGGAACTGTTCGTGCGGCGCGGTGTGGAGGGGATGGCCGATCCCCGCCGGGGACGGGTGCTGGTGGCCTACGGGGCCAGTGAGACCACCCCGCGGCTGGCCGCGGCCACGCAGGCGCGGCTGGTGCGGATGGACCTGCTGTTGGAGGCGGTGTGGCCGGACTTCAACCGCTACCACGGGGCCGAGTCGATCGGCGCGGCCTCCGACCTGTACGTGCTGCGGCCGCTGGCGCGTACGCTGCCCGCTCCCTCGGGTGAGGTGGCGCGCGTGTACAGCCAGGGGGTGAACGCCAAGGAGGCCCGGGGCGGTCTGGACGCCGATCGGGCCCGTGCCGTGCTGGACCGGGTGGCCGGGGAGACCGCGAGTGCCGCGGTTCCCGGTGGAACCGGGGAGGCCGGTGGGGCCGGGAGGACCGGACGGTCCGCCGGGACCGGTGGGACCGGGGAGGCCGTCAAGCCCGGAGAGGCCGGTGGTGACCGCGCGCCGACGCTGGTGGGCGCGTGGCCGGGCGAGGTCGCCGGGTCGGGGCGGGTGCGCCTGTCCACGTGGTTGGAGGCGCCCGGGCAGGGCGGCGGACTCGCGGTGGTCAATCTCACAGGCGGGTGGGACCGCTGGGCGGCGCGCGCGGCCCTGGCCGCCGCCGGGGACACTGTGTACGTGCTGGTGCCGTCCTCGGCGGCGTGCGTGCGCGACGAGGCGGGCCAGCGGGGGCTGCGCGCCCTGGTGGAACCGCGCTTCGGGGTGCGGTTCCTGCGCGGGTTCGGCGCGGACGGCCTGACGGCGGTGCGGCTGACCCGGCGTCCGGACGCGGACTCGGCGGTGGACCGGCTGCTGGTGTACGTGCAGGAGAGGGCGCACGGCACGCTCACCGCGACCCTGCGGGCGGGGCTGGTGGAGGTGTCGGCGTGGCGGGAGAGCCCGGTCAACAAGCGCACGGCGCGCCACGCGGTGTCCGCGGCACCGGAGTGGGTGTCCGGGCACACCCTGCTCGATCTGCCCGAGCACCGCTTCGGTGAGCTGCGCGGGGTGGCCGCCGACCTCCTGGAGCGGGTGGGGCCCTCCCCGGCCTGACGCGGTGGCGCCGGAACGGGCCCGTCTTCCCGGCTCCGCCGTGGAGACCCGCGCCGGGGCCGGGGGCGTCGGCGGAGGGGCCCGCGCACACCGCACCGGTGGCGGCGGGAGACCGCACGCGCGAAGGCCCCGTACGCCAGGTGACGGCGGCTGGCCACGCACACCGGCCTGCCGTGCCCGGCCAGCCGCCGTGTGACGGCTCACCCCGATCGCCCGAGCAGCACCCGGGGCGCTGCCGTCCTCCCGGTCCGGTTCCTCGGAGAACCTCGCCTTCACTCCCCCCAGAAGCCACGATCCCCGCAACTCCCTGAGATCCAGGGTGTTGCGGGGATCGATGGAACCCGCGGGCGCCGCGGGCCCCTCCGTGTGTGCGGGGGGAGAGAGGATCAGCCGGTGCCGGTGGTTCCGGGCAGCTCCGTGCCCGTGCCCTCGTTGCCGGTCACACTCTCACCTTCGACGCCAGTGCCGGTGCCGTCGGTGCCCAGGCCCTCGGTCCCGGTGCCCGTTCCGTCGGTTCCCGTGCCCTCGGTCCCGGTTCCGTCGGTGCCCGTTCCCTCGGTGCCCTCCGTCGTCCCCTCGGTGCCGCCGCCGGTGCTGCCCTCCTGCTGCACCATGCGCCGGTAGAGCGGGTCGCGGAAGTTGGCCAGCGCCACGAGCGGCCCGGACAGGCTGACCCTGTCCTCCACCGACTCCGAATCGGTGGGCTGCACCCACACCAGGACCAGGTAGTGGCCGCTGACGACCGCGTCACTGGCGCTGTAGCCGCTGCCCAGGCGGTCGAAGGGCTCGGCGCCGGACGGCGAGAGCACGAAGCCGGGGTCCTGGGCGCCCTCCCCCTCGGGTTCGGCGAGGGCCGCGGCGACCGCGCGGCTGCCCTCGACGTCGGCGAGGTTGAACACGGCCACGACGCCGAAGTAGGTGTCGGACACGTAGGTGGCGCGCCCGGCCTGAGTGCAGTCGGCCTCGGCCAGGGCGGCCTTGGCGGGCTCGCCCCACACAGCGGCGGCGCAGTCCTCGGCCAGGACCGATTCGCCCAGGGTGAAGTCGATGCTCTGGCTGGAGATCTCGGCGTTGCGGTCCCCGAACAGCTCGTTCTCGTTGAGGGGGCGGCTGTCGGCCTCGCGGGTGGCGAGCACCTCGTTCATGCTGCCGGCGTCGACGACCCGGT
Source organism: Nocardiopsis sp. CNS-639 (assembly GCF_000381685.1). Taxonomy (NCBI): domain Bacteria; kingdom Bacillati; phylum Actinomycetota; class Actinomycetes; order Streptosporangiales; family Nocardiopsidaceae; genus Nocardiopsis; species Nocardiopsis sp. CNS-639. The sequence goes on from NZ_KB906877.1 coordinate 42,517, forward strand.
ACACGGCGGGGCGGGTCTGGGGGGCGGCCTGCCCCTCGCCGCCGCCCTCCCCCGCGTTGAGGTACAGGACCACGCCGAGGGCGATCAGCGCCACGACCAGCACTCCGGCCACGATGGCGATGAGGGGGCCCAGGCGCCTGGACTCCTTCTTCCTGCGCCCCCCGGCCCGTCGGCGCCCGCCCTCCCGGGAGGAGCGCCCCTCGGGCTCGGTGTCGGGCTCGCTGGTCTTCCTCCGACGCCCCGCGGGTCCGGACGCCGACGGTTCAGAAGGGGACACCCAATGGACCTTTCCTCGGATGCGGTCCGGCCCGCGCGTACGCGGGCCGGACCGGTGTGTTCGGGGGTGTGTGAGGCCGGGAATCCTCGCCGCGCCTCGTGTGACCTCGGGTCGGTCTGTCGCAGATCCTATCGGGGCCTCCGACAGGCCGGGACAGACTACTCCTCGGCCTGCTCCGCCGCCTGGTTCACGGCCACGACCTCCTCGTAGACGTAGCGCGCCGCGTTCATGGAGGCCACGCTCAGCGTCGCCATGTCGGCGTTGTCCCCGGGCGGGGAACCGTCGGTGTCGGCCACCCAGAACACGGCCAGGTAGTGGCCCATGACCTGGGTCGTGGCCTGGCTGTAACCGTCCTGGAGGCCGGGGATCTCGTCGCCGGTCTGCGTGAGCAGGAACCCGGCGCCGCTCTCGGCGTTGGTCGGGTCCAGCTCGCGCTCGACCTCGGCCGCGGCCTCGGCGTTGGCCAGATCGAACAGGGTGAACTGGGCCACGTGCTGCTCGTCGCCGTCGGTGTACACGCCGGAGGCGGCCTGGACGCAGTTGGCGTCGATCAGGCTCTGGCCGAGTTCCTCGCCCCACACCAGGGAGGTGCAGGAGTCGGTGACCGAGCCCTGGCGCAGCTCCAGGTTCACGTCGTCCAGGCCGATCTCGCGGACCGGGTCGAAGACGCTCTCCTCGGTCATCGGTTCGATGCCCTCGGGGCGCTCGTTGATGGCGCCGAAGACGTCCTCGCGGTTGGGCTCGGACAGGTACAGCTCCGGGGTGAGGGTGCTGTGCCCGTCCGGTGGGGCCACGACCGTGTCGTCCCCGCCCGCGACGGCGCCGCCGTTGCCGGCGAAGAGCTGGTAGGACAGCAGGCCGAGGAGGGCGATCAGCGCGATGCTGAACGCTCCGAGCAGGAGGCCGAGCACGGCGGTGCCGCGCTTGCGCTTGCTCTGCTCGGCGAGGGTGTACACGATCTGGTTGGGCCGGTCGCCCAGGACCGAGACCCTCTTGATCGCGGCGGCGGAGAAGGCCGAGACCTTGTTCACTCCCGTGGCTCCGGCCCGCCTGCCTCCGGCGGCCCGGTTGCCCGGGCTCCTGCGGCGGGAGGAGGCGCGGGCCCCGCGGCCCTTCCTGCGGCGCGAGGCGCGGCCGCCGGTCTCCTCGGCGTCGTCAGCGTCGGCGTCGCCGGTACCGTCGTCCTCTTCGTAGGCGTCCTCGTCGTAGGACCCGTCGTCATGGGGTCCGTCGTCGTAGCCGTCGTCGGCGGGACGGGTGTGGCCGTACTCCGCGGAGAAGTCCTCCTCGGGGTCGTACCCCTCCTCGTCCCGGTCCAGGATCTGGTCGTCGGTGCGGTCCTCGGTGCGGGCGCTTTGGGCGCGGCGGCCTCTGCGGCCGTACCCGGACTCAGCTCTGCTCACGGTCTTTCTCAATCGTCAACCCGTGGTCTGCTCGAAAGGTACAGGGGCCCAGATGCGTGTCCGGACACGGCCGGTCCACGTGGCTTCCCTGTGTCTACTCGGGCTTCGTCCCGGGTTCGGTTCCCGTGTCCCCGGCGTCCCTGTCGGTCGAGCCCTCGCTACTAGATCGTTCAGGGCTCGGGTGGTATTCCGTCCCCGCCTCCTGTGAGCTGGAGCTTTGCGAACCGACACGCGATTCCTCGCTGTCCAGGGCGCTGTAGACGGTGCTGTCGTCGCGCGTCTCACCATCGGTTGTGGGCCCGAACACCTGGGTTCCGGCGTCGTGGCCGTGGGGGACGACGGCGCTGGAGAAGGAGTCGATGCGCCGTCCCGCCCACACGAAGTAGGCCAGGGCGGCGAGGAGGACCAGGAGGGAGGTCCAGTTGTTCAGGCGCAGGCCCAGGAAGTCGTTGGCCGGGTCCACGCGCAGGTACTCGATCCAGAACCGGCCCGCGCAGTAGCCCATGACGTAGAGGGCGAACAGGCGTCCGCCCTGGAGGGAGCGCTCGTAGCGGCGGCCCGCCCAGGCCAGCAGGACGGCCAGGCCCACGCACCACAGGGACTCGTAGAGGAAGGTGGGGTGGTAGGTGCTCACGCCCAGTTCCATGCCCGGGCGCAGGGCGCCGTTGGGGTAGGGGGTGATCTCCACGGCCCAGGGCAGGTCGGTGGGCCTGCCGAACAGCTCCTGGTTGAAGTAGTTGCCCCAGCGGCCCAGGGCCTGGGCCAGGGGGAGGGTGGGGGCGATGGCGAAGGAGAGCTTGGACATGGACAGGCCGCGCTTGCGGGCCACCAGCCACACGCCCAGGGCGCCCATGGGGATGGCTCCCCAGATGCCGAGTCCGCCCTCCCAGATGTACAGGGCGCGGATGGGCTCGCGGCCCTCGGCGAAGTACAGCTGCGCGTCGCTGATGACGTGGTAGAGGCGTCCGCCGACCAGGCCCAGGATCACGGCCCACACGGCCATGTCCATGATGGTGCCCTTCTCACCGCCCATGGCGGCCCAGCGCCGCTCGCTCCACAGCACCGCGACGATGACTCCGGCGAGGATGCACAGGGCGTAGAAGTGGATCTGCAGCGGCCCGATGGGGATGGAGTTGACCTGCGGGCTGGGGAAGGCCGCGAGGGCCCGGCCGAACTCGACCGCGCCCTCCGTGGCTGTCGACGACAATGTCACTGGTCTGCTCTCGGGTTCGCCCCGCGTGCGGGGGTGTCTTCGGGGATGGCTACTCCGCGCCACCCCCGTCGCCTGTGGGTTGGGTGTCGACCTCGCCGGGTTCCGCTGAGGCGATCGCCTCGTTGAGTCCCCGGGCGGTCATGGCGGTGTCGTTGTCGAGCAACTCACCGTTGATGTAGACGGAGGGCGTTCCGCGGAAGGCGTTGTCTCCGCTGTAGCGAGTGTAGGCGTTCCCGGTGGCTTCGATGATCTGGCCCGTGTAGGTCCCCTCCAGGAACGAGGGGTCGTGGCCGTGCTCGGCGCCCCAGGCGAGCAGGTCGGACAGCACCATGGTGGCGAGGGTCTCCTCGCCGATCTGCGCCATGGCGTCCTCGGACAGTGCGGGCAGGAACTCCTCGGTGAACCGGGAGACCACGGCGGCCTCGTCGTCCACCCGCTGGTCGAACTGCTCCTGCTGCTCCGGGCTGGGGTCGGTCTCGGCGAACCACTCCTTGAGCTGGTCGACGGTGAAGCCCTCGGTGCGCTCGGTGGGCTGGTGCTCGAAGAGGATGTCGTTGTAGCGCACGAACCGGTCGTGGTCGGCGGCGGCGCGGGCTGCGGCCCCGGCGCGCAGCGAGTTGCTGCTCAGGGGCACGGGCTGCTGGGCGAAGATGCTGACCGGCCGGTAGTGGACGATGGCCTCGCCCCGGGCGGCGTTCTCCTTGAGGACGCCGCCGTTGAGGAGTTCGAACTGGCGGCAGGCGGGGCACTGGTAGTCGGCGTAGACCTCGACGACGGGGGCCGAGGCGCCCTCCTGGGCCATGACGACGCTGCCGTCCTGTTGGAGGGCGGTGGGCGCCAGGGCCCCCTCGTACTCGCCGCTGCGGCGGTCGGCGTTGAGGGCGACGTAGCCGATGCCGACGATGAGCAGCACCGCCGCGGCGGCGACGCCCACCACGATGAGGGTTCTGTTGCGCTTGGCCCTGCGCTTGTCCTTCTCCCTCTGTTCCTTGAGTTTCTCGCGGGAGCGCCTGCGCGCTTCACTGCCCATGTCTTCCCCTGTTCCTCACTGCTGGATACGGTCGGCCGTCCGGGGTCACCGGAAGAGGCCGAGTGCGCGGTCGACGGCGAAGGGCGAACGCGGCCAGACCGCGACGAAGGCGCCCATCGCCGCGAAGGCGATGTCGCGGGCGATGGAGAGCCCGTAGGTGGTCTCCTCCGGGTCGACCTGTCCGCCGCCGCCGAAGCAGCCGCAGTCGATGCTCAGGCCCCGGGCCATGGCGGAGAGGATCCCGGCGATGAAGACGACCATGAGCAGCGCGCTGACGGCGCCGACGTAGCGGGTGGCGAGCCCGACCAGGAGCAGGGCGGCCAGGGCGAGTTCGAACAGGGGGAGGGTGTAGCCGATGAACCGCGCGACCTCGGCGGGGAAGAGGTCGTAGGCCTCGACCGCCTGGACGGACAGGGCCGGGGGGAACTTGGAGACGGCGGCGAAGACCAGGACGGCGGCCAGTCCGACTCGGCAGGCGAGGCTGAGCCAGGGTTGGACGGCCTCCCAGCGCGATCCGGGCGCGGGTTCGGTGGCGGGCGTCTGGTCGGTCGTGTCCATCACTGCGGCCTCCGGGGAGAGAGCGGGCGGGTCATCGGATGTGCGGGGCGGGTGCCCCCGTCTGCGGGCGGGGGCGGGAGCCCCTGCCTCCTTCCGTTCGGTGCGGCCGTGGCCGTGGCGCCCGCCGGAGCGGACGCGGGTCCTTCCATGGAGTCGTCGCCGGGCCGTGCGGGGTTCCCGGGATGCGGGGATGTGGCCACCGCCACCGCGCCGCCACCCGTCCCCGTGCGCGTCCGGGGCGGACACGGCCCCCGGGGGCGGGTGGGCGTGGGAGGAGGGGAACCTCGCGACCACGGTGCGTGGGCACGTCGTCGCCCTTCGCGTCGGGTCAGATCCTACTGCTTGTGTTGAGTGGGTGACGCTGTGTCCGGGATTTCGGGCGCAGCGAGCGGCGTCCCCCGGGGCGGAGGGTGCCCCCTCTCCTTCATGAGTACCTGGTCGAAGGGGTGTCGGGAGGTTCCGCGGGGGTCCTCTCACCCGATTCTCACCGGCTTGGCCGTCGCCTTGCCCCGCCCGGCGGCGGACGGGCCCGGAGACGGGGGCGGTACGACGAAGGCGGGGACCGTCCCGTGGACGGCCCCCGCCGGTGTTCACGCGTCCCGCTGGTCGCGGGCCCCTCCGGTCAGGTGCGGCCCGAGCGCACGCCCTGCGCCAGTTCCTGGGCGAAGGAGCGGACCGCGACGAGCCCGGTGTCCAGGTCCGGCGCGTCCAGGACGCGCTGGCAGAACCCGGCGCCGACGATCACGCCGTCGGCGTAGGCGGCCACCTCGGCGGCCTGGGCGCCGGTGGAGATGCCCAGGCCCACGCAGACGGGCAGGCCGGAGTCGCGGGTCGCCTCGCGGGTGCGCCGCACCAGCGCGGCGGCGGTGTCGGCGACCTGGGTGCGGGTGCCGGTGACGCCCATGAGCGATGCGGCGTACACGAAGCCGGTGCACTCGCGCGTGGTCAGGGCCAGGCGCCGGTCGGTGGAGGAGGGCGCGACCAGGAACACCCGGTCCAGGCCGCAGGAGTCGGAGGCGGCCACCCATTCCTCGGACTCCTCGGGGATGAGGTCGGGGGTGATCACCCCGGCCCCGCCCGCCTTGGCCAGGTTCGCGGCGAAGCGCTCGACGCCGTAGCGCTCGATGGGGTTCCAGTAGGACATCACCACGGCGGCGGCGCCGGTGGCGGCGGTGGCCTCCACCACGCGGAACACGTCGTCGGTGGTGGTGCCCGAGGCCAGGGCGCGGTCGGCGGCCCGCTGGATGGTGGGGCCGTCCATCATGGGGTCGGAGTAGGGCAGGCCGACCTCGATGACGTCGCAGCCCCCCTCGACCATGGCCTGGATGACCCGGACGGAGGACTCCACGTCGGGGAACCCGGCGGGCAGGTAGCCGATCAGGGCGGCGCGTCCGGCCTCGCGGGCCTCGGCGAGCTTGGTCTGCAGTGCGGTGGCGCTCACGCCTGTCCCTCCGGGTCAACGAGGCCGAAGTAGGCGGCCGCGGTGTCAACGTCCTTGTCGCCGCGCCCGGAGAGGTTCACCAGGATGACGGCGTCCGGGCCGAGGCGCTCGCCGAGCTTGCGGGCGCCGGCCAGGGCGTGCGCGCTCTCGATGGCGGGGATGATGCCCTCGGTGCGGCACAGCAGCCGGAAGGCCTCCATGGCCTCGGCGTCGGTGACCGGCTCGTAGGTGGCGCGGCCGGTGTCGGCGAGGTAGGCGTGCTCGGGGCCCACCGCCGGGTAGTCGAGTCCGGCGGAGATGGAGTGGCTGGGCAGGGTCTGGCCGTACTCGTCCTGGAGCACGAAGGTGCGCGCCCCGTGGAAGACGCCGGGGCTGCCCGCGGTGATGGAGGCGGCGGTGCGGGTGGTCTGCGCCCCCTCTCCCCCGGCCTCGAAGCCGTACAGGGCGACCTCCTCGTCGGGGATGAAGGCCGCGAAGACGGCCATGGCGTTGGAGCCGCCGCCCACGCACGCGGCGACCGCGTCGGGGAGCCTGCCGACGCGCTCCAGGACCTGTTCGCGGGCCTCCTGGCCGACAACGAAGTGCAGGTCGCGCACGAGCTTGGGGAAGGGGTGCGGTCCGGCGACGGTGCCGAACAGGTAGTGGGTGCGGTCGACGTTGGCCACCCAGTCGCGGAAGGCCTCGTTGATGGCGTCCTTGAGGGTGCGGCTGCCGATGGTGACGGGGACGACCTCGGCGCCGAGCATGCGCATGCGGGCGACGTTGAGCGCCTGGCGGCGGGTGTCCTCCTCGCCCATGTAGATCACGCACTCCAGGCCGAGCAGGGCGCAGGCGGTGGCGGTGGCCACGCCGTGCTGTCCGGCTCCGGTCTCGGCGATGACGCGGGTCTTGCCCATGCGCCTGGTGAGCAGGGCCTGGCCGAGGACGTTGTTGATCTTGTGGGATCCGGTGTGGTTGAGGTCCTCGCGCTTGAGCAGGATCCGCGCGCCGCCGCAGTGCTCGGAGAAGTTGCGGGCCTCGCTCAGGGCGCTGGGGCGCCCGGTGTAGTCCTTGAGCAGTTCGGCGAGTTCGGCCTGGTACTGGGGGTCCTGCTTGGCCTTCTCCCACTCCGCGGCCACCTCGTCGAGGGCGGCGACGAGGGCTTCGGGCGCGAAGCGGCCGCCGAAGCGGCCGTAGTGCCCGCGCTGGTCGGGCAGGGGTTGGTCGTGGCTCATTGCACGCTCTCCTGGGAAGGGCCGAGCGCGGGGCTCCCCCGGCCTCGCGCCGCGGGGTCCGCGCGCCGACCGGCTGTGCGCCGCCCGGCTCCGGCGGCGCGTTCTGGCTGTGGGTCAACGCGGCGGCGGGAACCCGCGGCTCACTGGCGCGGGTTCCCTAGAGCCATCGCCATCTGCGGACGGGGCGCGTCGCCGCCGCGTCCGCCGGTGCCTGCGTCAACCCTCTCACGGTCTGTGCCCCTAGTTCCGGTCCCGCAGGGCGGGGTGGGCCCCGGCGGTGACCAGGTCGGCGACGGCCTCGCGCGGGTTGCGGCCGCGGACGAGGCTCTCGCCGACGAGGACGGCCCCGGCTCCGGCTCCGGCGTAGGCCAGCAGGTCGTGCGGGCCGCGGACACCGGACTCGGCGATCTTGACGACGTCGGAGGGGATGAGGGGGGCGAGCCGGGAGAAGGTGTCCCGGTCCACCTCCAGGGTCTTGAGGTTGCGGGCGTTGACGCCGACGACGGTGGCCCCGGCGTCGAGTGCGCGCGCGACCTCCTCCTCGTCGTGGACCTCCACCAGCGGCATCAGGCCGAGCGAGCGGGCCCGCTCCACCAGGGAGACCAGGGCCTCCTGGGGCAGGGCCGCGACGATGAGCAGCACGGCGGAGGCGCCGAAGACGCGGGCCTCCCACAGTTGGTAGGAGCTGACCACGAAGTCCTTGCGCAGCAGCGGGGTGTCGACCGCCTTGTGGACGGCCTGGAGGTCGGCGAGGCTGCCCTTGAAGCGGCGCTGCTCGGTGAGGACGCTGATCAGGGCGGCGCCGCCGGCCTCGTAGTCGCGGGCCAGGGCCGCGGGGTCGGTGATGGCCGCGAGGGGACCCTTGGAGGGGCTGGCCCGCTTGACCTCGGCGATGACGTGCACGCCCGGGCGGCGCAGGGCGGCTTCGGCGTCCTTCGGGGTGGGCACCGACCCGGCCTGGGCCTTGAGGCGGTCAAGGGGCAGGTCCTCCTGCCGCTGCGCCAGGTCAGCGCGTACTCCGTCGAGGATCTCGTCGAGCACGCTCACCAGTTACTGCTCCCTCGTGAAAGTGGGCCGGCACGGCGGTGGCCCGGGTGCGGGCTCCTCGCGCGGCGGGATCGGACACCGCCGCACCGTGTTGCTGGTCATCGTATCCACCCGTGGGCGCCGCGGGGTCGCCGACCCCGTCGGAGACCACCACTGTGACGGTGGCGGAAGCCGGAAAGGGGGCTCGTGCACCGGTGTGTCGGTGCAGCGCGCCGACCGGCGGTCACATGGTCGCCAGTATCCCGATCATGAAGATGAAGTACAGGAGCCAGAACACGGCGTAGAGGGCCAGGAGGATGAAGCAGACCAGGCCGATGATGCCCAGGATCTTGGCGGTGTCGGAGGCGGACTGTGCTCCCGCGTAGTCGCCCATCTGCCACTTGCTGTTGACCTGGAGGGCGAAGATCAGACCGATGATGCCGATCACCGGGAGGCAACTGACGATGCCCAGGATGTTGAACACCAGGTAGTTCTTGGGGGGTCCGCCGGGGGGCGGGGCGTGGTAACCGTAGCCGCCGGGAGGGCCGTAACCACCGGTGTGGGGAGGGCCGTAGCTCATGTGATGGCACCTTTTCAGAGCGTCGTTGTCGCGTGCAGCGGCGCGTGGCCGCGTTCGCCGGGTGGGACTGCGGTGGGGCCGTCCTGGTTCTGCTACCAGCCGGGGAAGAGGGGCGTCCCGGGGGCGAGGAAGGAGAACCAGGGGAGGTTGCGCAGGACCCAGTGCGCCATGATGACGATGAGCATGCCCCACAGGAACCAGCCCGGTGTCAGTTTGGGGTACCTCTTGGGCGGCCGTATGGAGTGGAGGAGCCAACGCCCGTAGGTCCAGGCGACGTAGGGCAGCAGCAGCCACAGCAGGGGGTTCATACTGATGGAGGCCAGGATCTCACCGTGGGTGAGCAGAGCGATAGCCCGCATGCTGCCGCAGCCCGGACAGAAGGTTCCGGTGAGCAGGAGCCAGGGGCAGGTGGGGTAGTTACCGGGCTCATTGGGATCCACGAAGTGCAGGAGGGTGGCTCCGGCCAGACCGAGCACGCCCAGTCCGGCGGGCCACACGACCGGGTGCAGCGACGCGGCCCGCCGCCTGAGCCGCTCCCCCAGGGAACGCGGCTCGGCCGGAGCCTGGGGGAGCTGGCTCTGGGACGGCTCTTCGTGCTGTGGGTACACGTGACCAGCTTAGAGGTTCGGGGGCAGACAGAAAGGGCGCCCCCGAGCGCTGAGGCGCTCGGGGGCGAACGAAGCGTGGTGGGAACCGGAGTCCCGCCTCGCTAGTAGGTGGTGTACGTCGGTGTGGTGGCGGCGGCACTCATACCGATGATGAACAGCACGACGTAGAAGGCGATGAGGAGCGCCCACAGGATGCCACCGCAGATGAAGGCGATCTTGGTCCATTTCTTCGCCTGCTTCTGGGCCTCCATGGCCCCCGCGTGGTCACCGCGGTTCCACAGGTCGTTGACCTTGGTGGAGTTGACGATGCCGGGGATGGCGAAGGGCCAGCAGCAGAAGATGGCGACGATGGCCCAGACCAGGCCGTTGTCCGGCGGAGGACCGCTGGGGGCGCCGTAGCCCCCGGAGGGGGGACCGTAGCCGCCGCCGGGGGGCGGGCCGGGGTTGCCGGGGGGAGGGGGACCGTAACTCATGCTCGGTACAACTTTCCGGAAGAGGACAAGGGATTTGCGCGGCGCATGCGGGAACACTCCGGCCCAACACGGGGCAGGGTTGGATCACCGGATCGCATACACCGCGGGCAGAAAGGAATGATGCCAGATCGGTGAGACTCCCACCGAACCGAACCGACGCGGCAGTCGTGGCCGGTGGGCCGAATCTACCCGCCCCGTGGGACCTTCGTCCATATTTCCGTTATTCACTCGTTGTGAGCTGCGGCTTCCCCGGTGTCCCGGTGTCCGTCAGGCCTTGGTCGCGTCGGGGTCCAGGGCGGGGCCGGGCTGCGCGGCGGCGGGCTCGGGCTGCGCGGCGGCGGACTTGCGGCCGGCCTCCCACTCCTCGCGCGTGGGCGGAACGGGGCGGGGCTCCTTGCGGCCGTAGCCGGCCTTCTTCATGACACCGGCGATCGCGGCGAGCACGACGCTGGCGACGAGGGCGACGGCGGTCCACAGCAGCAGGTCGCCGCCGAGGAAGACGATGACGAAGGCCGCCACGGACCACGCCACGATCCAGGACACGGTGAGGAACCAGGCGGACAGGGTGTTGCCGTGGTCGTCGTGGTGCTCGTCGGCCATCAGGTGTTCTCCTTAGGTTCGGCTGGGCGTGCTGCCCGCGGTGCGCGGGCGGCGCCGTCGGGATCCGCGGGCGTGGCGCCCGCGGACTCGGCGTCGAGTGTGGGGTCGTCACCGGCGTCCAGCGACCTCCACAGGTCGGAGGGCGTCTCGGACCGGGTCGCGCGCGGTGCGGCGTCCCGATCGTACCGGGTGCCCATACCAGGCCAGGCAGGGGCTCGCAGTACCGCGACCAGCCCCGCCGCGACCAGGAGGACGGCTCCGGCCACGGCCATGGCGGGCCCCAGGGCCAGCAGGCGGGGGTCGGCGGCCACCTGGGCGGCCCCGGCGGTGTCGGTGGTGCTGTCGGCCATCGCGGCCAGGAGCGCGTCGGGGCGGGTGGCGCCCCAGACGGCGTTGAGGGCGGCCGCTCCGCCCAGGGCGACGAGGAGGCCGACCGCCCGGCGACCCCAGCCCCTGGTGGCGTACAGGCCGGCGATCCCGGCCAGCCCGGCCCAGCCGAAGCCGCTCAGGGCGCCGGTGAGGTCGGTCCCGGTGAGCTCCACGGAGACGGGGGCGACCGGCCCCGGCGCGGTGAGTTCGCCGGTCGCCCACTGGCGTCCGGCGGCGGCGAGCAGGAGTCCGGCCCCGGCGGCCAGGGCGAGCATGGCCAGGCCGTACTCCCGGCGCACGCGGGACGAGGAGGCCGAACTCACAGGAGTCTCCCGGCGTCGAAGCAGGTGTGGTCGCCGGTGTGGCAGGCGGCGCCCTCCTGGTCGACCCGGACCAGGAGGGTGTCCCCGTCACAGTCGAGTGCGACCGACACCACACGCTGGGTGTGTCCGGAGGTGGCTCCCTTGACCCAGTACTCGCCGCGGCTGCGCGACCAGTAGGTGGCGGAGCCGGTGGTGAGGGTGCGGTGCAGGGCCTCGTCGTCCATCCAGGCGAGCATGAGGACCTCCCCGGTGTCGTGCTGCTGCACGACGGCGGGGACGAGGCCGTCCGGGTTGCGCTTGAGTCGGGCGGCGATGTCCGGGTCGAGGCTGGTGACGCTCATGCACTCCAGGTTATGGCCGCCGCCGGAGCGTCCCGCACCGGGTGTCCCCTGGCGTCGGGGGTGCGGGTCGGGGCGGTGCGGGGGCTGTTCGGGACGGGACGGCGGGGAGCGCGGGGGCGGGGGGCGGTGGGCGCCGGGAGCCGGGGGCCGCGGATGTCCTAGAGTTCGTGCGTCGTCCCTCGCCCTGCCTTCGTACCCTGGGGGGTTTCGTGACCGCCGAGTCCCTGTCCCGCGACCTCGCGGGCAAGCCCGAGGCGCTGATCCGGCTCGCCGAGCGCTTTCCGCGGTGGGATCCCTACGCCGCGCTGCCCGCGCTGCTCGACGACGAGCCCGCCGCGGTGCGCTTCCTGGGCCTGGGCGCGGCGCGGCACGCGTGCGAGGTGGCGGCGGCGCGGCTGCGCCGGGCGGGGATCGCGGCGAGCGCGGACTTCTCCTCGTCGGCGGAGGAGCCGCCCGCGGGGCCGGAGACGCTCGTGGTCGCGGTGAGCCTGGGCGGTGGGCAGCGCGAGCTGTACACGGTGCTGGACCGCTACGTGGCGCGGTCGCCGGTGATCGTGCTGGCCCCGTCGGTGGACTCGGTGGTGGGGCGGCAGGCGGATCTGCTGGTGCCGCTGCACGCGGGTGAGGAGGCGAGCGGTGTGGGATGTCGCGCCTACCAGCACGCGCTGGCCCTGCTCCTGCTGTTGGGGCATCGTCTGGGCGCGCCCCGGACGGGCAACAGCCAGTCCCTGCCGGGGCTGCTGCGCCGCACGGCGAACGCGACGGCGTCGCTGTTGGAGAGCGCGCCGGGGTGGGTGCCCGAGGTCGCCCGGATCCTGGATTCGCCGCACGGGGTGCACATGGTGGCCCCGGCCGAGCGTATGGCGTCGGCCTGGCAGGGGGTGCGGGTGCTGCGCCAGGGGCCGGTGCGGGTGGCGCACGCGTGTGAGACCGGGGAGTGGTCGCACACGGACCGCCACCTGGCGGCGGTCACGGACTACCGGGCGCTGCTGTTCGCGGGTTCGGCCTACGACGAGCGCTTCGCCCAGCACCTGGGGCAGTTGCGGGGGGCGTTCGTGGCGGTGGGCCCCACCCCCGGTCAGGAGCGGATGCCGGAGGCGGAGCTGACCGTGCGCTACCCGGGCGACACCGACCAGGACGTGAGCCTGCTGGTGGAACCGCTGGTGGCGGAGCTGCTGGCGGCACACTGGTGGCGCGGCCGGTAGCGCCCGCGGGCCGACGGGCGGGCCGTGCGTCCGCGGGCCGTGCGTCCGCCGACCGCGGCCGGTGACGCTCTCGGCGGTCGGCGGCGGGCGTCCACAGGCCCGGCCGGGGCGTTGCCCGGGTTCGGTCGGTCCGGGGAGAATGGATCAGGGGGCCGCCCCCCGCCGTCGGGACGGACACGGCGCCCCCGGATCAACGCTAGCCCGGCGGCCGTGCGGGCGCACCCCCTTCCGCTGGCCTGTGGACGGCCCCGGTCAGGCCGAGGAGCGCACCCAGGAGGCGTACAGGTCGGCGTACACGCCGGGCCTGTCCACCAGTTCGGTGTGCGAGCCGCTCTGCACGATGCGCCCGTCGTCGAAGACGAGGACCCGGTCGGCGGCCTCGGCGGTGGAGAGCCGGTGCGCGATGGCCACGGAGGTGCGTCCGCGGGTGAGCCGGTCCAGGGCGCGCTGGATGCGCACCTCGGTGTGCGGGTCCACCGCCGAGGTGGCCTCGTCCAGTACCAGCAGGTCGGGGTCGGCGATGTAGGCGCGCACCAGGGCGACGAGCTGCCGCTCCCCCGCCGAGAGCGACTCCCCGCGCTGGCCCACGGGGGTGTCGAGTCCGTGGGCGAGGCTGTCGAGCCACTCGGTCAGCCCCAGTTCGGTGACGGCGGCCTCCAGTTCGGCGTCGGTGCTCTCGGGGCGGGCGAAGCGGATGTTGTCGCCCAGGGAGCTGTCGAAGAGGAAGCCCTCCTGCGGGACCATCACCACGCGGCTGCGCAGGGAGGAGAAGGCCACCTCGCGCAGGTCGACGCCGTCGAGCCGGACGGTGCCCTGGGCAGGGTCCATGAGGCGGGTGAGCAGTTTGACGAAGGTGGTCTTGCCCGAGCCGGTCTCGCCCACCACGGCCACGCGGGTGCCGGGGGTGATCTCGACGCTGACGTCGTCGAGGACGACGGGGCCCTCGGGGTAGGAGTAGGTCACCCCGTCGAAGGAGACCCGGACCGGTCCGCGCGGCAGCACCCGGCCCGCCTCGCCGGGGTCGGCGATGTCGGGGACGGTGTCGAGCACGCCCAGGACGCGGCGCCAGCCCGCGATGGCGTTCTGGGCCTCGTTGAAGATCTCGGTGGCCATCATCATCGGCTGGATGAACAGGGTCATCAGGAACAGGAAGGCGATGAGCTGCCCGGCGGTCAGCCCGCCGTCCAGGCCGAGCCAGACGCCGATGAGGACGACGGCGGTGTTGCCCAGGGCCGCGATGATCTCGGCGAAGGGCGAGACCGCCATGGACAGCCGCTGGGCGCGGATCTGGGAGCGGCGCGTGGTCAGGACGGTGGTGTCGATGCGCTCGGCGGTGCGCCCCTCGGTGCCGTGGGCGCGGATGACGGAGGCGCCCATGACGGTCTCGCCGATGACGCCGAGCATGTCGCCGGTGTTCTCCCGGACCGTGAGGTAGGCCTTGGAGAGCAGCTTCTGGAGCCAGCGCACGCCGAACAGCAGCGGCAGGAAGCAGATCCACACCACGAGGGTGAGCTGCCAGGAGTAGACCGCCATCAGGACGGTGGCGACCAGGAGCTGGCCGCTGCTGACCAGCAGGAGCAGGCCGCCCCACTGCATGAAGGTGCTGATCTGGTCGACGTCGCTGGTGACGCGCGAGACCAGGGCGCCCTTGCGCTCGCTGTTCTGGGTGAGCACGGACAGGTCGTGCACGTGCCGGAAGGCCTTGCGGCGCAGTGTGGCCAGGCCGGACTCGGTGGCCCGGTACAGGCGCACGTTCATCAGGTAGGAGCAGATCATGGTGACCACGAGCAGGGCGGCGCAGACGGTCACCATGCGGGTGACGAAGCCCAGGTCGGGGCCGTTCGCGCCGGTCAGCCCGTTGTCGATGATCTGCTGGACGGCGATGGGCACGATGACCTTGCCGGAGGTGGCCACGACGGCGAAGACCAGGGTGAGCCACAGGCCGCGGGCGAACTCCGGGGAGAGCCGCAGGCCGCGCCTGAGCGTGTCCATCGCTCCCTCGGAGGAGCGGTGCAGCGACACGGCCGGGTCGTCGGGGGCGCGGCCGGGCCGCTCCTCCCCCTCCCGCTCTCGCTGCTCGTCGCGGGTGGGCGCGCTCATCGGGTGGCCTCCTCGGCGGCGTCGTCACGGGTGGGGCGGGCGGGTTCGAGGGGGCCGGGTTCCTCGGGCAGCGGGTCTGTCTCGGCCTGCCCCTCGGCGGAGGCGCGCTCGTAGGCGGTGACGAGCCTGGTGTAGCCGGGCGAGGTGGTGAGCAGTTCCTCGTGGGTGCCGCGGGCCAGCACGCGTCCGCGTTCCATGTAGACGACCTCGTCGGCGAGTTCGATGGTGGCGCGGCGGTAGGCGACCACGACCACGGTGGCGGCGTCGTCGCGTTCGCGCAGGCCCGCCAGGATCTGCGCCTCGATCTGGGGGTCCACGGCCGAGGTGGCGTCGTCCATGATGAGCAGCCTCGGGCGGCGCACGATCGCGCGGGCCAGGGCCAGGCGCTGGCGCTGCCCTCCGGAGAGGGTGGTGCCCTTCTCGCCGAGCCGGGCGTCGAGTCCGCCCTCCAGCTCGCGGACGAAGCCGTCGGCGCGGGCCAGGCGCAGGGCGGCCCAGACCTGGTCGTCGTCGGCGTCGGCGCCCAGGGTGATGTTGTCGCGGACGCTGTCCTCGAACACGAAGGTGCCCTGGGGCACCAGGGCCGCGTGCCGGGGGATCTGGTCGCGGGCCAGGTCGCGCACGTCGACGCCGTCGAGGGTGACGGTGCCCGTGTCGGCGTCGACCAAGCGCATGAGGACGGTGGTGAGCGTGGACTTGCCCGACCCGGTGGGGCCGACCAGTGCGACGGTGCGTCCGGGGGCGATGTCCAGGTCCACGCCGTTGAGGACGGTGGTGCGCGGCGCGGTGTCGGCGCCGCCGTCCATGAGGTCGCGCGCGCCGCCTTGCGCGTCGTAGGAGTCGGCGTAGGAGAAGGTCACGCCGCGGGCGCTCAGGGCGATGCCGGTGGGGGTGTCCTCCAGGGTGCGGGTGCCGTACTCCATGGCGCCGCCGGAGTTGAGTACGGACTGGACGCGGTCCCAGCCCACGACGCTGCGGGGCAGGTCGCCCAGGATCCACCCGAAGGAGCGGATGGGCAGGGCCAGGAGGGTGAACAGGAAGGCGATCTGGACCAGGTCCCCGGCGTCGATGGCGCCGGTGGACAGCCGCCACATGCCCAGGAGCAGGACGGCGAGCACGCCGAAGTTGGGCAGGGCCTCCATGACCGGGTCGAACATCGAGCGCATCCGGCCGACCTGGATGAGCGCGTCGCGCAGGCGGTGGGCGGCGGAGGTGAAGCGCTCGGTCTCGGTGTCCTCGCGGCCCAGGGTCTTGACGACGAGTGCGCCGTCGAAGGACTCGTGGGCGACGCCGCTGACCTCGGCGCGCAGCGCCTGGGCGCGCGAGGCCATGGGTGAGACGCGCCGTTGGAAGACGACGTTGGCGGCGGCCAGGACCGGGAAGACGACGAAGGCGACCAGGGCCAGGACCGGGTCGGTGGTGAGCATGGCGATGGCCGCGATGACCAGCATGAACACGCTGCCGACGGCCATGGGCAGCGGGGCGAGCGGCTGCCAGGCGGCCTCGACGTCGGCGTTGGCGTTGGACAGCAGCTGTCCGGTGGGGTGGCGGTGGTGCCAGGACAGGGGCAGTTCGAGGTACTTGCGGGCGACGGCGCGGCGGTAGCGGGCCTGCATGCGGAACTGCATGAGCGCGGCGAGCATGCGGCGCATGGCGATGCCGGTGGCCTTGCCCAGTCCCACGCCCATGAGGAGCGCGGCGGCGCCGACGAGGGCGGCGGCGGTGGTGCTGCCCTGTTCGAAGGCGGGGAGGATGGTGGCGTCGGTGAGGTGGCCCAGGACCGAGGCGGAGCCGACGTTGACGGCGGCGTGCAGCATGGCCCCGATGACGGCGGCGAGGAAGACCCACGGTTCGGTGCGGGCGGCGACCCACAGCACCCGCATGCCGCGGGTGAAGACCCCGGTGTGCTCGGCGGCGTCGGTTCCCTGGCGTGCTCCCGGTCCGTCGGCGGCTCCGGGCGGCGCCGTTCCCTCCTCGTTCCCCGGTTCCCTGGTGCTCGTACCCCGCGCCATACGCCCCCCGTTCTCCTCCGTGGCCGGGCAGGCCCGGCGCAGCCCGACACGCGCGCGGCGGCCCCCGGGCATGCCGGAGGGCGCGGACGTGCGCGTGTCGTGTCAACCTATCCAGCGGCACCGACAAGGTTCCACCGGATTGTTTCAGCGCGCGGCGCGACGGGGCTATTCCGTCCGGTTCGGGGTGTGGCGGGGCCGGTTCCGGTCGCGGGCGGGGGCGGGGGGGTGCGGGGCGGTCGCGCGCGGCGGTGCCCGGGCCCCGAGAGGGTGGGCCCGGGCGCCGCCGGGAGGGGCGCGTCCCGGTCGCGGTCACCGGGGCGCCGCGGGGCCGGTCAGCGGGCGTAGTCCTGGTAGCTGATCACGGCGTGGAAGGAGACGGGCCCGAAGATCCCGTCGACGCCGATGCCGAAGTGCTCCTGGGCGGCGCGGACGGCCCGCTCGGTGGCGGGTCCGTAGACGCCGTCGGTGGCCAGGTGGGCGTTGAACTTGGCGTTGAGCTCGCGCTGGATCATGGTGACGACCGGGCCGGTGTCTCCGCGGCGGAACTGGTGCTGGCCGAAGACCAGCTCCTGGAAGTGCTCCCAGGTGTCGGGGTTGAGGTCGCCGTCGTTGTGCAGGCCGAAGGCCTCCTGGTAGGTGACGAGGGTGTCGTGCAGGTCCTGGTCGAACTCCAGGTTGAGCTCGCCGGGGTTGATCTCACCCGAGGAGAGCAGCATCTTGGCGGCGTAGACGTCGATGCTGGAGTCGCCGAGGGTGTACTCGGGCCAGACCTGGGACTCGATGGCGGCGAGGACCTCGGGGGAGGTCTGGTCGAGGTCGTCCGCCAGGGCGGCGGGCGCGGTGGCGAGGGCGGTGGTCGCGGCGAGGGCGGCGGCCGCGAGGAGGGAGGCGGCCCGCCCGGTGGTGGTGGACATGGAGAGGTTCCTTCCCCTGGGGTCCCTGTGGTCGGTGCTGCGGGGTGGTTGGGTGTTACACACTGTTCGATGTGTGAGACCCGCATCACGTTCACAAAATGCACGCCAATGCCACCAAAAGGACATAGTTCTCTGTCCTTGTCCCGTTTTCTCAGCACATGCGCCAACCGATTCGACGGTGTGCGCGTGTACCGGGCCACGGGGCGGAACCGGGTCCCGGCCGGAGGCGGGGCCGCAGAACACGGGGGCTCGGACACGAGCGGGCCGGACATACAGGGATCGGACACGCCGAAGGCCCCCGCGCGCTCGCGTGCGCGCGGAGGCCCTGTGCCTGGAAGCGGCCGGGGCCGGGCCCCGCGCCGCTCAGCGGACGGGGTGGCCCGCCTCGCGCAGGCTCTTCTTGACGTCGGCGATGGTGAACTGCCCGAAGTGGAAGACCGTCGCGGCCAGCACCGCGTCCGCTCCCGCCGCCACGGCCGGGGCGAAGTGCTCCACCGCGCCCGCGCCGCCGGAGGCGATCAGCGGCACCTCCACCCGCGAGCGCACCGCCCGGATCAGCTCCAGGTCGAAGCCCGACCGGGTGCCGTCGGCGTCCATCGAGTTGAGCAGGATCTCCCCCGCCCCCAGCTCGGCCGCGCGCTCGCACCACTCCAGGGCGTCGACCCCGGCGCTGCGGCGCCCGCCGTGCGTGGTGACCTCGAACCCGCTCGGGGTCGGCCGCCCGTCCTCGCGCACCCGGCGCACGTCGGCGGAGAGCACCAGCACCTGGCGGCCGAAGCGCTCGGCGATCTCCCCGATGAGTTCGGGCCGGGCGATGGCGGCGGTGTTGACGCCCACCTTGTCCGCGCCCGCGCGCAGCAGCCGGTCCACGTCGTCGGGGGTGCGCACCCCGCCGCCCACGGTCAGCGGGATGAACACCTGGTCGGCGGTGCGGCGCACCACGTCGTAGGTGGTCTCGCGGTCGCCGCTGGAGGCGGTGACGTCGAGGAAGGTGAGCTCGTCGGCGCCGTCGGCGTCGTAGGTGCCCGCCAGCTCCACCGGGTCGCCCGCGTCGCGCAGGTTCTCGAAGTTGACGCCCTTGACCACCCGCCCGGCGTCCACGTCCAGGCAGGGGATGACGCGCACCGACACGCTCACGGCCGCACGCTCCCGGACTCGCGCACCGTGGCCAGGGCGTCCTCCAGGGTGAAGGCGCCCTCGTACAGCGCGGTTCCCATGATGGCGCCCTCCACGCCCAGCGGCACCAGCGTGGCGATCGCCCGCAGGTCCTCCAGGCTGGAGACGCCTCCGCTGGCCACCACCGGCTTGTCGGTGCGCTCGCACACGGTGCGCAGCAGGTCCAGGTTGGGGCCCTTGAGGGTGCCGTCCTTCTGGACGTCGGTGACGACGTAGCGGGCGCAGCCCTCCGACTCCAGGCGCTCCAGGGTCTGCATGAGGTCGCCGCCGTCGCGGGTCCAGCCGCGCGCGGCCAGGGTGGTGCCGCGCACGTCCAGGCCGATCGCGATCCGGTCGCCGTGCTCGGCGATGATCCTGGCGCACCACTCCGGGTTCTCCAGGGCAGCGGTGCCGATGTTGACCCGCCTGCACCCGGTGGACAGGGCGGCGGCCAGCGACTCGTCGTCGCGGATGCCGCCGGACATCTCGACCTTGACGTCGAGGCGGCCCACGATGTCGCGCAGCAGGTCGCGGTTGTGGCCGCGGCCGAACGCGGCGTCCAGGTCCACCAGGTGGATCCACTCGGCACCGGCGGACTGCCAGGCCAGGGCCGCCTCGAAGGGGTCGCCGTACTGCCCGCCGGAGCCCGCCTTGCCCTGGACGAGCTGGACGGCCTGGCCGCCCGCCACGTCCACGGCGGGCAGCAGTTCGAGTACGGGGGTGGTGGTCTCGCCGGTCATGGAGTCATCTCGTTCTCGTCGGTCGGAAGGTCTTCGGGAGCGGTGGCGGGCCGGGCGCGGCCCCGGCGGACACCGGTCAGAGGGTGTCCACCCAGTTGGCCAGGATGCGGGCGCCCGTGTCGCCGGACTTCTCCGGGTGGAACTGGGTGGCCCACAGGGGTCCGTTCTCGACGGCGGCCACGAACGGCTCGCCGTGCTCGGCCCAGGTCACCCCGGGCGCCGGGATGCGCTCGTTGGTGGGCGTGAACTCCCACTCGCGCACGGCGTAGGAGTGCACGAAGTAGAAGCGGTCCTCGGGGCCGATCCCGGCGAAGAGCCGGGTGTCCTCGGGCGGGCGGACGGTGTTCCAGCCCATGTGCGGAACGACCGGTGCGCGCAGGCGGTCCACCGTGCCGGGCCACTCGCCGCAGCCCTCGGTGACCTCCTCCCCCGCCTCGGTGTCGGAGCCGGCGCGCTCCACCCCCCGGTCGAAGAGCACCTGCATCCCCACGCAGATGCCCAGGACCGGGCGTCCCCCGGCCACGCGCCTGCCGATGATCCGGTCGCCGCCCGCGGCCCGGAGGCTGGACATGCAGGCGCTGAACGCGCCCACGCCCGGGACGACGAGGCCGTCCGCGTCGAGGGCGGCGTGCGGGTCGGAGGTGACGGTGACGTCGGCTCCGGTGCGCTCCATCGCGCGCTGCGCCGAGCGCAGGTTGCCGGAGCCGTAGTCGAAGACGACCACTCGTGACGGCATGGTGCTGCCCTTCCCCTTCAGAAGTAGTCCAGGCGCAGTACGCCGGAGGCCAGCGCGAGCGCCGTGCATCCGGCCAGGACGACGGCGAGGGGCCGGTTGACCCTCCACAGGGCGTACGCGCCTCCGGCGAGGAAGCCCCCGAGCACGATGAGGGCGATCCCCCACAGGTATCCGTCCATCTACAGGGCGCCCTTGGTGGACGGGATGCCGCTGACGCGCGGGTCGTCCTCGGTGGCCGCGCGCAGGGCGCGGGCCAGCGCCTTGAACTGGCACTCGACGATGTGGTGGGCGTTGCGGCCGTAGGGCACGCGCACGTGCAGGGCGACGCGGGCCTGGGCCACGAACGACTCCAGGATGTGGCGGGTCATGGTGGTGTCGTAGTCGCGGCCGATCAGCGGGGCCATGCCCTCGGGCTCACTGTGCACCAGGTAGGGGCGTCCGGAGACGTCGACGGTGACCTCGGCCAGGGCCTCGTCCAGGGGCACCTTGGCGTCGGCGAAGCGGCGGATGCCGCGCTTGTCGCCCAGGGCCTCGCGGAAGGCCGCGCCCAGGGCCAGGGCGGTGTCCTCCATGGTGTGGTGGGAGTCGATGTGCAGGTCGCCCTCGGTGCGCACGGTCAGGTCGAACAGGCCGTGCTTGGCGAGCTGGTCGAGCATGTGGTCGAAGAAGCCGACCCCGGTGGAGACGTCGGCGACGCCGGTGCCGTCCAGGTCGATCTCGACCAGGACCTTGGTTTCCTTGGTGGTGCGCTCGACGCGTCCGGTGCGGCTCATGGTGGTGGGACTTCCTCGCTCGGTGCGGTGGTTGCGGGGCCCGGCCGGGCCGGGCCCGGCGGCGGTCTCGGGGTCGGCGGGCACGGCTCAGCGTCCGGTGGCGCTGAGCAGGGCCCGGCGGAAGGCGGCCATCTCCTGCGGGGTTCCGACGCTGACGCGCAGCCACCCGGGCGGGCCGGTCTCGCGGATGAGGACCTGCTGGTCGAGCATGTCCTGCCAGACGCGGGTACGGTCCTCGAACTCGCCGAACAGGACGAAGTTGGCGTCGGACTCGGCGACCGAGAAGCCGTGCCCGCGCAGCCAGGAGACCAGGGAGTCGCGTTCGGCGCGCAGGTCGGCGACGGCGGCGAGGAGTTCGTCGGCGTGGTCGAGCGCGGTGAGCGCGACCGTCTGGGTGACGGCGGACAGGTGGTAGGGCAGGCGGACCAGCTGGAGGGCCTCGACCACGGCCGGGTGGGCGGCCAGGTAGCCCACGCGCGCCCCGGCCAGGGCGAAGGCCTTGGACATGGTGCGCGAGACGACGAGCCTGGGGTGGTCGGACAGCAGGCTCAGCGCGCTGGGCGTGCCCTCGCGGCGGAACTCGGCGTAGGCCTCGTCCACGACCACGACGCCGGGGGCCGCGGCCAGGACGCGCTCTGTGTCGGCCAGGTCCAGGGCGGTACCGGTGGGGTTGTTGGGCGAGGTGAGGAAGACGACGCTGGGCTGGTGCTCGGCGATGGCGGCCAGGGCGGCGTCCACGTCGACGCGGAAGTCGGCTCCGCGCGGCACGGACACCCAGGCGGTGCCGGTGCCCCGGGAGATGATCGGGTGCATGGAGTAGGACGGCTCGAAGCCCATGGCGGACCGGCCGGGGCCGCCGAAGGCCTGGAGGATCTGCTGGAGGACCTCGTTGGAGCCGTTGGCCGCCCACACCTGGTCGGCGGTCAGGCCGTGGCCGAGGTAGGCGGCCAGGCCCTCGCGCAGGCGGACCGCGTCCCGGTCGGGGTAGCGGTTGAGGCCCAGGGCGGTGTCGGCGACCGCCTCGGCCAGCGCCTTGGCCAGACGCGCCGAGGGCGGGTGCGGGTTCTCGTTGGTGTTGAGCACCACGGGCACGTCCAGCTGCGGAGCGCCGTAGGGCGAGCGGCCGCGCAGGTCGTCGCGCAGGGGCAGGTCGTTCAGGGTGAAGCTCACGGTTGCACGCTCATGGTCGGTCGGAGGCGGGCGGGGCGTGCGGGTCGCGGCCGGTGCGGCCGCGGGACCCGCGCGCCCGGGTTCCCGCCGGGCGGGTGGCCTTCGGGCTCAGGCCGGGTCCGTGCGCGCGGCGACGGCCTCGCCGTGCGCGGGCAGGTCCTCGGCGTTGGCCAGGGCGATGACGTGGTGGGCGACGTCGGTCAGCGCCTCGCGGTCGTACTCGACCACGTGCACGCCGCGCAGGAAGGTCTGCACGCTCAGGCCGCCGGTGTGGCAGGCGCAGCCGCCGGTGGGCAGCACGTGGTTGGACCCGGCCGCGTAGTCGCCCAGGGAGACCGGCGAGAAGTCGCCGACGAAGATCGCGCCCGCGTTGCGCACGCGCGCGGCCCACGCGGCGGCGTCGGCGGTCATGACCTCCAGGTGCTCGGCGGCGTAGGCGTTGACGACGGCGAGGCCGTGGTCGAGGTCGTCGACCAGGACGATGCCGGACTGCGGGCCGGACAGGGCCTCGCGGACGCGGTCGCCGTGCTTGGTGGCGGCCACGCGGGCGGCGAGGCGGTCGGTGACCGCCTCGGCGAGCGCCTCGTCCGGGGTGACCAGGACGGAGGCGGCGACGACGTCGTGCTCGGCCTGGCTGATCAGGTCGGCTGCGACGTAGTCGGGGTTGGCGGTGGCGTCGGCGAGGATCGCGATCTCGGTGGGACCGGCCTCGGCGTCGATGCCGATGACGCCCTTGAGCAGGCGTTTGGCCGCGGCCACCCAGATGTTGCCGGGGCCGGTGACCATGTCGGCGCGCTCGCAGGGGCCCGCGCCGTAGGCGAACATGGCGATCGCCTGGGCTCCGCCGACGGCGTAGACCTCGTCGACGCCGAGCAGGGCGCAGGCGGCGAGGATGGTCGGGTGGGGCAGCCCGCCGAAGGCGCTCTGGGGCGGCGAGGTGACCGCCAGGGAGCGCACCCCCGCCTCCTGGGCGGGGACGACGTTCATGACGACGCTGGAGGGGTAGACGGCCCGACCGCCCGGCACGTAGAGGCCGACGCGGTCGACGGGGATCCACCTCTCGGTGACGGTGCCCCCGGGCACGACGCGGGTGGTGTGGTCGGTACGGCGCTGGTCGCGGTGGACCGCGCGGGCGCGGCGGATGGACTCCTCCAGCGCGGCGCGCACGGCGGGGTCGAGGTCGTCCAGGGCGGCCTCGATCGCGTCCTTGGGCACGCGGATGTCGGTCAGTCCGACGCCGTCGAAGCGCTCGGTGAGTTCGACCAGTGCCTCGACACCGCGATGGCGCACGTCCTCGCACAGGGGGCGTACGCGCTCGGCGGCGGCCGCCACGTCCAGTTCCGCGCGCGGAAGGGCCTGACGCGGGTCGCCTTGGGTGCCTCGGAGGTCGATTCGACTGATCACGGTCCCAGTCTAGGGGGAAGTGCCCATTCGGTGGGCGGCACCGTCCGGATGATGGACGCCACACGCGCCACCGGCGGGTACGCGCCGGCCCGGGAGGGCGCCGACGGGGTGGAACGCGTTACGCCCGAATAAGTGCGACCTAAGTTTGGGACACCTAACCTTATTAACCTTCAGAAAGGCTTGCCTAAGAAATTCGAGTCACACTGATAAATGTCGCGAAATGCTTTTCCATGCGTTATCGTGTACTCATGACTTCGAACAAGAGCAGCGATATCGGCCTTTCCAAGTTCCACCGGCTCCTCGTCGACCAGGTGCGGCACGAGTTCACGGCCTCCCACCAGTACGTGGCCATCGCCGCCTGGTTCGACGACCACGACCTGCCCCAGCTGGCGCGGGTCTTCTACGAGCAGTCCCTGGAGGAGCGCGACCACGCGATGATGATCGTGCGGTTCCTCCTGGACACCGACGTCCCGTTCTCCCTTCCGGGCGTGGACGAGATCGAGACCGATTTCGCCGTGCCCCGGGACCTGGTCGCCCTGGCCCTTCGCCAGGAGCGCGAGGTGACCGACCAGTTCCAGCGCCTGGCCAAGGTCGCCCGGGACGAGGACGACTACACCGGCGAGCAGTTCCTCCAGTGGTTCATCCAGGAGCAGACCGAGGAGGTCGCCAAGATGTCGACCCTCCTCAACGTGGTGGACCGCGCCAACGGCAACCTGTTCCACGTGGAGGACTTCGTCGCCCGGGACATGCCCAGCGAGGACAGCGGCAGCCAGGGCGCGCCCGGCACCGCCGGCCCGTCGGTCTCCTGACCCCGTGACCCGGCCCCCGAGGCCCGCGGGCCGCGGGGGCCGGGACCGGCCGGGGACGCGCCGCCGGTTTCGGCGCCCGCGTTCCCGGCATGAGGGGCATACTGGAACCATGCCCTTGGCCCTGCCGATCTTCCCGTTGAACACCGTGCTGTTCCCCGGTATGACCGTTCCCCTGCACGTCTTCGAGCGGCGCTACCGCCGCCTGGTCGCGGAGCTGCTCGGGCCCGACTTCACCCGGGGGGACGAGGGCGGGCGCGGTCGGGGCCCGCTCCGGTTCGGCGTCGTGTGGATCGAACTGGGCCAGGAGGTGGCCTCCGAGTCCGGCCAGGGCTCCGGCGGCGCCGACACCGGGACCCCCACCACGGGAGGGCCGGGCACCTCGCTGCCCCGGATCAGCGCGACCGGGTGCACCGCCCTGGTGCGCGACGTGCGCACCTACGAGGACGGCCGCTACGACCTGGTCGTCGAGGGCGGCGCGCGGTTCTCCATCACCGACCTGTCGCAGGTGGACGCCTCCTCCCCCGAGGAGTACTCGACCGCGTCGGTGGCCTTCCTGCCCGAGCCGACCGGCCCGGACGTGGAGGAGCACGCCGAGCGCGTGCGCGATCTGTTCGGGACCTACTCCCAGCGCCTGGCCTCGATCGGGATGTCGCCGGACGCCTCTCCCGAGCTGCCCAAGGACCCCATCGCGCTGTCCTACGCGGTGGCCGCGGCCGCGGTCCTGGACCAGGCGGAGAAGCAGCGGATGCTGGAGGCCGAGGACGCCGCGACCCGGCTGGCCGTGACCGCCCGCTTCCTGCGCCGGGAGAACCGCATCGTGGCCGCCCCCACCCTGCCCAACCTCCCCGCGGGCCCTTTCCTCAACAACGGCGTGTCGTTCAACTAGGGGGCCGCGCGGCGCGTTCGCCGGCCCCTTTCCGGGTCGAAGGCCCCGATACCGGTGTCCAACGGAGGAAACACCGGCTTTCCCCGCACGCCTGCGCGCGACCCGCCCCGTGTTGGCCTAGCCTGCTGTGCGAACCGGTGCGGCGTGCCCGGGGCCCGACCCTGGCTGTTGCGACGCCCGCACCAGCGCGTTCGCGCGCGGAGAAGGAACCAGGTACCCAATGAGCGCAAAAGCCACACCCGCGACCGTGGCCGCCGGACGGACCAAGACCACGTACACGCTGCACCCCTACGAGGTGGACGGCTCCTCGGACGGGCACTCCTACGGCACCGACGCGGCCGACGCGCTCGGCGTCCCCCACGAGCACGTCTTCAAGACCCTGATCGCCGAAGTGGACGGACAGCTCACCGTCGGGGTGGTGCCCGTCAGCACCACGCTCGACCTCAAGGCGCTGGCCGCCGCGGTCGGCGGCAAGAGGGCCGCCATGGCCGACGCGGCACTGGCCGAGAAGGCCACCGGGTACGTGCGCGGCGGGATCAGCCCCCTGGGCCAGCGCAAGCGCCTGCGCACCGTGATCGACGCGTCGGTCACCGAACTGCCCACCGTCTACGTCTCGGCCGGGCGGCGGGGTCTGCAGATGGAGCTCGACCCCCGTGACCTGATCACGCTCACCGAGGCGGTCACCGCGCCCATCGGCGCCTCCTGACCCCCGACGGGGACCGTTTCCGGGGGCGTGCACGGGCTGTTGCCGGGTTACCTACCCAGGGGTAGTTTCGTGACATGGGTAACACTTCATCCCCCTTTTCCTCCGTCCCCGGTATGTTCCTCTCCCGCGTCGCCGAGTCCCCCGACTCCGAGGCGTTCAGCTACCCCCTCCCCGGCGCGTCCGGCGCCCCCGAGAGGTGGGAGACCCTCACCTGGTCCCAGACCCGCGACCGGGTGCGCGACATCGCGCTGGGCCTGCACGACCTGGGCGTGACCCCCCAGGCCCGGTGCGCGATCGTCTCCAGCACGCGCGTGGAGTGGATCCTCGCCGACATGGCCGTGCTGTGCGCGGGCGGCGCCTCCACCACCGTCTACCCCTCCTCCACCCCGCCCGACTGCGCCTTCATCGTCTCCGACTCGGGCAGCATGGTGGCCTTCGCCGAGAACGACGAGCAGGTCGCCAAGCTGGTCGACCAGCGCGCGCGGATGCCGGGGCTGTCGCGGGTGATCGCCTTCGAGGGCGCGGCCGGGGGCGACGACGACTGGGTGATGTCCCTGGAGGAGCTGGCCGCCCGGGGCGCCGAACTCCACGCCCAGGACCCCGACCTGTTCGAGGCGCTGGTCGCGGCGGTCGCACCCGACCACCTGGCCACGCTGATCTACACCTCCGGCACCACGGGCAGACCCAAGGGCGTGCGGCTGGACCACGCGAACTGGCTCTACGAGTCCCAGGCCATGGCGGACCTGGACACCGAGCTGCGCGCGCAGGGCTGGGACCTGATGGGCCCCGACGACGTCCAGTACCTGTGGCTGCCGCTGTCGCACGTGTTCGGCAAGCTCATGCAGGTCAGCCAGCTGAGAATCGGCTTCCGGACCGCCGTGGACGGCCGCCCCGACCGGATCGTGGACAACCTGGCCGTCGTGCGGCCCACCTTCATGGCCGCCGCCCCGCGCATCTTCGAGAAGGTGTACAACCGCGTGGTCATGCAGGCCCGGGAGGGCGGCGCGGCCAGGTACCGGATCTTCCGGTGGGCCGCGGGGGTGGGCGACCGGGTCGCCAGGCTCAAGGAGGAGGGCCGCGAACCCACGGGCCTGCTCGCCGCGCAGCACCGGGTCGCCGACAGGCTCGTGTTCGCCAGGCTGCGGGCGCGCTTCGGGGAGCGGCTGAAGTTCTTCATCTCCGGCAGCGCGCCGCTGTCCCCCGAGATCGGCCGGTTCTTCTACGGCGCCGGGATCGTCATCCTGGAGGGTTACGGGCTCACCGAGACCAGCGCCGGGACGTTCGTCAACCGGCCCGGCGACGTGCGGTTCGGCACGGTCGGACTGCCCATGCCCGGTACCGAGGTACGCATCGCCGAGGACGGCGAGATCCTCATCCGAGGCGGCGGCGTGATGCGCGGCTACCACAACCTCTCCGGCGCCACGGAGGAGGTGCTCACCGCGGAGGGCTGGTTCGCCACCGGGGACATCGGCGCCCTGGAGAACGGCCGCCTGCGCATCACCGACCGCAAGAAGGAGCTGATCAAGACCTCCGGCGGCAAGTACGTGGCGCCCCAGAGCATCGAGAGCCGCTTCAAGGCGCTGTGCCCCTACGTCAGCAACCTGGTCGTGCACGGCGACCGGCGCCCCTACTGCGTGGCGCTGGTGGCCCTGGACCCCGAGGCGATCGACGCCTGGGCGGCGGAGCACGGGCTGGGCCACCTCAACTACACGGGCCTGACGCGGGAGCCCAGGGTCCGGGAGATGGTGCAGGAGGCCGTCGACGAGCTCAACCGTGGTCTGCCCCGGCACGAGACCGTGAAGAGGTTCGCGATCCTGCCGAGCGACCTGACGGTCGAGGAGGGCGAGATGACGCCCAGCCTGAAGATGCGGCGGCGGGCGGTCGAGGACAAGTACCGCGACCTGCTCGACGGCATGTACGAAGAGACCGTCCACCGGTTCTGAAGACGGGAGGCCTGGTCAGGGTCGGCCGCGGGGGTCCTCCGGCCCCGCCTGGTCGTGCTCGGCCGGGACCGGCTCACCGGGGCCCGGGTGGGCCGCCGGACCCGGGTCCGGGCCGGGGCCGACCGGCGCCGCGGGCTTGGCGTGCTCCTCGGCCTCCGGGTCCCGCCGCGCGAACACCTGCCGGGGCACGCCGGGCAGGTCGCGGCGCACGAAGCTGATCGCGTCGAGCAGCCCGTACTGGAGCACGAACACCAGGGGCCAGATCAGCAGGAAGGCGGTCGCGTCGAGCTGGAGCCCGGTCTGGACGGTGGCGCCGGGCTCGGCCGCCTCGACGGCGGCGTGCGCCGGGCCGTCCAGGGCCACACCGATGCGCCAGGTGAGCACGGACCCGCCCAGCGAGCCGAGGAAGCCCGCGACCAGGCAGACCATGCGCAGGTCCTGGAAGCGGCGGCGCGACAGCGGGAACTGGGCCATGTAGGCGGTGTAGCCCGCGGCCAGCCCGGTGAGGGCGGTGATGAGGGCGAACCAGCCCTCGCCCGCGAACACGTCCTCGGTGGTTCCGGTGAAGACCTCGCCCCCACCCAGCGCGGTGCCCTCCGCGCGCGGTGCCAGACCCCACCACAGCGGCCCCAGGACAGCACCCAGCAGGAGCAGGACCCCCAGGACGCACGCCCCCACGACCAGTCGGCGTGTCGGCGCCGACCTCTCCCCCCGGTTGCGGTCCGCCATCTCCCCTACTCTCCCACGCCCCGTCCCGGCCTGCGGAAAACCAGTGGATACGGGGCATAGCCGGAACGGAGAATACCGGCATGAGTGACAAGAACAGCCCTCTGGCCGTCCCCGGCCTCCAGCGTGTCGACCCGCCCAAGGCCGCCGACGAGCGCACCATGCTCACCAGTTGGCTGGACTGGCACCGCGCCACGGTCCACGCCAAGTGCGCCGGGCTGTCCCCCGAACACGCCACCGCCACTCCCCTGCCGACGTCCCCGCTGATGAGCGTGGGCGCGGTCGTCTCCCATCTGCGCTGGGTGGAGCACGCCTGGTTCGAGATGATCCTGCTGGGACTGCCCGACGAGGGCTACGCCACCCCGGAGGACCCCGACGCCGAGTGGCGCCGGGGCGCAGAGGTCCCCCTGGCCCGGCTCCTGGAGGAGTACGAGGCCCAGTGCGCCCGTTCCCGGGAGATCACCGCCCGGCTGGAACTGGGTTCGGGCTCGCGGCGCGCGCACCGCGGCGAGGGGCACACCACGCTGCGGTGGGTACTGGTGCACATGGTCGAGGAGACCGCCCGCCACAACGGCCACCTGGACGTCCTGCGCGAACTCGCCGACGGAACCACGGGCGAGTAGGTCCGCGCGCCGGTGACAGGGGGATTCGGGGCGAAGGACGCGCTCCCTCGGACCGGGGCGCCGACGCGCCGGGACACCGACCGGCTGGAGCGCTGACGGGCGGAGGCCCTGACGAACAGGGGCGCCGACGAACAGGGGCGCGAACAGACAGGGGTGTCCGGGGACGCGCTCGCGTCCCCGGACACCCCTGCGTCGTCGCCGTCACCGGCCGGCGCCCGTCGCCTCAGTCCTCGTCGTCCTCCGCCGCGGCGGAGGCGCTGTCGGCCGCTTCCTCCTCGGCGAGGATGAGGTAGAGGCCCCGCCGGGTCTCGGCCAGGAGCCGTTTGGCCCGCTCCAGCTGGTCGGCGCTGCCCGCCTGGGCGACCTGCGCCGCGGCCGCGGTGAGCTGGTGGGCCAGGGCCGCGACCTCCTCGTACCGGGACCGGCTGTCGGCGTAGGCGTCGGCGACCGCCTCCCAGGGCGGGGTGAGCCCGGCGCCGTGCTCCTCCAGGTGGGCGATGCCCTCCTCGGTGAGCCGGTAGGGGCGTCGGCGCCCCTCGCCCTCCTCCTGGACGACCAGACCCTCGTCCTCCAACTGCTGGAGCATGGGGTAGACCGAGCCAGGGCTGGGCCGCCACATGCCGCCGCTGCGCTCGCGGCCCTCCCGGATGATCTCGTAGCCGCTGCGCGGCTCCTCCGCGAGCAGCAGCAGGATGCCGGTGCGCACGTCACCCCGCTTGGCGCGGTGCCCGCCCCGGCGTCGGCCGCCGGGGCCGCCTCCCGGGCCGAACCCCCCGCCCGGCCCGAAACCGCCGGGGCCGAAGCCGCCGAAGGGGTGGTCGGGGCCGAAGGGCCCTCCTCCCCAGGGTGGCCGTCCCGGCCCCATCGGGTGCTCCGGGGGCGGAGGCGGGCCGGGCGGGCCGAACGCGAACCGTCCACCGCCGTGTCGCGGACCGCGGTGGCCCGGGTGCTCGGGGTGCCCCTGTCGCTCCTCCTCCGGCTGGCGGCCCCAGGGAAGGCGCGGACGGCGCGGTCCGCGCGCCTCCCAGGACCAGGGGCCGGGAATCGCCATGGCGCTCATGATGTCGTCCTCCTGGAGATCGTGCGATACAGAGCGACTGTCCTGCTCTGTTCTGATAGCTCAAAGATATATCGCTTACTTCATCCTGGCAAGAGCGGGCACGAAAAAGGTCCCCGCACGCCCGAGGGCGCACGGGGACCGTGAGGTCCTGGGGGCACTGGTCAGTAGTCGACCGCGAAGGCCCCCAGCAGGCTCTTGACCTCACCGTTGAACTCCGGGGAGATCCGCACCGAGTAGCGGTCCACGGCGTAGACCCGCGACCGGACCGGGTTGTCCACCCGGATCCGCACGGGGGTGTCCCCCTTGTGCGTGGCCAGCACCTGGCGCAGGTCGCCGACCAGCTCGGGGGTGAGGCGCTCCTCCGCGACCGTCAGCAGCACGGGGGGCTCCCCCTCGGTGACGTGCGAGATGTCCAGGATCGACATCTCCGAGGCGAACATCGACCACGTGCCGTCCCGGTCGTTGAGCCGGCCCTTGACGGTGACCGCGGTGTCCTCCAGCAGGGCCTGCACGTACAGCGGATAGGTCTTGGGGAAGAACAGCACCTCCATCGAGGCGTCCAGGTCCTCGACCGTGGCGATCGCCCACTGGTTGCCCGCCTTGTTGGTGCGCTTGTCCACCTTGGAGATCAGGCCCGAGATGCGCACCTCACCGCGTTCGCGGGCCAGCTCACCCGCCACGACCTGGGCGATGGAGGTGTCACGCGAGCGGGCCAGCACCCGCTCGGCACCGGCCAGCGGGTGGCTGGAGACGTACAGGCCCAGCATCTCCCGTTCGAAGGCCAGCTTGGTCTTGCGGTCCCACTCCTCGTCGCCCCAGTTGATGTTGAGGCCGATGGGGGTGGAGTCGCCGTCGTCACCGCCGCCGAACAGGTCGAACTGGCCGTGCGCCTCCTGCTTCTTGGAGCTGATCATGCCGTCCACCGCCGTCTCGTGGTGGCGGTACAGCTCACGGCGGGGCTGGCCGAGCGAGTCGAAGCCGCCCGCCTTGATCAGCGACTCGATGACGCGCTTGTTGCAGGCCGCCAGCTCGATCTTGGACAGGAAGTCGGTGAAGGAGCTGAACTTGCCCTTCTCCGTGCGGGTCTTGATGATCGAGTTGACGACGTTGGCGCCGACGTTGCGCACCGCGCCCATGCCGAAGCGGATGTCCTTGCCCACCGGGGTGAAGCGCAGACCCGACTCGTTGACGTCGGGGGGCAGCACCTTGATGCCCTGGGTCCGGCACTCGGCCAGGTAGACCGCCATCTTGTCCTTGTCGTCGCTGACCGAGGTCAGCAGCGCGGCCATGTAGGCGGCGGGGTGGTTGGCCTTGAGGTAGGCGGTCCAGTAGGAGACCAGGGCGTACCCGGCGGCGTGCGACTTGTTGAACGCGTACCCGGCGAAGGGCAGCATGACGTCCCACAGCGCCTGCGTGGCCTCCTTGGAGAAGCCGCGGGCCTCGGCCCCGGGGAAGAACTTGGCCTCCTCCTCCTCCAGGGCCTCCTTCTTCTTCTTGCCCATCGCGCGGCGCATCAGGTCGGCGCCGCCCAGGGTGTACCCGGCCAGCTGCTGGGCGATGGCCATGATCTGCTCCTGGTAGACGAGCAGGTGGAAGGTCTCCCCCAGGATCGGCTCCAGAGCGTCCTTGAGCTCCGGGTGGATCGGGGTGACCTCCTGGCGGCCGTTCGAGCGGTCGGCGTAGTCGTTGTGCGCGTTCGCGGCCATCGGACCGGGCCGGTACAGCGACAGCACGGCCGCGATGTCGCCGAACTTCTTGGGCTCCATGCGCTTGAGCAGGTTGCGCATCGCGCCGCCGTCCAGCTGGAACACGCCCAGGGTGTCGCCGCGCGAGAGGAGCTGGTAGGTCTTCCTGTCGTCCAGGGGGAGCTTGCCGAGGTCGATGTCGATCCCCTCGGCCTCCTTGATGGACTTGACCGCGTCGTCCATGATCGTGAGGTTGCGCAGGCCCAGGAAGTCCATCTTGAGCAGGCCCATGTCCTCGCACTGAGGGTAGGGAAAGCCGGTGATGATGGCGCCGTCGGTGTCGCGCTTGTGCAGCGGGATGACGTCGAGCAGGGGTTCCTTGGACAGGATGACGCCCGCGGCGTGCACACCCGTGCCGCGGGTCAGGCCCTCGATACCGCGCGCGGTCTCCATCACCTTGGCGACCTGCGCGTCGTTGTCGATGAGGTTGCGCAGCTCGGTGGTCTCGCCGTAGCGCTCGTGCTCGGTGTTGGTCACCGCCTCCAGCGGGATCTCCTTGCCGCCGACCGCGGCGGGGAAGGCCTTGGTGATCTGGTCGCCCACCGAGTAGGGCATGCCCAGGATGCGCGTGGAGTCCTTGACCGCGGCCTTGGCCTTGATGGTGCCGAAGGTCAGGATCTGCGCGACGCGCTCGGCGCCGTACAGGCGGGTGACGTACTCGATCATCTCCCCGCGCCGACGCTCGTCGAAGTCCAGGTCGACATCGGGCATGGTGACGCGCTCGGGGTTGAGGAACCGCTCGAACAGCAGCCCGTGCTCCAGCGGGTCCAGGTCGGTGATGCCCAGGACGTAGGCGATCATGGACCCCGCCGCCGAGCCGCGCCCCGGGCCCAGCGCGATGCCGTTCTTGCGCGCGTACTGGCAGATGTCGGCGACCACGAGGAAGTAGGCGGGGAAGCCCATCTCGTTGATGATGCCGAGCTCGAAGTCGACCCGCTGGCGGATCTCGCCGTTGATCCCGTCCGGGTAGCGGGTGGGCAGGAGCCGCTCGACCTCCTTGGCCAGCCAGGAGGCCTGGGTCTCCCCCTCGGGCACGGGGAAGACCGGCATCAGGTCGCGGTGGGCGAACACCGCGTCGTAGGCGCCCGGATCGACGCGCTCGGCCACCAGCAGGGTGTTCCTGCACCCCTGCTCCCACTCCTCGAAGTTGAGGATGCCGCGCATCTCCTCCGCGGACTTGAGGTAGTAACCCGACCCGTTGAACCGGAAGCGGGTGGGGTCGTCCAGGTTCTTGCCCACGCCCACCGCCAGCAGCGCGTCGTGCGCCGAGGCCTGGGACTCGTACACGTAGTGGGAGTCGTTGGTCACCAGCGGCGGGATGTCCAGCTCCCGGCCGACCCTGAGCAGGCCGTCGCGGACCTCCTTCTCGATGGGCACGCCGTGGTCCATCAGCTCCAGGAAGACGTTCTCCTTGCCGAAGATGTCCTGGAGCCCGGCCGCGTAGGCGACGGCCTCCTTCTCCTGGCCCAGCCGCAGCCGCGTCTGCACACCGCCCGAGGGGCAGCCGGTGGAGACGATGATGCCCTCGCTGTACTCCGACATCAGCTCCAGGTCCATGCGGGGCTTCATGTAGTAGCCCTCCATGGACGCCAGCGAGGACATCCGGAACAGGTTGCGCAGGCCCTTCTCGTTCTGTGCCAGCATCGTCATGTGCAGGTAGCGGCCGCCGCCGGAGATGTCCTTGCCGCCCTCCGCCGAGGCGTCGTCGGAGCCGCTGGACCGCCCCCAGAAGACCCGCTTCTTGTGGAAGCGCGACTCGGGTGCGACGTAGGCCTCGATGCCGATGATCGGGGTGACACCGGTGCCCTTGGACTGCTGGTAGAACTCGTAGGCCCCGAACATGTTGCCGTGGTCGGTCATCGCGACCGCGGGCATGCCCAGCCGCGCCGCCTCCTTGAACAGGGGCTTGAGTTTGGCGGCCCCGTCGAGCATCGAGTACTCGGTGTGGACGTGCAGATGGGCGAAGGAGTCGGCCATGGCTCGGGTGCCCCCAGGAGGGTCGGTGGACAGGTGGTGACTCCTGAGCCTACGACTTTCCCGCGACACTCGCAGACCCCTGTGGACAACGTGTCCGGTCCGCCGTCCCGACCCACGACGCGGGCTGGGCTTGGGTTGAGGAGCGGGTGAGAAGTGGGAGTGGACGGCGCGCAGCGGGTGTGAACGGGTCCGAGAACCACCGGTTGGCATATCTCTCGGCCCGTGGTCCGCGGTTTTCCACAGGCGGGGGTTGGGGGTGTCCCGGGGTGGGGCGGGGATGGTTTCCTGGAAATAGGGGGGATCCCACCCAGTAGGCGTTTTGGCATGCCCTTAAACACTCCACATCCCGGACCCCACACCCTACGCTCAATGGGAATGATGAATTAAGGGGTAGGGAGGGGCCGCCCACAGGCCTCTCCCCTACGCCGTTCTTGTCGGGGGTTTCTGGCGGCAACGAAAGCGCACCAGCTGCCGCGAAGTGGAATGGTCTGCGAAAAACGGTGGGCGTCGGGTGGGGGCGGGGGTGGCCAACGAACAGCGGCACCAAAGGCGGGAGCGACCATCGGAGGGCGACCAACGCCCGGGGTGTAGGGGTGGTCGGGCTCTGCTGCGTCGGCACCAACGGCAAGCGGACCCTCCGGCCTCGGGCAACGACCCCGGCCCCCGCGGCCGGGG